>JAYTXQ010000026.1:0-29887 GCA_043742825.1 Caulobacteraceae bacterium | reverse complement strand
ATCGCGGCGAAGCGATCACGCTTAGCGGCCTGGGCACCGTTACGGCCTCTGAACTGCGCGCCTATCTGGCCGCGCGGCGCAGTGGCGATCATCCCCTGGCACCGCGATCATTGTCCCTGGCCCTTTCGGCGATCCGCAACTTTCACGCCTTTCTCGACCGGCGCCTTAAAGCGCCAAACCCCGCCATCGCCCTGGTCCGCGGCCCGCGCATCAAGCCCGCCGTCCCCAGGCCTCTGACCGAGGATCAGGCACGCGGTCTGATCGGTGAGGCAGCGGATGATACGGACAAGCCACTCTGGGCCAGCTTGCGTGACGAAGCGGTCTTAACCCTACTCTGGGGATGCGGTCTGCGGATTTCAGAAGCTCTGTCTCTGAAACGCCAGGATGCGCCTCTGCCTGAGGCTCTGCGGATACTTGGCAAAGGAGGAAAGACGCGACTGTCACCAGTTTTGCCGGCGGTGAGGGCAGCGGTTGACGCCTATCTCGCCGCCCTGCCCTTCACCTTGGATCCCGGCGCATCGCTATTTCGCGCTGCCCGCGGCGGCCCTCTTAGCCCCCGGCACGTCCAGGCGATAGTCCAGAACCTGCGCGGCCGCCTTGGCCTCAGCGACCGGGCGACGCCGCACGCGCTGCGCCACTCATTCGCCACCCATCTGCTCGGCGCGGGGGCCGATCTAAGGTCAATTCAGGAGTTGCTTGGACATGCCTCGCTCTCCACCACCCAGCGGTACACAGCCGTGGATGCCGCCGGCCTGCTCAAAGCCTATGCCAGAGCTCATCCGCGGGCGTGACTAAGCCTGCATCGTCCAACCCTCGACGCCCATGGCTGCCTGGCGCAGGGCTTCGGAGCGTGTTGGATGGGGGTGGCAGGTGCGGGCGACGTCTTCGGAGGCACCGCCGAATTCCATGGCCACGCAATATTCCCCGATCATCTCGCCGACGCAGGGGCCAATCATATGAACGCCCAGGATACGATCAGTGGTGGCGTCGGCCAGGACTTTGACGAAGCCGTCGCCCTCGTGATTGACCTTGGCGCGGGAATTGGCGGCAAAAGGGAACTTGCCGACCTTGTAAGCGACGCCCGCAGCCTTCAGCTCTTCCTCGGTTTTGCCCACTGTGGCCACTTCCGGATAGGTATAGACGACGTCTGGGATAAGATCGTAGTTAACGTGACCAGACATGCCGGCGATGGTCTCGATGCAGGCGACAGCTTCGTCCTCGGCCTTGTGGGCGAGCATGGGGCCACGGGTCACATCGCCGATGGCAAAAACGCCCGGCGCACTAGTGGCAAAGTTCGTGGTTTCGATGAAGCCACGCACGTCGGGCACGATACCGACACTTTCCAGTCCCAGGCCCTGCGTCACCGGCGTTCGGCCGATGGCGACCAGGATACAGTCTGCACTCAAGGTCTCGCCTTGCCCACCAGCCACGGGCTCGACACTGAGTTGAACCCCGTCGGCGGTCAGGCTGGCCGCTGTCACCTTGGTCGCCAGCTTGAATTTCATCCCCTGGCGGGTCAGGGCCCGTTGCAGGGTCTTTGCCGTCTCGTCGTCCATGCCAAGCGTGATCCGCTCCAGGTATTCCACGACAGTGACCTGACTGCCCAGGCGACGCCAGACTGAGCCCAGTTCCAGGCCAATAATGCCTGCGCCGATAACGATCATCGTCGGCGGAACCGTTGCCAATTCCAGGGCACCGGTTGAATCGACGATCCGCACCTGATCCACTGTCACCCCGGCCAGTTCCGCAGGGCGCGAGCCGCTGGCGATGACAATAGCCTTGGCTTCAAGGATGCTGATCTGGCCCGCCGCGTCGGTCACCTCGACTTTGCCCGTGCCGGCCAAGCGCGCGGTCCCCCTGATCCAATCGACCTTGTTTTTTTTGAACAGAAACTCGATGCCCTTGGTCAGCTGGCCCACTGACTCGGCCTTCTGTTTCATCATATTGGGCAGGTTGAGTTTGGGGTCGGCATCAATGCCGAGGCCGGCGAAATCTTTCTTCGCGCTCTCAAACATCTCTGAGGCATGCAGCAACGACTTTGACGGGATGCAACCGACGTTCAGGCAAGTCCCACCCAGGGTAGCGCGGCTCTCGACGCAGGCGACTTTCAGGCCCAACTGACCGGCGCGAATGGCCCCGTTATAGCCTCCCGGTCCACCGCCGATGATGATGACGTCGTACTCTGCCATATCCAACCTTCAAAATGATGGGAGGCTAGATATAGCGGTTGGCAAGCAAAAGGTCAGGTGGCTTCCGCGGAATTCCAACAGATTGCGCATCCCCAGTGCGCCGTCATTGGCCATACAGGACGTCGCAATCGAACAGCGGCGGCCAAAGAGGTTATCGAAAACGCCAGATCGATCGCCCCAGAATTGCTCGCCGACCGCCAGGATAACGGTGGCTCCAGCCTCGACGGCGCACGCGACGGTCGCATCGATATCCGGCACGGTGATGTGGATCTGCACCGATGTGCCGCCCAGCCGTTTGGACTCGCTTAGCCCCTATTTTGGCCTCTCGTCGACCGGCATGACGCGACTGCCGTTGATCATGATCGAGGCGTGGGCAGTCGCATCACCTCCATCGCGCCGAAAGCCCGCTCGTAGAATATGATCGCCTCAGCGGAACCGCCGCAAACCAGGTGGGGCGTGATCACGTTCGGGCCGTCGGTAATTTAAAGCCCGTCGAACAGGGCAGTTGATAGATAGCGTTCGGCAAAGCTGGCGATTATGGCGACGATCATTTTGCCTTCCATCTCGGGCCTCGACGCTACGTCAAAAGCCGCCGTCAGCGCTGCGCCGGAGGAAATGCCCACTGGCAGGCCTTCAATCCTGGCGCACTGGCGCGCCATGGCGAAGGCATCGTCGTTGCTGACCTGGATGATTTCATCCATGACACCGCGATCCAGGATTGCGGGCACAAAACCGCCACCGATACCCTGAATCTTGTGCGGCCCGGGCTGGCCACCCGACAGCACCGGAGAGCTGCTGGGTTCGACCGCGACCATGCGAACCGATGGCTTTTTCGCTTTCAGCACCTGACCGACCCCGGTGATCGTACCGCCGGTGCCAACCCCACTGATCACGACATCTACCGCCCCCTCAGTGTCATTCCAGATTTCCTCAGCAGTAGACACGCGGTGCACCTGGGGATTGGCGGGGTTTTCGAACTGTTGCGGCATCACCGCGCCTGGAATCTCATTCACCAGTTCACGCGCTCTGGCCACGGCTCCGGCCATGCCGCGCTCTGCCGGGGTTAATTCGAGCCGTGCGCCCAGTAGCAATAGCATCTTGCGTCGCTCCAGCGACATGCTCTCGGGCATGACCAGGATAAGTTTCAGGCCCTTGGCCGCGGCGACAAAGGCCAGGGCGATACCGGTATTGCCGCTGGTGGGCTCGATGATCGTTACGCCGGGGGGTAGCAGCCCCTTGATCTCTAGAGCCTCGATCATGGCCGCACCGATGCGATCCTTGACCGAAGCCAAGGGGTTAAAGAACTCCAGCTTGGCCAGCACCTCACCCTTGGGTTTCAGCGCCGCAGTCAGTCTCGGCAAGCGGACAAGAGGGGTATCTCCGATGGTATCCAGGATCGACCCATAGATCTTTCCACGTCCGGAACGACGAAAGTTTTCGGCATCAAAGTCAGGCTTAGCGGCGGTCATATCTGGGCTCACTACGGGTTTCTGGGTGGATATAGGCGGTGGCAAAGTGATCTTATGCCGTCGCCGGGAATTTTCGAAGGGGTCTATTCGCACTTGACGGCACCCCCTCAAGCAGGAGCAAATCGCGATGGTGAAAAATCGGGAGGATTTAGACCATGCAACGCGCCTATGATCTGGTAATCCGGGGTGGCCAGGTGGTCGATGGATCCGGCGGAGACATCTATGTAGCCGATGTAGCGGTCAAAGATGGAGTGATAGCGGCAGTCGGAGAGGTCGGGGGCACAGGGGCCGAAGAGATCGACGCTCGTGGACTGATCGTCACGCCGGGCTTTGTCGATGTGCACACTCATTATGATGGTCAGGCCACCTGGGATAGCCGGATGCAGCCGTCATCCTGGCATGGGGTCACCACGGTGGTCATGGGCAACTGCGGGGTCGGTTTCGCCCCTTGTCGCGGTGAAGACCACGACCGTCTGATTCGGCTGATGGAGGGGGTGGAAGACATCCCTTTTCCGGTCTTAAGCCAGGGGCTGCAATGGAATTGGACCAGCTTTCCTGACTATCTCGATGCTCTGCAACATCGACGATTTGATATCGACATCGCCAGCCAGCTACCGCATGCGGCGCTGCGGGTGTTTGTCATGGGCGAGCGGGGGGCCAATCGCGAGCCAGCAACACCGGCCGACATCGCTGCCATGGCGGCGTTAGCGAAAAAAGCAGTTGAGGCAGGGGCCTTTGGCTTTTCCACCTCCCGCACCTTGAACCATAAGACCAGCGACGGGCAGCCGACCCCCACCCTGACTGCCAGCGAAGAGGAATTGACCGGCATCGCCATGGGTCTGGCCGCCGCCGGTAAGGGTGTCCTGCAGGTGGTGTCGGATTTCGCCGATCCGGAAGCTGAGTTCGCCATGCTGCGGCGCATCGTCGAGCGCTCCGGACGGCCCCTGTCGTTTTCGCTCCTGCAAAGTCCGATCGCGCCGCAGGCCTATAAGATCCTGCTGGCGGCCTTGGAGGATGCGGTGGCTGCGGGCCTGCCAATGAAAGCTCAGACTGCAGTCCGGCCGGTTGGGGTGCTGCTCGGCCTGGAGCTGACGGTCAATCCGTTTACCCACTATCCACTGTACAAAGAGATTTCGGGCCTCACCCTGGCCGGGCGGGTCGCCAGACTGTCGGACAGCGCCTTTCGCGAGGCATTGTTCGACAATGCGCCGGACGGCGGCGTTCGCGGCTATGCCAGCCAATGGACGCGGATGCACTTGATGGGGGCTGATCCCGACTACGAACCCACCGAAGAGTCCACTGTGGGGTTCGAGGCCCAGGCGAAGGGCTTGCGCGCCGAAGCCGTCGCCCTGGACCATATGTTGCAAAATGGCGGTCGCGGCATGCTTTATGTGCCCTTCCTCAACTATGCCAACGGCAACCTCGATCCGGCACGCGAGATGCTCATTCATGCCGATACAGTGCCCGGCCTTTCGGATGGCGGCGCGCATGTGGGAATGATCTGTGACGGTAGCTTCCCCACATCCTGGATTACCCACTGGACGCGCGACCGAACGCGCGGGCCAAAGATCGATCTGGCGACCGTGATCAAAGGCCACACTTTGGATACGGCCCGCCTTGTGGGCCTGAATGATCGCGGCCTGATCGCGCCTGGCTACCGTGCCGATCTGAATGTTATCGACCACGCTGCCCTGAAACTGCACGCGCCGCAGGTGGTCTATGATCTGCCCTCCGGTGGACGACGCCTGATCCAGAAGGCGCAAGGCTATGTGGCGACCCTGGTCGCCGGACAGGTAACCTATCGCGATGGCGAGCCCACCGATGCGCTGCCGGGTCGTTTGCTGCGCGGAGCTCAGTCTGCGCCGTTCGCTATGGCTGCGGAGTAGGCCGATGATTCCGCAAGTTCTGGAAACCGCCTGCGAATGGCGCGCGGAGGATGTAACCGATCCCCTGGCCTGGACCGAGCAGCTTACGGCCCCCCAGTTGGCCGAAGTCGATGCTGCCATCCATCATGCACGGAAGAAATCGGACGACTTGCTGGAGATCTGCAAGGATGATTTCCCCTTGCCGACCTTTGGTGCGCGCCTTGACCACATCGCCGGGGACTTAATGGACGGTCGAGGTTTCGTCTTGATCCGGGGCCTGCCACGAGACCGCTACTCGAACGATGACCTGTGCTGGGCATATTGGGGCATCGGCGCGCATTTGGGCCGGCCGTGGGCGCAAAACAAGTATGGGCACCTGCTAGGAGACGTCACCGATCAGGGCAAAGCACCTGACGACCCCACGGCGCGCGGCAATGAACTGGGTCAAGTGGGTCTGGAATTTCACTGTGACGGCTCAGACCTCGTCGGCCTGCTGGGCCTGGCCAGTGGCGTCAGCGGCGGCCAGTCCGCCGTGTGCAACTCCGTCAGTCTGCACAACGTCCTGGTGCGTGAACGGCCAGATCTGGCGGCTGAACTGTACAAATCCCAGCCCTATGACTTTCGCGGTGAGCAGGCCCCGGGCACCCGTGGCTGGTATGAGCTACCTGTATTCACCGTCTTGAATGGTAGACTGTTCGTCCGCCTGATCGGCTCATACATCCAGGCGTCACAGCGCCACGCGGACGCGCCGCGCCTGACCCCCAAAGCGATCGAGGCTCTCGGCTGGATGCGTCAGCAAGCTGAAAGCGGTGCCTTCAGTGTCGTCATGGATCTGCAACCGGGCGATATGCAGTTCATCAATAATTACCATGTGTTACATGGCCGCGCACCCTATGTGGATGACAGAGCCACCGGCAAGGTGCGCCATCTGAAACGGCTGTGGCTGGAAACGGACAAATTGCCTGATCGTCCAGCCTATTTTCGCAACAACCTTTCCAGCCACTGGGGTACCAAGCGGGTGATCAGCCGCCTGGACGCTGTGGGCTGAGGTCAGAGCAGGATGGTTTTTGATGGAATCATCAAAAAGCTGAATCCTGCTCTAAACTAAAAGTGTAGAGCTTGATTCAGATGTTTCGACGAAACATCATCAAGCTCTAGGGGGCCAAAGATGTTTTCTCACGTCATTCGCAACGCCAAAATCGTCGATGGGTCCGGCGCACCAGCTTTCATGGGCGATGTGGCGCTCCACGGTGATCGCATTGTCGCAATCGGGGCCTTCGAGGGCGTCGGCGTCATCGAGACCCAGGCGGCCGGCAAGGTCCTGGCTCCTGGCTTTATCGACATCCACACCCACTATGACCCACAGCTATGCTGGGATCGCAACGCCACCCCGACTCCGGAACATGGTGTTACCTCGCTGGTCATGGGCAATTGCTCGATCAGCCTATCTCCCGTGCGCGCTGCAGATCGTGGCAAGGTGATGCACATGTTCGGCTCTGTCGAGGATATGGAAGGACGATTGTTAGAGGCAACAGTGCCCTTCTCATGGGAGAGCGTACCGGACTATCTCAATTATCTGAGCGCTGGCTTAGGGCCGAACGTCGGCTCGATCATCGGCCACTCGGTCCTGCGTCTCTACGCCATGGGAGCAGCCTGTCAGGAACGAAACGCCACAGACCACGAACTTGAGATCATGTGCCAAGTGTTGCGCGACGCCATGGCGGCAGGAGCATTTGGCCTTTCCTTTACCTTCAACCACTTTGACGAGTTGGGCGGGCAGCTGCCCTGTTACTATGCGGACAGACGCGAAAAGCTCGCCCTGTTGCAGGTTCTGGCCCAAACCGGACGGGGCGTGGTTGAAGTGGCTCCTAATTTCTTCAAACGCGACATGGGCTTTCCGTGTATTGACGAATGGGGAGCCCTGGCTCTGGAGACTGGAGTAACCTGCTCGCTGTCGCCCATCCTCGCTCTGCCCACCATGCCGGGGGCCTGGCGCCAGATCCTAGAACGCTTTGATCACTGGCGGGTCCTTGGCGCGCCGCTGTATGCTCAGACTCAGGTTCGACCGCTGGATATGACGATCCAGCTTTCCGGCGGCTCCGCAGTATTGTCAAAGTCTGTGGCTTGGCGTCGTAGCTTTGAAGCCCCTCACGATGCCCGCATGGCGCTCTATACCGATCCGCAATCCCGCGCGACCCTGATCGAGGAGGGCCGTATTGCCCAGTCGGCTCTGGCTCCGCTGCGGGTGAAACGCACACACAGCGCCGCCACGCGCGGGTACGAAGGTGAATTGCTCGAAGACATCGCCAAGTCAGAGGGTAAGGGTTTCTTTGCCGCTATGCTCGACATCTCCCTGGCCGACGAGTTGAAGACCGAATTTGGCCTGGACGGCTATCTGCACGGCGACGCTGATGCCGTGGCTGAGATGCTCAATAGCGAGACGATCCATATCGGATCTGGCGATGCGGGCGCGCACATCACCCAGTTCTCTGGGGCCGGAGATACCTGTTATCTGTTTGAAAAATTTGTCCGTGAGCGCGGAGACCTGACTTTGGAGCGGGCGGTTCAGCGATTGACGTCGGAACTTGCAGACAAATGGCATATCGCCGATCGCGGTCTGATCAAAAATGATCAATTCGCGGATCTGGTTCTGTTTGACCCTCAGACGATCTCGCGCGGCGAGGAGATCTGGGTTGACGACGTGCCGGGTGATCAAGGCCGATACATTCGCAGGCCCACCGGCGTGGAGCGGGTCATCGTCAACGGCGAGGTCCTCGTGTCGGATGGACAGTACAGCGACCGCCAACCCGGCCGGTTGATCTAAGGTATGGCCGAACTGGGGGGTGGTGCCGGGCCACAGGTCAAAGGCATTACTGGCGGCATGATCGCCCTTTTGGGCTTGGCGATCTTCATCAATTATGTGGATCGGGGAAATCTGGCGACTGCCGCTCCTCTGATCAAGACTGAGCTTAAGCTCTCCGGAACACAGATCGGCATTCTGCTTTCGGCATTCTTTTGGACCTACACGCCAGGCCAGATTCTGGCCGGTTGGCTGGCTGAGAAGATCAATCCCTATCGCACCCTGGCTCTGGGTGTCGCACTCTGGTCGATAGCAACGGCACTCACCGGCCTGACCAGCAGTTTTGTCATGCTCATGGCACTACGTTTGCTACTCGGGGTCGGTGAGAGCGCGGCGATCCCATGTGCATCGAAACTGATCGGTCAGCACATGCCACAGCACCGTCTAGGCGCGGCCAACAGCGTTATCGCCTTGGGTTTATCTCTGGGGCCAGCCTTTGGCACATTTTTCGGCGGCACCATGATGGCGCACCTGAATTGGCGGTACGTTTTCATCATTTTCGGCCTGACGTCACTTTTGTGGCTCGTTCCCTGGATGCTGACGACCAGGCAGGCCTCTAGGCAGGCAAAAATCACGACACAGTCCACAGCCCCGAGCTTTGCAGAGATCCTGAGCCGGCGTGCGACCTGGGGTGCGGGGGTGGCACAGTTTTGCGGCAACTATGTCTTCTACTTTGTCATCACCTGGTTGCCGCTATATTTGGTCAACTTCCGCGGGTTTTCTCTGACCGATATGGCAAAATTGGCAGGGGGAATCTACCTGCTCTATGCGGCGAGCAGCGTGGTTGCCGGTTGGCTGAGCGACCGCTGGATCAAGTCGGGCGGCGGTGTCACGCTTGTGCGCAAGACCTTCGCCGTCGCCAGCCACATTGGCATGGCCTGTGGCATGCTGGGATGTGTCCTTGGCGACCGGGACGTCTCGGTCGTCAGTCTGTTTGTGGCCGGTATATTCTTTGGCTCTAATGCACCGACCCTCTATGCCATCGGTCAGACCCTTGGCGGCCCGCGCGCCGCTGGCAAGTTCATCTCGGTCCAGAACGGCCTGGCCAATATTGCCGGCATCATTGCCCCGATCGTGACCGGTGCGCTTGTCGACAGGACCCACAGCTTTACACTGGCATTCGCCATCGCCGGTGGCGTGGCGTTGGTGGGGGCGTTGGGCTGGGGTGTGGTGATCCAAAGGGTAGAGCCTCTGGATTGGCAAAAGGTTCGACGAACTTAGGGGGCGTGACCGAAAAGTCCGAACACGCTGCGTTTGGCGCCCGCGACCCAGAAGGGTGACCAATTCGGCTGCGGCTGCGGCTGCGATTTGGTGCCACTACTGAGCGCTTCACCACCAACCTGCACGGAGGAAACTGCTCGACCCTCGTGGCAGGTGATCAGATTCATCCCCTCCACCTTCCACGCGGACTTACCCCAACTGGGCGCGATATTCACCCGCCAATGTACCGCGACGACCTCGCGCTCGGCGATGATTTGCAAAATTTCAACGCTGAAGGTTCCCAGGTGCTTATGCAGATCGCGTATCCATTTCTTCTGCTGTTCAAGTGTTCTGGGGAGGTTGTTGAAAGTGAAATCCTCACTGACCATGTCATCAAGCAGTTCCAGGCGCTGGTTTTGCACCACATCAAGCAAGTATTTGATCACGCCGTGGCGATTTTGGTTGGCGAGCGACATATCGAACCGTTTTCCCTGAGCCGGATCCCACAAAATACTCCCCCAACGCGGGGATTGTGCCACCTGGCAAAAAGCGAGACTGTGACCTAGGTCACACTTCAGCGCGGCATGAGTCGCGCCGCGACGACCGTAAGGCTGGTTTTTGACCCCTGGCACAGCCGTTCGAGCATCTTTGTTTTTGATATATCATTGGAAAAAATAGCCTTGAGCCCAGACCAGTATGTCGCAAACGCCCAGCAAGACTCTGCCCTGCGGCGTGTCGTCGCAGCTCTCGACGACAGCGCGATCCTGCACCGCCTTTCCGTCTCCGCGCGCGGCTTTCTCGCCCAGGCTGGAGGATCGATCAGTCTGGAGGCTGGCGCGACCCTGTGCCAGGCGGGCGATGCCGGGGATGCGGTTTACGTCATTTTGGAAGGGGCACTCGAAGTGGTCAATCGCACACCCGGCGGTCGCGATGTGCGCCTAGCGGCCTTTGGCGAAGGCGAGATCGTTGGCGAGATGGCTGTCCTGGACGGCGGCCCACGTTCGGCCGATATGGTGGCAACCCGTCGCTGCCGGCTCTGGCGTATCCCCCGTTCGGCACTGACCGAAGTGCTGGAGTCTGAACCTCGGGCAGCGATGGAGCTGATCGCCGAGCTCTGCCGTCGTTTACGAAATGCCAATTCTGCCCTTGAGGCATCGACCCGTCTCGATCTTGGCGGTCGCCTCGCCCGCCTTCTGCTTGCCGAAAAGGGATCCCATGGCCAGGTCGCTCTCACCCAGACCGAAATCGCCAGACGCCTGAATGTCTCGCGAGAAAAGGTAAACCGCCGGCTACACCAATGGGCTGACGAAGGCCACGTTACTTTGTCGACTGCCGGAATAAGGGTAAATCACGCCGGACACTTAAGTGAGGTGATTGCCAGTGCCTTGGGGCGCTAACCCCGCCCGCCAATCGGTGCCAACAGACACTCGCCTACTAACTCCTGCAATAGTGGAGAGTGCGGATAGGGGTGCTGGTCGTATTGGCGGAAACCCTCGGCCAGGGCGACGCCAAAGTCGCGGCCACGCCGACGGGTCCAGGCCTCCATATCTGCCTGTTGATCATTCACGCCGTGCTGGCGCGCGCCCCATGACCGTTGGCTGATGTGTTGGTTAAGCATAGCCGATTTGGTGGCAAACCCGGAGTCAATATCGACGCCGAAGTCCCCCGCAATCCGGCGTCCATCCCGATCTCTGCCGCCGATCGCATCGATAAAATAAAGGTGTGGAATTGATTCCAGCGCCGGCGATGGTCCGGCCTGATAGTTGGGCACAGAAGCGGCGAAACAAGCATCTCGAGCCAGCAGGCTCACCGCCTCATGATCGGGGTGATAGTCTTGTGGTGACGGAGCCAGAACTATATCAGGCCGCGCCCAACGGACGATCTCGGTCATCCGGCGGCGAGCGTCATCGGTGTTGAAAACCCCCAGGTCGGGGAGGCCAGCGCATCGATATGTTGCGCCAATCAGCGCCGCAGCGGTCGCGGCTTCGAGCTTGCGAACCGTCGCTGTTTCCTCAGGCCCCGTAGCCGTTGAACCACCCTCTCCGGCGGTGGCCGTGACAATCAGGACCTGATGCCCCCTCGCCGACAGCAGAGCTAAGGTCCCGGCGGCCAGAATCTCGATGTCATCGGGGTGGGCATGAATTGCGATAATTGTCTTAGCCACACGTGTGTCCCGCTAGTTTATGAGCAAATACCCAACCGTTAAGCTGTAACGCTCGGCGTTCGAAATTCTTTAACTTTCCCGCAGGTCAAGACAGAATTAGAATACTCGACCTCGTGCAAGTCTTTAGACGAGACCGTTCAGATCAGCTATGGAGGTTGAGCCTGGACTATTGCACTCTCGCCAAATGACGCTTCTGGACCAGCTTTGCAAAAAAATGCTCGTCAATTACCGCGAGGCAGTGGGCTGGATGGCAGTCGCGCATGACTGACGTCTTTGTTTCCTACGAAAGGTCAAACGAAGTGCGGTCGATGCAGATCGCAGACCAATTGCGCCAGCTGGGTTATGAGGTGTGGCGTGATGACCAGCTACCCGCCCACCGCGCCTATGCGGACGTTATTGCTGAGCGTCTGAAAGCCGCCAAGGCTGTTGTCGTCGTCTGGTCGGCCGAGGCAGCGAAATCTCTTTGGGTCCGCGCCGAAGCGGAAATAGCCCGCAATGCCGGCACTCTCGTGCAATTGCGTCTTGACGGTGCGGCCCTGCCCCTGCCCTTTAATCAGATTCAGTGCGTCGATCTGAGCGGCTGGCACGGCGAGCCCGCCGACCTTGCATGGCAACGTGTCGTTGAAAGCATCCAGGAACTGACCGGACAAGCGATCTCTGAGGTAACCCGCCCTATTGAAAGCGTCACCCCAACTCCTGCGCAACCCGTGTTGGCAGTTTTAGCTTTTGAGAATCTATCTGGCGATCCCGAAATGGTTTTCTTTTCCGACGGTGTCTCTGAGGAAATTCAACAGACCGTAGCCCGCGGGACCCAATTGAAGGTGATCGGGCGCACCTCATGCTTTCAATTCCGCGGTCAGAACAAGTCGGTGCGCCGCGTCTCAGCCGAACTGAATGCGACTCACATTCTGGATGGCTCTGTTCGGCGCAGCGGTTCGAGAGTGCGAATAACGGCTCAGCTTATCGATTGCAGCAACGGCATTAGTCTGTGGTCGAGCCGGTTTGATCGTGAGTTGACAGATATTTTCGCGCTTCAGGATGAAATCGCCGCCGCCGTGGCGGCAGCCTTGAAAATTGCCTTTGCCCCCACCTCTCCGGTAGGACCGATTGGCCCGGTCGCCTACGATCACTACCTACAGGCGATGAACATCGGCGTGGGACGCACAGACGGCTCATCGACACGCATCCCGCGTATCACCCTATTCGAGAAAGTGGTGGCCGAAGCTCCCAAATTCGCCCCAGCCTGGGCAGGTCTGGCCATGTCAAGGGCCCTTCAATTACGTCTCGCCCCTCAAGAGTTGCCCTATAGTCTCATGCGATCGCGGGTGGTCGAGGCGGCAGAGACTGCACTCCGACTCGATCCAGGTTCGGGCCTGGCCTATTCGGCTCTGGCGTGGCTCGAACCCAAATCTAGCTTTACACAGCGCGAAGCCCTTGAGTTAAAAGCTCTTTCTGAATCACCCAACGACCCTTGGATACTGTTCAACGTCGGACAGTTCTACGCCCAGGTGGGGCGTTTTGAGCAGGGACTGAGATATCTGCAACAGGCGCATGATCTAGACCCTCTGCATGTCACACCCGCAATCTGGTATGCGGGCCTGACGGGGATCGCCGGTCGCGCCGATCAGAGCGACGCCTTGTTTGACGTCTTTCTGGACCGGTGGCCAGAATCGCCCGGGCTGTGTGTCGCCGCTCTGTTCGTGCCGACGACCCGCCCCGACTGGCCACGCTGGGACCACCTTGCTGAGAGATACAAGACCCTGGGAGCCGCTGAGTCTGGCGAAGCGACCGTCAGTGCGGTGCTCGGTATGGGGGTGTTGCGGTCACCAACAGCAGCTATTCGCGCTTATGTTCTGAGTCAGATGCAGGCGGAGGTGGTTCGCACTGGCACGCTTCCGGTTGCGATGCTGGTCTTTGCCCACCGCCTGGGCTTGAAGGAGGAGGTGTTTGAACTGGCAGACAAAGCCTCGTTCGCCAGTGTCTTTGACCCGCAGGCGGTATTTGAATCCGGCGGGTTGCTGCCAGTGATCCATTTGAGTATCCCTGCCAACAAATCCATGATGCCCGATCCAAGATTCGTGACGATCTGCCACCGCCTGGGTCTCTGCGACTATTGGGTAACGCAGGATGTTTGGCCCGATTGCACCGATTTCATATCGCAATACTACGACTTCAAAGCCGAGGCCTGTCGCCTGGTCGCCGAGACCTAGATCTCGCCACTCAGGATGCGAACGAATAGTTCAGGTTCGACGTTGCCGCCAGAGAGGATGGCGACACAGTCGGTGCAATCGCCTTGCGCCAGTGCACCCGCGGCAGCCACCGCTCCACTTGGTTCGGCCACCAAATGCGCCTCAAAGGCGATACGGCGCATAGCTCCACAGATCTGGGTTTCCGAAACGGTAATGATGTCATCAACATAGGCGCGAATATGTGGCCACGTGCGCTGCCCCAGGCGCTGCACACGCAGACCGTCGGCCAGCGTACGAGCGGTGTCTTCCGCAGATAGAGTGATAATTTCCCCGGCGCGAAAACTGGCAAAAGCATCTGCGGCCAGTTCCGGTTCCACCCCCACCACGCGCACATTTGGCGCGGTAAGCTTAATCGCCGCCGCCAGACCGGCCAGCAGCCCGCCGCCGGAAACGGGCGCGAAGACGGTTTTCACCTTGGGATCCTGAGCCAGAATCTCAAGACCGAGCGTCCCGGTGCCGGCGATGATCCGATCATCGTCGAAGGGTTCGATCAGGTTCAGGCCGCGCTCGATCGCCAGGGCCTTAGCCGCAGCCGCGCGCTCAAGGCCGGCATTGCCGACAAAAACGATCTCACCACCCCACCGCCGAACGCCCGCGACCTTGGGCGAGGGCGCATCGCCCGGCATGACCACCACGGCACGCACGCCAAGCTTCGCCGCAGCATAGGCAATAGCCTGAGCATGATTGCCGCTAGAATGAGCGACCACGCCTGCCGCCCTCTGCCCCGCGTCCAGCGACAGAATGGCGTTGAACGCGCCTCGAATCTTGAAGGCCCCGATAGGGTGAAGGCTTTCGGCCTTCAGCCGCAGACCGCGGTCGCCGAGTGCGACCACAGGGGTAATATCGACATAGGGTGCAATCCGCTCGCGCGCAGCTACGAATGCGGCTAGGTCAATCAGGTCACTGCTCACATCGAGGTCTCAACGAACCAGCGATTTGACCATATCAGCCATCTTTGCCGGATTGCCGCAGTCGCTGCCGTCAAGGGAATCGCGCAAATTCTGTTTCGCCCGGCCCGAGAGAACCCAATTGAGCGGTGCCGGTCTGCAGGCTTTCAGGAAGACAACTTTGGGCATCAACAGGCCGGCCGGTACGAGACAATCCAGATCGGCGCACTTAGCGCCCATGCTGTCGTGCGCAAGTAAGGTCTCAAGGTGCTCCTCGTGGGCCGTCTTGGACCAGTTGAGACCATTGAGCGGTCCCAATAGGTCGGTGGCGAATTTATCTGGGGCGATGGGCGGCCTTTTGTCCGGCTTATCAGCGGCTCCGTTGTCCAGAATGATAAAAATTGGCCGCAGGCGACCGTGGCCGGCCAGATCGGGGTGATCCCGCTCATACCGGATGACTGTTCTGGCCATCTCGCGCAGGGCCTCGACGCCAGCCCCGTCAAAATAGCCACCGTCCAGAATGTGTCCGCCCATCGATGGCACGGCACCTTTTAGTGTCCCACCGGGGCTGACGATAGGGAATCTGGCCCCGTTGGAAATCGCCGTCGAAATGCGCACGTCACGACCCCGCATGACCGTATAAAAATCATCGGCGTCGATTTCGTTGGCAGGGTCAAACTGGAAACTTGAGGTGATAATTCTACGCCCGTCCTCCTCGCGCGCACCGCTTATCGCCAGCATCGGCAACCACCCCGCGTCGGGATGCGACCAAAGTGAGAGGAAGGGCTGTTCCAGCAGCTTTGCGTCGTGACAACGGGCTGCGTCCTTGGCGCAATGGTCCTGCCAACTGACCTCCCAGGCTTTCTCCAGATAGGTCGCGCGGTCAGGCAGGATCGCTGGATAGATCACATGTTGCAACATGTCCGGGAACAGCAACCCGGCCAGGGCGGGACTGAGAAAGTCCTTGCCGGCGAACTCGCTCACGGAGTCACGCAGTCTTCCGCCTTGCAACAGCGGATTGTCATACAGCGTGGCCACATAACCCACCGCACCAACACTGCCACCAGACACAGAAATGATGGCGAATAAGTGTTTGCCGAAAGCGCCTTTACTTTGTCTGTCAAGCTCGGTCAAAGCTTCGCTCGCCCAGTATCCCGCCCGCGAGGCGCCGCCTTCTGAGGCGACGAAAAAGATTGGCACTGTGCCGTCTGGTCCCGGCAGGGCCTGGGCCCGCCAATCGGTATAGGCTTTTATCAGGGTCGGGCGTTTGGACGGGTCGGGACCAAGATTTGGCGTCATGCGCACCGCGTGATTGTCGACACACGTGCTCAGAAGCAGTGCCCAACCGAAGATCAGGGGTGTCACCGGTATATGGCGGATGCTGCCGAGCTGAATCAACAAAACCATGGGCGGGATGATCAGGGCTACAGCGAACAGGCCAACAGCACCGGTTCCCAGGGACTGGGGAAAATGAACTGGATTCACCAGCACCACAGCCATGACCGCGATAGTGGCCAGCGCTCCTGTCACCAGGACGATAGTTTTGAGGCTGAGGAACACCGCACCGACCGCGCGCCCGGCCGGGGTGCTGACCTGTTTGTGCCAGCGATGCATTATCGCAACAAGGGTTGAGCGAACCCACATGAAAACCAGCAGGACGAGCAGACCTATGCCCAAAATGATATGTGGTGCCGCAGCGGCATCTTCACGGGCCGGCAGGACGCGATCAGCTTCAAAAAGCCCAAGCTCCAGGAAGACGAACGGGATCAACCCTAGCAATCTCGGGATCCAGGTCAGCACGGCGCTGGATTTCCAATTATCGCGGCCGACAAAGCGGAATTCGACAATCGCCCGAGCCCAAAACCACGCCTGAAATCCAAGAAACATGGTTGCGATATAGAGGGGGTATTGGATCGACGTATCCTGAGCTACCGAGACCATAACGTCCTTACCCGGCGCTGTCGCAGTGAGGATGAAGCCGAACGCCATAAGCAGGCCGAAAATGAACAGAAAGCCCTGGGTTTTTTGCAGGTCATCAACGACTCCAGACCACCATGCCCAAAGCCCTTTGGCCGCAGGGACATCCGCAGGCAGAGGTGTCGGCGGCGTTGGGGCGGCCAACCGTGTCGCGGTCAGATGAACTTCGCCGCTATTGCTCCATCGGAACCGGGGCATGTCGTTGGCAAAAACGTGAAACTCACCACTGTACTTAAAGGTATGTTCACTTCCCGCCCCGATTAGAATGCGCTCAGTTCCGACTTGGCCGACCAGTTGGAACCAATTGGCGGCATGGATTTGCGGCATTATGCCCAGAAAGCGCCTGAGGTTGGAGGTGTAGCCCGTCGGTCCGCAATGGATGTGCCAATCCTTCCAGGTGCCGGCAGCTTCAAAGTTCCACGTCTGGCCCGCCTCTACGATCATTGCGCGGACCGTGCGCGCTCGCGCCTCCACTTTCACGCCAACCACAGACCCCACGGCCAGAACGTTGTCAGGAACATCGGTCATCGGCTTTATAAGCCTTTCATATATTCAATCAGGGCCATGCGGTCCGGGGTAGGCAGGGCAGTGCCATAGATATGGCCTTGGGCACTGTTACCGGGCTGTGCGGTCTCATAGACCCAGCCGGCCTGGGCTGCGGGGCCTTGACTGACAAAGCCGACACCCACGCGGTCATAGACCAGATTGCCCCGGTAAAACCTCGCCGGTCGCTGTGCCGGGGGGGTCAGCAGATCGTTCAAGCTGGCGACGGAGCCGTTGTGCAGGTAGGGTGCGCGTGCCCAAATCCCGTCCAGGGACACCGACGCATAGCCGCTCGTTTTGCGAAAATGCTTGTAGCGCCAGCTATAGGCAGTGATGTTCTGGAAACCGGAAAGCGCCTTCAGCGTCCAGGTATCCAGGCGTCGGCGATCAGTGCCGATCTGTTGGATATCGATAGGCGTACCGACCTTGCGACTTCCCAAAGCATGACATCCAGCGCAGCTTCCCTCAAACACGACCTTGCCTCGCGCTGCGAGAGCCGCGTCGATCGGGTAGGGATAGGCTGCCGGTTTCAGGTCCATCACAAAAGCGCGCATGCGATCAAGGTTCTTGACGTCGATGCTCCTGGCGCTGGCCCCATTGCCGATGCCGGAATTGAGGAATACTTCGCGAAGGTCGGTGTTGATCGCGTCCCAATGGAAACCAAACCCGGCATGCGCACGTTCATTCCATAACGCCGGAATGTCCACGGCATCGATGCTGCCGTCATAGGTCTGATGCAGCACCTGCGCCTTGGCGGGGTTGAATCCATCGGCGCGACCGGGACCCCATGTCGGCTGACGGTCCATGAAGTTCAGCTCGCTCTGCTGTTGCAAGATCGCCTTTCGCGCCTGAGGAATGACCACATAACGATAGAGCAAACCCTCAATAGGGTTCACAATGTGGTGGCGTTGGATCTGGGTCAGAATCTCGTCTGGGTTAAACCGGTCACTGGCGGCACAGGCAAAAACGAACCTCAGATAGCGTTGTAAATCGAAGCGGGTGTTGGGGGCACCGACCAATAGACGCGGCGGCGCGCCTGGTGCATCCTGGACCTGGCCCACATGGCAGAGCGCACAATTAACCCCGATGCGCAGCACGAGTACGGTTTCCAGCGGCATACCGATGGGGGCATCGTGGCCAGGCTCAAAGATCATCCCGAATGCGGCATAGCCCCCGGTCGGAGCCTGGTTGGAACAGACATCCGGCAAAACACGCCAGATTTCGTAAGGCAAGCCGCTCGCGGCCTGCACGCCCACCGAGCCGTATTTGAAGTTTTCTTCTTCAGAGGCATAAGCCTTTGGGCCCGGGTTGAGGGCTAAATAGCCCACCACAGCCAGGACGGCCAAAACCAGCGCCGATCCGCCGATGATCGCCCAGACGCCCGCGCGCATTGGTCTGTCCCTATCCGGCTTTCGTGTCTGCGGCGCGAAAAATGCGCAGCAACAGGTAAAGCTCAATCAGACCAAAGGTGCTGTCGCCCAGGGCCAAGAGCAAAAAGCCGCAGGGCATGAAGCCCAGGGCCACGCCCATGATGAAGGTGCTGGCCGGCACCAGACGTCCGACGATCAACAACCAGGCATTGGCCCGATAGCGAAAAGGGTCCCCCGCCGCCGGGATATAGAACAGGCTGACGATCATCAGCAGAAACGAGTAATTGTAAAGCCATAGTGTATCGGCCATGTCGCCGAGGCCAAAGCTCGCCAGCAGCGTGTGGGGGTTGAGGAACACCGCCCAAATGCCGAAAGACCAATTGGCAACCACGCCCAGCCAGACGACAATTTTGAACATCGTTCGCGCAGACGGCATTTTTCTTATCTCCCGGATGTTCAGATCTAGATCAGTGCGGGCCTATTTCGTCTTCAGATATTCGATCAGATCGCCCTTATGCGCCGCCGTCAGATTGACTCCATAGAGGTGCCCGCTATTGCCATTGCCGCGATTTTTGGTGTCGAATTTATAGAAATCGCGCACATGATCGGAAGCCACATCTGAAACAAAGCCTAGCTTCACCGGATCGTAGACATCATAGCCGCGGTAAAAAACCACCGGTCGCTGTTCTGGCTTATTGAGTAGATCTACCATGGTCGGGACTGAACCATTGTGAAGATAGGGCGCGCGCAGCCATATGCCGTCCAGCGGATGGCTGGCATAGCCGGCCGTGGCGTGGAAATGACTGAACTGTCTGAACGGACCGGCCCCCAGGCCCTTGCCGATGGTATTCATCCGCGCTGCCATACTGGCATCGAAAGCGACGTTCCGCTCCGGATCGGTCTGCACATATTTTAGCTCAATCACCCGCCCGAAATAGGCCCCGGCATTGTCGTGGCAGACGGCGCAGTTCCGATCATAGACAAGGTGGCCGGCTGCGGCCTTAACGGCATTGATGGCGAAAGGAAAAGCTGGGGGGGCCTTGTCGGTGATCCAGGCTTTGATCCGGTTGATTGAACCCATCCCGTCCTGTGTATTCAAAGCTGTCGGGCTACCGCCGCCGCCGATTGCGGCGCTCAGGTTGCGTTCGTCCAGCGAGCTGTTGTTGCCGTCCCAATGCAGAGACAGACCCTCGCGCACCTTCTGGTCCCAGATCGACATGAAATCTGCCGTGCCGATGCTTTTGTCGTGCTCCATCGGCATGTTGAAGACCAGAACTTTGTAGGGGTTGAATGTATCGACCCGGCCAGGGCCCCATGGCGGACGGTCTTTGGTCATGGAATCGAACTTATTGCCCTGGTCAGTGCCCTTCTGGCGCAGCAGCATGAACTCGATCCGATAGATCAAGGTGTCCAGGAGGCTCAGTTTCTTGTGGGTCTTGATCGCGGCGATCACCCGGTCGGCGGTAAAATCTGCGCTGCGGATACAGTCGGACTGGAATTTATAATAGCCGAACAGATCGAGCTGCTGTGCCGGGGCGGTCAGATAGACTACCGGCTTTGCCGAAGGGCTCGTGCGCACAGGCGTGCTGTGGCAGAGCGCGCAGTTGGGGCCGACGAAATCACCCAGTATGCCTTTGCGACGCATGGAAAAACCGATGGGAGTGGGATGTCCAGCCTCTTGAATCACGCCCAATGAGGCATAACCACCTGGCATCAACTTGGGGCAAACCTCTGGCAGGGTCGCCCATATCCAATAGGGCTGGCCATTGTCGCCGTCAGCGGTGATGCTGCCATATTTGAAGTGGTCTTCATCGCCAGCGTAATCCACCGCGGTGCCGCGCCAGATCTGCAGGCCGACCGAAGTTGCGACGCCGGCCAAGATCAAGAGGATGCCAAGCGCCACCCACAGTGCGCGCCCGGAGCGCTTTTTCGCATTCGTACCCGACATGGCCAAGTCCCCCTCAAGCAAGCCACTCCGTTTAGGGGCGGCTCATGATTTCCGCCTCAACATAGCGCTGGTAGAGCATGCCTAGAACTAGTGCAAAGACCAGCTCGACCAGGCCAATGGCGATAAAGCCGCCACCCATAACGATCCAGACAACACCCATAATCACCCGCACAGGGACTCCAACCACATTCGAATACCTGGACCGCAATGGATCCTGGTATCCAGGCAGGTAAAACAGGATCTGCGTCAGGGTGAGGGCTCCGACGAGTCGAATCCACCCAAGATCAACCGCCGTTGGATGCCTCAGAACATCTGCAAGGGTCGTGGGCGCGGCCAGGGCAAATACCCCAATCGCCAGATAGAAGGCCAGCGAGACTGCCAGGACCGCGCAGTAGATGTCCTTGCGCGCTGTAGCCTGAGCCACAGCATCGCCGGTCCGGACCAGTGGATCATTTGCCATGATAACACCCCGTCAGACAGCCGATGAGGCTCGCAAGGCCAAGTCCGGCCAGCCCGAAAATCGTCAGCCAGATCAGCCAGACGCGCCAGCCGCGGGCATTGAGATAGATCTGAACGGCTGTGAACGGATCATTGATGCCGATTTTACTCAATTCGTCACCAGCCCTTTCGCATCTGGGACCTTCAGGTCCGCGTGGGTTGTGTAGATCGACATCAGATTGTGGATCATGGTGTCGCGATCCGGATAGCGGTTGGGATCATGACAGCCGATGGGGTTTTTCGGCGCATTGACCAGACAGCGGTTGCAATAGCTGCAGGGATTGTCCGGAATATCCTTCCCAGACTCCCAGATCTTCACCAGATCATTGTTGGCCATCAGCGAGCGGGCGATACTGACACCGTCGCAGGCCCCTGAATCTATGGCCTGATTGATGAAGGAGGCATGCTGGAAGCCTCCGGTGACCAGGACCGGAATGTTCAGCGCCTGCCTGATCACACGGGCCTCGTCCAGGCTGATCCCCTCGATGGGCAGACCCTTTTTCATCCGAAACCAGATCCAGTGGAATAAGGGCCGCAGCGCCGGATATTTGAACAGGAAGAAGTTACGCAGGCCGTTGGCACCGGAGGAAATCATTGCGTCATAGGTGGTGGCGAGGGTCTCCAAAGACAGATCGCCCGGCGGATTGAGGGGGTGGGGGAACAGCGAGCCGCTTGAGACGTGAATCGCGTCCGCGCCAGCGGCCTCGGCAAACTTCGCCACTTGGACCGTGTCAGACAGGGTGTTGCCCTTTTTCTCCCACGGAATGACGTTGTTGTGGTCGACCGCGCTAAGCTTCACCTGCAGGTGATAATCATGGCCAACTTCGCGGCGGATTGCGGTGATTACATCCAGCAAAAATCGTGACCGGTTCTCCAGCGAGCCACCATATTCGTCCTTGCGGTCATTGATCCCAGAGCTGAGGAACTGGTTGAACAGGTAGCCGTTGGACGCATGCAGCTCGACGCCGTCCAGGCCAGCTTCGCGGGCGCGCCGGGCTCCATCGGCAAAACCCTGCACCGTGTAATCGATCTCGGCCTTGGTCATAGCCCGGCAGAGAAATCCGTGCAGGGTTTCTTTATTGCTCGTGGAGCTGAGCGCCAGTTTGCCGCTGTTGTGCAGGCCGGGCAGGTCCATTTGTCGGCCCGAATGGCTGAGTTGCATAATGAATTTCGAGCCATGGGCGTGAACCGCTTCGCCCACTTTGGCCCAGAGGGGAATGAAATCGTCACGGTGAACCGTGCCATAGCCGGCGATGATCCGGCCTTCCATCAACACCGGCACATAAGAGGAAATGATCGCCCCAACGCCGCCAGCAGCGAATTTGCTTTCCCAGTTTATCCGCGTCTGGGTCGGAGACCCATCTTCGTTGTCATATCGTCCGGAGATGCTGGAACGAAAGATGCGGTTCTTTACCTCAAGGTTGCGAAACTTCAGCGGTGTGAAGAGTGTACCATCAGCCATGAGCTGCCTCCTGTGCAGACCGCCAGGTACAAACAAGCAGGATCCGCAACCATCGGTGGGCCGGGCAACTCCCCCAGCTCTGGGTCATGAACGCATTCTCGGCAGTCGGATTTTTCAGGTAGGCGGCTTGAAGATTCAGCATGACCAGGGTTGTCGGTTCATAGTTTCCGGCCAGCGAGGTTCCGCGCGATACTGGCTGGCGGACAACCCGTTTGGGTGCGTCGATGCACTGAATTGCGACCCCCTCGGCGGTCTGATTGGCACGCGCAGCCGGATCGGCCCACAGCATCCGCATCGTTTTCAAACCGACAGCCAGATGCTGAACACCAATAGCTGTTCCGTGGAGGCCCGTGAGGTCCTTATTGACCTTACCCGCCAAAAGCTGCCGCGACCTGTCCAGCGCCCCAGTCAATTGCAACCAGAACGATAGCAACGGGTTTTCCGCCGCCCCACTAATGCGTTTGCCGGCGGCAACACTGGCATCATCTGCTCGGTAGTTGGCATCGAACAGCCGACCAACCGCTTCCTGTGCCAGTCTATCGACGTTCCCCTGGCCCGTGCGGACATAGGTGGAAAGAGCCTGAATGGCCGCGTCATTCGCCGACATGCCTGCGGCTAGGCCGTCCAGGCGTGCTTCTTCTGCCGCCTGAGCCGGCGTGGGGCGGACGCTTCCATGCGGTGCTACTGCCGGAAACGGTTTACCGTCGAATGTCAGGACCTTGAGGATATTGCCAAACAGGATACGGTTAATCAACGGGCCGCCTGGCCGATAGTCACGGTCCAGTTTCGAGTCGTTCGCCAGAGCCCTAATCTGTTCAGAATCGGAGGTGACCAACAGATCCAGCACGCCTGGAATGTGAATTCGGCTCATTTTGCTGCCCGATCCCAGGGGAAGAACACATTGCGCAGCTCGCCGAAGAGCGGCTTCATGGTCGGGAAGTGGCGCTCCAGCACGGTGCGGAAACTGTTTTCCGCCACCCAGGCAAACCCTACCGGAGTGTACATCTGGGGCGTGAAATCACTGGTGTAGAACCGGTCGCTCTGCAAACGCCGCGAAGCCATGAGGATGAAGATGCGAAACACCGTGTCGGAGAAGCCGAACTCGGGTGGCAGTCCCGTTTTCGAGGATGCCTCGCTAAGGGTCCCGACCAGAAAATCGACGTCCTCGACCTTCTCGTAGACCTCTTTGATTGCGGCCAGGAAACTGGCATCCGTAGTCAGGTCTTCAAATCGTTTGGGTACGGTCATCCCCAGCTGCCTTCGGAACTCGCAATAGCGCGGTACCCCACGCTCGCGATCTCGCAGGATATCAATGGCGGCAAGGTCAATCATGCCGCCGCCTTCCGCCTTCGGATTGGGCAGAGTGCGCAGAGCATTGGGATAGTTACGCAAGGTCAAAAGACCCGGATGACTGGTGGCCAGAGTGTAGATAACATCATCAAATGTCAGAGCCGGATCGTCATAAATCGGGCGCACCTTGTCGTGGACCATGTCAAGCATATTTATAGTCTTGATCTTGTGATCGTCTTGGTGGCTACGGAACTCAAGTTCATCCGGAAGCAGGGGGTGCATCCGATAGCAAGCGGCGAACTCCTCAGTCATGGAATAGGGGACGCCATGCTGCTCCGTAACGGACCCGGGCTCGCCCGATACGATTTCACTGTCGTTCAGACGGCCGTAGCCTCGAATGAGGTGCTCACCAGTCAGGCCCCACCAGTTGGTGCGCATAATGAACCGGCCCTGCGACGAATTCATCAGGGCCGTAGTCCATTCGGTGGTATGAATCTTAGCGATCAGAGCGGTGACCACCAATCTGGCCTTCTGGAACAACCATTGGGCTTCGGCTTCGGGATACTCGATTTTCAACCGATCAATGACGCAGTTGTGTTCACGGGCGAAGATCGTGTGCATGGCAGACAGGCCAAGCCACCAGTTGCTGTTGAAGCCGGCCATCTCCTGGTTGGGGAACACCCCAGCCTGGCTTTGCAGACCATCGGCTTCGCCCAGCATCGGCAGATGGCCGCGTGCGTCCAGATAGAGCTTGCCGTCCGGCAGGGTCTCGCCGGTCGCCGGATCGCGCCGCACCGCCAGTTGCCGCTTCAGACTGGACCCGTATATCTGTGAGCCATCCCACCAATGGGTTTCGGTATTGACATAGGCTGAAGGTCGGCCTTCGTCGGCCTCCACGACCGCATCGGGTACCGAGGGATGGATTTGCATCGGATCCACCGGCCAACTATCGCCCGGCGGCAACGGAACCTCAAGCGGCGGCTGGCCAGTGTCGCCGGGCGTATGGTTCAGCCAGTCGTGCACCATGAACTGCAGCCAGGAGGACACAAACACATTCAGATAGCCGACGGGGACAAACTTATCTCTGGCCAGCAGCTTGTTACTGATCAGTCGCGGGTTGGGCTGCATCAGCCGGTCACCGGTTTCGCCGAATGTGCGCGCGATCGGAACGTTGCGACCAAAGCGGGCGCCGGCCATACCCATCCAGGTATCGTCCAGGGCGTTGAACGATCCATCAGCGGTACGCCCATTGATCACATCTTCTGTGGGATCGGGCAGCTTAATGGGTTGGGTTTGGGTGTTGAACAGATTTTCGACCCGCAGATTGGTCCGCAGCCCAGCAAGGGTCGGTATGGCGACTAAGAACGTCCATTTATGCCATGGCGCGAAGGCACTCGTCGCCTTTGCGAGGACACCGCTTAGTCGATCAATCAGGTTCACCGCCAAGTCCCCCCTCGACTTTTATTGCTACCCTATTGATCGGAACCTAGCCCGCCTTTTTTCCGCTTACAAGCGCCAAATTCGGGCCAGCCAGACAAGGGGCAAAAGCTGGTCGATCTGCGGCCTGCCTAGGCCGGCGCGTTTCCCGGCCGAAGCAGTGCGATCCCCTTGGAGACGAACCTGCCAACGCCGCTAGTGACCGCCCAATCCTGTATCGGCATCCCCGCGACTTCCTCAAACTGCCTGATCGCCTCGCGCCCGGCCGTCAGCTCTCCGATATGAGCGTAACAGGCCGCGAGCATGGCGTGATTCATCGGAAAACTTGGTCTTAGGGCCGCTGCCTCTTTGAATGCGGCAATTGCGTCATCAAGCCGATGTTGGCGCAGCCGCGCCGCACCAAGACCGGCGAGTTGCAGGTGGCGCGTCGTCGACAGCGGGTCGAGGCGCATGGCGTTTTGAAAGTTCTCCACGGCAATATCAGTTGCGCCAACCTCGCTGTGCACCCAGCCACTGACCAACCAGACATAGGCACTACCGGGATTGAGTTTCAGCGCCTGCTCAATCAGACTGACCGCCGCCGCCATATCGCCTTTAAGATTATAATAGGTGATAGCGACCCAGGCGAGAATCTCAGGGTCATCGCCGCCAAGCTGCAGAGCCCGCCGCGCCAGTTCGTGACCGCGCTGGCGGTGTTGATCCAGGCCCTCGGCCCAGGAAAAGGCAAAGACCTGGCCGTGGCAGACCGCCGCAAGGCCCATGGCACGGGCATGCACTGGGTCTGCCGCAATTGCTTTGTCCAAAAGATCAATCGCTTCGAGAACGCCCTCTCTGGAGAAATCCACCGAAAGCCGCCAGGCTCGCAGGAAAAGTTCATAGCTGGTCAGGCTCTTTGTCGGACGGGAACACGAACGCTGATGTTCAGACGCCAGAACCGTCGGCTCGATCACACCGGCGACACTGAGGGCGACCCTGTCCTGCAGAGCAAAGATATCGTTAAGCGTGTCGTCAAACCGGTCGGCCCAGATCTGCACACCGGACGCGGCATCGCTGAGGTTGACGGCAATGCGCACACGTTCTGCCGATCTGCGCACGCTGCCTTCCAGCACATACCGCACACCCAGCTTGCGCGCAGCGTCTCGGGGACTAATCACTTGACCTTTGAACGAGAGGCTGGACGCCGCCGCAACGACGAAGATCGACTTGAAGCGGGCCAGGGCCCCGACAATCTCCTCCACCATGGCGTCAACGAAATAGGCCTGTTGCGCATCGCTACTGAGGTTGGCAAAGGGCATGACCGCGATTGAGGCCTTATCCGGCAGCGACAACGCGAGGAGTTCGGCATCCTGGGCCTTGCCAAGTAGCTCCGACAAACTGGCCAGGATTGAGCGCCACCCGGCAGTTTCTTTGCCAGGGGCGGGGCCAGACAATACCGCACATTGAATTTGACTAAACGGCAAAGGCGGAGAGGTGCCGTCAAGGCTGGCCTGCACCAGAGTTCCGGCTTCTCGCCCGACTTCAGCCTCGGCCCGCACCCATTGGGATTTCACCGCCTCGGCCGACCACAGAACCAAAACCGCCTTGGCAGCCCGCAAGCGCTCTTCGATCACATCAGCATAGGGCCGATGTGCCGGTAACTGATCGTCGCGCCAGACGTCATGGCCCAATTCACGCAAGGCCTGCGCCACCTTTTCCGCCTGCCCGGCGGTGGAGCGCGCATATGAAATGAACACTTCAGCCATCGCTATCCACCCGGTCCCCCGGCCTGCCTCCGCTGGAGTTTAATCCCATCGGCACGGAAAGCGATGGACTGCGACGCGGAAAACCTCCAAATCGTCGCAAATACAATTTTTTTCAGACTGGAACGATCATGATCAGAAACGCCCTCGTCATTGCCGCAGTTAGTCTGGTAGCCTCTGCCCAAGCCCAGGCGGCTGCCCCACCAGCGGCCCCCGCGATCACGTCTGGCACCTACAGGGTCGAACCTGACCACACGCAGGTATTCTTCGGTGTCTCGCATCTAGGTATCAACAACTATTATGGTCAGTTCTCCGGCGTTTCGGGGACGCTGACCCTCGACAGCGCCAATCCGGTGGCCAGTAGCCTGGATGTCAGCGTGCCGATCACCAGCGTCATGACCTCCAGCAAGATACTCACCGGAGAGCTGAACGGTCCCAAGTGGCTGGACGGGGCGAAGTTCCCGACCATGACCTTTCATGCCACCAAAGTGACCCAGACCGGTCCGAAGTCGGCCGATGTAACTGGAGATCTGACCCTGCACGGCGTGACCAAGTCGGTTGTGCTGCAAGCGGACCTCAGCGGGTCAGGAACCAACCCGATGTCTAGGGCCTTCACCGTCGGCTTCTCCATCCATGGCACGATCAAGCGCAGCGACTTTGGCGTCACCGCCTATGTGCCCCTGATCGGCGACGACGTTGACCTGATGATCACCGCCGCCTTCGAGAAAAGAGCCGGCTGACGGAATCTGTAGCGGCTATGAATGGGGCAGAGAGTCTCGTCGCGACCCTGGTGACCTGCGGCGTGGAGGTGTGTTTCTCCAACCCCGGCACCTCGGAGATGCATTTTGTCGCCGCGCTGGACAGCACACCGGGGATGCGCGCCATCCTGGGCCTGTTCGAAGGCGCGGTGACGGGCATGGCCGACGGCTATGGGCGCATGACCGGAAAACCAGCGGCGACCCTGCTGCATCTGGGACCGGGGCTGGCCAATGGCCTGGCCAACCTACACAACGCCAGGCGCGCTGCCACCCCAATCGTCAATATTGTCGGCGATCACGCTACCTACCATTTGCAATATGATGCACCTCTGGCGTCGGATCTGATGGGTTTTGCCAGACCAGTTTCTGGCTGGATCCATTCCTCAACCAGTGCCGCCAATGTCGCCGCCGACGGGGCCAGGGCCGTGGCCGCCGCGCTCTCGCCACCTGGACAGATCGCCACTCTGATCCTGCCTGCTGATACCGCCTGGAACGCGGCAGAGAGTCCGGCTCCGGCGTTGCCGGTTCCCCGCCCGGCAAGCGTCTCCGATGCCGCCGTGCACCGCGCGGCCGAAGCGATCAAGGCGGGGGCCAAGACCGCCATACTTATTCGCGGCACCGCGCTTGGCGAGGCCGGACTGACAGCCGCCGGACGTGTCGCCCAGGCTAGCGGCGCGCGCCTGATGTGCGATACCTTCGTCGCTCGCATGGCCAGGGGGGCCGGGCGCGTCGTCGTCGAACGTATCCCCTATTTCGCCGAACAGATGGTTGAGTTTCTCAGCGACGTGCAAACCTTGATCCTGGTGGGAGCGAAACCGCCGGTGAGTTTCTTCGCCTATCCGGGTAAAGCCAGTTGGGGCCTGCCAGAGGGGGCAAAAATCCTGCACCTCGCCCACCCCCATGAGGACGGCGTCGCCGCTTTGGAGGCCTTGGCTGACGCTGCCGGGGCGGGGCCGACGACAAAAGGCTATGCGCCCCTGCAACGACCAGATGTCCCCACAGGGGGACTTAATCAGTTCAGCATCGGCGCTGTAATCGCCCGCCATCTGCCGGCGCACGCCATCCTCTCGGACGAAGGGGCGACGGGTTCTGGCGGCACGATCCTGGCGACAGCCACCGCTGCACCGCACGATCACCTGACTCTTACCGGTGGCTCTATCGGTCAGGGCATACCCCTTGGCACAGGTGCGGCGGTCGCTTGCCCTGATCGCAAGGTCGTCTGCCTGCAGGGCGACGGCGGGGCCATGTATACCCTGCAAGCCCTGTGGACCCAGGCCCGCGAGCGCCTTGACGTGACCACTGTGATCCTTGCCAACCACTCCTATTCGATCCTGAACATCGAACTGGCCCGCGTGGGGGCGCAAAACCCTGGTCCCAAAGCCCTGTCCATGCTCGACCTGCACAACCCCGAACTCAATTGGGTGAAACTGGCCCAGGGCATGGGGGTCGAAGCCGAACGCGTCGATACCATCGAGGCCTTCGATGCCGCTTTCTCCGACGCCATGGCCCAGCGCGGACCCCGGCTGATTGAGGTGATGCTTTAGGCGAGCCGAACATCGATCCGAAACGCCTCATTCGCCACCATCCGAACATGGGCCGCATCTGCATGACGCGGATTGATTAATGTGTTTGTCTCCTGAGGAACAATCACGCTCCTTACCTTCAAGACCAGTCTCTCACCGGTCTCGAGAAAGCTATCGCCGAGGGTCCGACAGTCTCTCAGCGTCAGGTGCGCGGTGTCGATGATATTGGCCTGGGAACCGTCTGGCACTTCGATACTCAAAAGGCGGTAGTCTGATGGCAACAGCTCTGGTGCCAAGTCCAAATGGACCATGATTTCCAGCAATGCGAGGCTGGGGCTGGCGGCAGTGTAGACCATCGGGCGACCAGGAGAATTCCAACGTCCCCCAAAGCGCCGGGCCCCCTCGCCGTCCAAGGCTGAATTCGCCGCCTTGGTCAGGCGGTAGACGATCATGCAGCCA
>JAYTXQ010000025.1:0-27714 GCA_043742825.1 Caulobacteraceae bacterium | reverse complement strand
TCGGTGCATTTATCTGAACCTTGGTCACGACCCGGATCGAGACCACCGCCGGGGAGACTTTTTCAAAAATGTCTGCGAACGACATCGGCGTGCCGGGTGCATTGGCAATGACCGGCTGGGTGGAGGCCTTGATCAGGTGTCCCATACCCTCCCAGGAGAGTTTGTTTGGGCCGAGCCCTGCGCCAGCGACCGCGGCAATGGCGACGCCAGCTCCGGCCAGTGCGCCGATCGCGATGTGAATTTTTTTGACAGCCATGGTTTGATCCTTCGGGGGCTCGGACGAAATGGTTACGCCAGTAGGTCACTCTATGTAGGTGCGGATGCCTGTGACCACGAGGTCTTGCAAGTTACCTTTTTCTCAGGTCTGCGGCTGACATGGTCCTAAATTCTGGCCTTAGCGTGTCACGAGTCCGGGTTAGGACCCAGAGCCAGAAGGCGATCCTCTTCATCCGGCGTCAGAGTGGGGGTGGGTGTCGCGCGGGAACGGAAAGCGAAAAACAGTCCCGCGCCGACAACGGCGACCGCGAACGGCCCCAGCCACAATACCGAATTGCCCCAGGTCAGCGGCGGTCGGAAGAGAACAAATTCTCCATACCTAGCAACCAGAGTCTGTCGCACCTGGGCGTCGCTGGCCCCTGATGCCACCTGCCTGCGGATGAATTGGCGCAGATCACGCGCCAACTCCGCATCAGAATCATCAATCGATTCCCCCTGGCAAACCAGGCACCGGGTCTCTCGAAACAGGTTACGCGCCGCAGCTTCCTGGCGTGGATTTCGCAGTGTCTCGGCCGGGTCGGAGGCCGCCGCCAAGCAAGCAATCGCCCCGGTGATCGCGAAGAAATGCCGGAGGCTCATGCTTTGGCTTCCCGCTTGCGCCCCACTGCCAGGCGAAGTCGTCGGTCAGACAATGAGATCAGGCCGCCCAGGGCCATGATCAGGGGCCCTGCGAAGATCAGGTGAGCCCAGCGATTCCAATAGGCGCGCACCAGCCACACCGGAGTGCCATGGGCGTCGAGCCGTTGTTCACCAAGGACAATATAAATGTCATCCAATCCCTGTGGGCAGATGGCCACCAGAGACGTGGTCTGGCCACCGGTCTCCCAGGTGCGCCGTTCTGGCCTGGCCGCGCAGACCTCTAGGCCGTCGGCTCTGGTCACGCGCACGATGCCCCGTTCGGCATCGAAATTGGGGCCGGGCACATCGCCAACGCTCTGCAGGGTTGCAGTGTAGATGCCAAGAGGCAGGCCCCGGCCGGCGGCCAGGACACCAGAGGCCTCGACGCGCCAGGCGGTTTCAAATGCCGCGCCCATGACAAACAAACCCAGCCCCAGATGCGCCAGGGTCATCCCCCAGGCTCCGCGTGGCAGACCGGTCAGTCGGCGCAGGCTCTCAGACAAAGGTACCCGCATCAGGCGTAGTCGTTCGGCCACTTCGGTCAGGGTTCCCGCCAACAACCAGGCCCCCAGCCCGACCTCAGCCGCCGCCGCAGCGTGACGTGGATCGGTGAAGGCATAGACGCACACGGCCGTCACCATGGCGGCGAGACCCGCCAACCTCAGTCGCTGGCCGGCCCCCTGAGCATCTCCCCGCTTCCAGGCTAGCAGCGGTCCAAGCGGCAGCAGTAGAAATGCCACCATCATCAGCGTCCCCACCACCAGGTTGAAATAGGGGGCCCCGACGCCGCCCTGACGACCGAAGACCTCAAGGATCAGGGGCCAGAGCGTACCAATCAGCACCGCTGTGGTCACAGCCGCCAAGATAATATTATTGACCACCAAGGCGCTCTCGCGGCTGATCGGTGCAAAGGTCGATGAGCTGCGCAGCTTTGGCGCGCGCCAGGCGAAGAGGACAAAAGCACTGCCCGCCGCCAGCCCCAGAATGGTCAGCAACAACAGGCCCCGCTTCGGGTCGATGGCAAAGGCGTGGACCGAGGTCAGCACGCCGGAGCGGACAAGGAATGCGCCCAGCATCGACAGACTGAAGGCGCAGATGGCCAGGAACACCGTCCAGGCGCTTAACGCGCCACGCTTTTCGGTGACAATCGACGAGTGCAGAAGCGCGGTAGCAGCCAGCCAGGGCATGAGGCTGGCGTTTTCCACCGGGTCCCAGAACCACCAGCCGCCCCAGCCCAGTTCGTAATAGGCCCAGAACGAGCCCAGGGTTATGCCGACAGTGAGCAGGCTCCATGCTGTCAGGGTCCAGGGACGCACCCAACGGGCCCAGGCGCTGTCAACCTTACCTTCGATCAGGGCCGCTACAGCCAGTGAAAACACGACCGAAAGCCCTACGTAACCGGCATAGAGAAACGGCGGATGGGCGGCCAGGGCCGGGTCCTGCAATAAGGGATTAAGGGAGCGGCCTTCCACGGGCGGATCGCCTAGGCGCAGCAGCGGATTGGACGCGAAGACCATATAGCCGATGAAGAGCAGTCCCAGTAGGCCTTGAACGCCGACAGCCGTTGACTTCAACTGCCAGGGTAGCCCTCTGGCCAGGGCCAGAACCGCGCCGTAGCCGCTCAAGGCGACGCACCAAAGCAGGATGGAGCCTTCGTGGCTGCCCCAGGCCCCGGCGATTTTGTAGATCAGGGGTTTTTCGGTGTGCGAATTTTCTGCCACGTTGACCACAGAAAAATCTGAGGTGACAAAAGCGTGAATCAGGGCGGCAAAGGCGATGGCCATGGCCAGAAAGACGCCCAGCGCCGCACCGGCTCCCGCGCCGGCCAGGGCTGAGTTGTGCCTGGCCCGTCCGGCAAATGACGCGCAGACCTGCACCAGAGACAGGCAGAGGCCCAGGATCAGGGCAAATTGGCCAAGCTCATCGATCATCTTCAAGGCGTCCCGCGCCATTGGCCCTGAGCTTTCAAGGCCTGGGTCAACTGACGGGGCATATAGCGTTCATCATGCTTGGCCAGGATCTGACTGGCGGCGAACCGGCCGGCGGCGTCGAAAGCACCGGTGGCCACGACCCCCTGGCCCTCGCGAAACAGATCCGGCAGATCGCCGCGATAGTGGACCTCTGTCTGCGCCGTATGGTCGGCAACGATAAAGTCCAAGGCCCCGTCTAGGGCATGTTTAACACTTCCACGAGCGACCAACCCGCCCAGTTGGATTTCTTGTCCCGCTGGCACGTGAGCAGCCAAAGCTTGAGCCGGCGTGTAGAAATACGAGATTGAGCCGCGCAGTCCAAACAGGGCCAGGCCGACCGCCAGGGCCAGAATCGGGGCAGCGGTGGCCACGACCATCAGACGCCGACGCGCTGTGCGGGATTTGGGAAGCCAGGACATTTCTGCGCGTGTAGCCTATTTTCCAGCCGTCAGGGCATCGTTCAGTTGTGCCAGGGTCACAGGGTTACCGGCATAGCGCCGGCGCGCCTCGGCTAGTGCCGCCTGTTGTTTCTGCCCCTCGCCCATGACGGTATAGGCCCGCACCAGCCGCACCCACCCGGCTGGATCATCGGGATGAGATTTCAGGCGCGTCGCCAGCCCCTCGACCATACCGGCAATGGCGGCGGTGATCTGCGGCGGGGCCTGAGGTTCGGCGGCTGCCACGGCGGGAAGCGCGCCGGTCTTTTCGACTGTGGCAATCTCCTCAGCCAGGGGCGCACGTTGCGGATCGTCCGGCGCCAGCGCGGCCAGGACGGCCCGCCATTCGGACAGCCCAGGCGTTATCGCCCCCGTGGCGATCTGAGCGCGGGCCAGGTAATAACGGGCGACGGGCGAGGTGGGGTCCCGCGTCAGGGCATCGCGAAACAAGGCCGAAGACTCCGGCCCAACAACACCCTTGCTGCGGGCGACAAGCAATTGCCCAAGTGGCAGGATCAGATCATTACGTCCGGGCGCGATGGCGATGGCTTTGCGCAGGGCGTGGGTAGCACCGTCCGCATCGCCAAGCTCAGTCTGCAGTATCGCCAGGCGGCGTAGAGGCTCGGGGTCTGTCGGGAGTTCTTTGGCTTTGGATCTTAAGGCTGCGACCAGAGCGTCGGGCGTCGCCGTCTCGGGATGATTGCGCCAGGCCTCCAGTCTCGCCGTAAATGGCTGGTCCGCCATGCCCGGCGCACCGACCAACAGATAAACTACCAGAGCCAAAACAGATGCGCCAACGCCGGCGAGGATGCGGACCGGGGTGGCCAAAGTGGCCGTTGTGGGAATGGTCTTATTTTCTGCAGCGCTGAGCAGTCGCCGCGCCGCTTCAGAGCGTGCGGCGCGAAGGGCCTCGCCTTGCAAAAGGTCGCGTTCCGCAAGCTCGTCAATCTCGCTGAGTGCACGGTGATAGAGTTTCACCGAGGGGTCGGCCTGCCCGCTAGTCATCACAGCGCGCGCGGCACCGGCCATAATCAGCCCCGCACTCCCGGCAGCCAAGACCGCCGCCGCAATCCAGAAAATCACCATTAGCGGTGGTTAGCAAAATGGTGCCCGGAACGCTATGGGGAGGTGTGACTTAAGAGACGACTGATCACCGCGGCAGAGGCCCCGGCTGCGGGCAAAGCGGCTTGTCGTTTGAAGGGGGCGGCCTACACTTCTGGCCATGGATACAGTCGGATATTCAGAAAAATCTCTGGCGCAGAAGCTGGGAATTATGCCCGGTACGCGCTTGGCTGTGACCGTGGTGCCGCTGCATTATCAGGCCTTGATCGGCCCCTTGCTTGACGGTGCGCGTCTGATCAATGAGACCGATTGCCCCGACATTTTAGATGTTTTTGTTTCCAGTCAGGCCGACTTGGCGGCCGCCATCGTCGCGTCGTTCGGTATCCAGTGCGGGGCGGCGCGATTTGGACATCCTGGCCGAAGAAAACCTCCAGATTTTTTGTCGTTCTCACGGAAAACGGCATCCGTGACGCCGGGCTGCCAACAGGTTGGGTTGATGTTAAAGTCTGCGCGGTGGGTTTGGATTAGTCGGGTTTGAAGTTTCTCCGCCGAAAGCTGTAGTATTGAGCCTTCCAGCATCGGTGTTGGCCTAAAGACCGAGCCGACTTCAGGGTAACGATCGCCCGATTGCTAAACCCTTGATGCCCACGGCACCGTATCCTCGCCCCGGCCCTACCCTACCGGGTTGAGGGAGATATCGACCATGATCTCGGCTGAGATTTCCTCCAACGCCGCTTGGATCCTGTGCGCCTGCAATCCGGACGGAAGCCGAAGGCGGGCCTGCATGTGGAAGAGGGGCACCCCGGAGTAGGGCTCGGCGGCGATCCAGCTTCTGAATGTCTCGATATTGGCGTCCAGGCCGCTCAGGACTGCGGTCACCTCACGCACGATTCCCGGCCTGTCCTGGCCAACCACGCCGAAATCAAAGGCTTCGCCGCCACCGCCGCCACTTCTGTCCTCGACCGCTGGGGCGATCCGCACCTTAAGGCCCTCATCATCCACCGCAGAAACAGCGTCTCGCAACCCCTCAACGCTGTCCGCTTGAATTTCGACCAATACCGATCCGACGTAGAGGCCACCCAACCGGCTGAGATGGCTCTCAAGCCAATTGCCGCCCGCCGCCAGGATCGCGGCCGCGAGAGCCTTTGTGAGCCCAGGTCTGTCACTACCGACCGCACTTAAGACAAATAACGCCATCGTTGACTCGCGATTGAGGAAATAGGGACATGTGCGACATCCAAGTATAACTGATCTATTGCGTGACGGTCAGCAACTCCACCGGCCCGCCATCGCCGTCATCGTCGAACACCCCTACGGTCAACACGCCAGTGGCATAGGCACCGGTGTCGAGATTGGTACGATGGGCGAGCAACTCGGGCTGCGACATATCCGGTTTTCCGGCCCAGATCGGGGTATGGCCGTGGACCACGTGGCAGGGCAGGTCGTCGGCTGGGGCTTCGAGGAAGCGATCGCGGATCCACAGAAGCGTTCGGGCGTCCTGAACTTCAACAGGGGTGCCCGGAAGCAAGCCAGCGTGAACATAGAGGTGTGCCCGACCCCGCCAATACAATGGCAGAGCCTCCAGCCAGTCGATGTGGGCCTGGGGCACGCCGTCCCAACCGTAGGAGTCGAGCGTCGCGCTGCCGCCATAGTCGGTCCAAAAGTAGATAGCCTGACCCCGCTCACGCAGCGCCCGCAGCATCATCTCTTCGTGGTTGCCTTTGAGGCAGATGAAATGATCTGCATCTGTCAGCCGCATCATCAGATCGACAACCGCGCGAGACTCTGGCCCCCGGTCCACCAGGTCGCCCAGGCTGATGATCCGGTGCGCGTTACCCTCGGCGTGGTGCTCAATGCGGGCCAGAGCCTGTTGCAACAAATCCAGCCGCCCGTGAATGTCGCCGATGGCATAGGTCAATCTGGGCATGGCCTTTAGCTTTCAAGCTCAGCCATTGGCAGGGTCAGGTCGACGCGTAATCCACCCAAAGCGCTATCACTAAGGGTCAGGTTTCCCCCATAGGCGCGGACGAGTTCATCGACGATAGAGAGCCCCAAGCCAGATCCGGGCGCGGTCTCATCCATCCGCGCGCCACGACGCAAGACCTCGGCTCGTTGTTCGGGTAGCAGGCCCGACCCATCGTCTTCGACCGCCAGGCAGAGCTGATGTCCAGAGCCGGACGTTGCTGTCACGCGGATCAGGCTTTTTCCCCACTTACAGGCGTTCTCCATCACATTGCCGATGATTTCTAACAGGTCGTGACGCTCGCCGACAAAGGCCACATCAGCATCGCAATCCCAGTCAATGCGCACCTTACCCTGAAAGATTTTTTCGAGCGTGCGGCTCAGCTCATCCAGCACCGGCGCGACGGCTGTTCGCTCTCCCTGACCGGCAGCCCGGGCAGCGGCTCTGGCACGGCGCAGGTGGTGATCAACCTGTTGGCTCATGAGCTGAGCCTGGCGGGTCACCAGGTCAGCCAGAGTTCCCTGGGTCTGGCTGGCCTCCGTCAGGATGACGGAGATCGGGGTTTTTAAGGCATGGGCTAGATTGCCAACATGGGTGCGCTGGCGCTCTACGGCTTCCTGGTTGTGAGCCATCAGGGCGTTCAGCTCCTGCGCCAGCGGGGCCAGTTCCTGGGGATAGTCACCGCTCACCCTTTCAGACTTGCCGGTGCGCAGGTTGGATACCTCGCGACTGAGGGCGAAGAGTGGCCGCAAGCCCACACGCACCTGAATAACGACTGCCAGGATAAGGCCAATGCCGAGGAATGACAGGGCGCCGGCAATCATGGTGTCGAACTTACGATCATTTTGATCAACCGGCGACCGATCCTCTGCTGCCAAGAAGATCACCGGCGTGGGGAAGTCGGGTAATTGGCCTTGCAGGGCCGCCACCCGCAGGACCTGAGCGCGGGGGCCGGGGCTATTGTAATAGACAACGTGCCCTGCCGATTTTTCCAGGGTTGCTGCGCCGCCGGGCGGCGGCGGCAAGGTGTGATCCCATAAAGATCGCGAACGCACGAGCGTGGTCATTCTTCCCGCCGCATCTGGCGTCGAGATTTGCCAGTATTCGCCACTGTAAACCCTCAGAGTGCGCGGATCGCCCAAAGTCGCTGGGGTCACCTCACCGTGGTCTAACGCGGTTCCCGCCAAGAGGCCATCGACGGTGTCGGCCAGGTCGTCATCGAAGCGACTGAGGCTGGCCTGGTTAAAAATCAGCGACAGCGCGACCCCGCCAACGGCCAGCAGGGCCAGGCTCCAGGCAGCTGCCAGAGTGATAAGTCTGCGGACAAGCGATCGTCCCACCAGACGTGTTCGGCTCAGCCGCGTCCGGCCCAGACGTGGCCGGGTTTGGGTCACGCCTCGGCCACCTCTCCCTTCAATGCAATCAGGCGATAGCCAAGCCCGCGGACGGTTTCGACGCGATCAGGGCCGATTTTCTTGCGCACGCGACCGACAAATACCTCTATAGTATTGGAATCGCGGTCGAAATCCTGATCGTACAGATGTTCGACCAACTCTGTCCGGCTGATCACCCGGCCCTGGTGCAGTAACAGATAATGCAACAGGCGATATTCGAGGGAGGTCAGACGCAAAGGCTCGCCGGCAACTGTGACGCGGGCAGCGCGAGGTTCCAGTTTCAGGGCCCCGCAGGCCAGATTGGGCGCGGCATGGCCCGCTGACCGCCGAACCAGGGCGCGCAGACGAGCCAGCAACTCTTCGGTATGAAAGGGTTTGGTCAGATAATCGTCGGCCCCGGCATCAAACCCGGCGACCTTTTCGCTCCATGACCCCCGTGCCGTCAGGATCAGCACCGGCGTTGCCATTTTGGCCTTTCGCCAACCCTCCAAAACGCGCGCGCCATCGATTTTGGGCAGTCCCAGGTCCAGAATAACCGCGTCATAGGGCTCGGTGTCGCCCAGGAACGCGGCCTCTTCGCCGTCCGGGGCATGATCAACCACATAGCCGGCATCGTGGAGGGCCAGCTTTAGCTGACGCGACAAATCTGGATCGTCCTCCACCAACAAAATACGCATCGTTATCCTCTAGTGCCTGCTTAAGACCTGCCCGGTGTAGGGGTCAACGATATAGTCCACCCGCCGTCCCTGGTCGGTCAGCCAGATCACTCGATACACTGATCTACCGTCTAGGGTTTCCATACCTGCATCCAATTGTCGCCCAGGGGTCATGCCTTGGATATGACCCATGACCTGATCCATGGACACCATGCGCCTAGCCTGCATTTCGGCCGGCGGCGGACGGTCGGGCATCTGCCGAGGCTCGAAGGTGGGCGGCGGCGGGCGATGCAGCGTTGCCGGTGGCTGACGCTCGTCGCGCTCCTGATGCGCCGGACGGTTTCGCTGTGGATCTGCGAGCACGGTGGTGCAAAGACCTAAAGCCAGGGCCACGCCGCTGATTAAGATGTTCAAATGCCGGTTCACACTGTCGTCTCTAAGCCATGAGGGCTGAACGGTCTGTGAACGATGTTATCAGGATCGACGTCTGGGCGTATAGGGGCGCTGCTCACGCCAGGTTTGCGCAAACTGCACCAGTTCCGAATCCGTCTCCTCAGGCAAAGTCAGCACCAGTCGCGCCAGCAGGTCTCCGCGACGCCCCTGTGGATCACTTAAACCCCGGCCTTTCAGTCGTAGTACCGCGCCCGAATTGGCCCCGCGTGGCACGCTGAGCGTGACCGGACCATCGGGGGTCTGCGCTGTCACCTTGCCACCGAGAACTGCGTCTGGCAGCGAGACGAGCAGGTCCATATGAAGTTGTTCACCCTCAGCGCGAAAGATCGGGTGCGGACGGATCACCAATTCGATCAGGGCGTCCCCCGGCCCGGCTCGCCCGGGGCTGCCCTGCCCACGCAGTCGAAGCACCTGACCATCCACCGCTCCGGTCGGTATGTTCACATCTAAAGCGCGGCCTGCCGAAAAGGTGATGCGTTTGCGGGCCCCCTTGATCGCCTCTTCAAGATCGATTTCCAGGCGCGCCCGGATATCGGCCCCCCGAGCGCCAAAGCCCCCACGGCCCGCCCCGCGGGCACCAAACATATCGCCCAGGATGTCGCCCAGATCGACACCTTCAAACTCGGTTCCACGAAATCCGCCACCGCCAGCACCGCTCGGATGTCCTGCAAAGCCGCGCTGAATGTCGTGACCATCGGCATCAACCATGCCGGCATCATATTTGCGGCGTTTGTCAGGATCGCCCAGTAGGTCAAAGGCGACGCTGAGGTGTTTGAACTTTTCCTCGGCGGCCTTGTCGCCCCGATTAGCATCCGGATGGTGTTTCTTCGCCAGCTTGCGGAACGCCTTTCGGATATCATCCGCCGAAGCGTTGCGAGCCACACCCAGCTCCGCATAGGGATCACGCGCCAATCAAGCCACCTTCATGAATCTCAGTGCTCCAGATAAGGCAAAGCTGTCGCGGCGCAAGCGTGAACAGTCTAATCGTCACTGCGGTCCTCGAGCCATTCGGGGGCCGAGAAATCCAACGCGTCATCGGCTTGGGCCAGACTGGCCTCGCTGATCGTCTGTCCGCGGATCGAGGCCCCAGAGGTGTGCACGCTTTGGGGGTCTCCGGTAACCAGAGGGTGCCAATGGGGCAGGGGTTTGCCCTCGTGCAGACGCCGATAGGCGCAACTGAGCGGCATCCATGGCAGGCGCTCGATATTGCCAGGGGTCAGCGCGATACAGTCAGGCACCTTGGCCCGGCGATGCTCGTAGTCGCTACAGCGACAGGTTTGGGAATCAAACAGCCGGCAGGCGACACGCGTGGGGGTGATCTCGCCGGTATCCTCATCCTCGAAGCGGATCAGGCAACACAGGCCGCAGCCGTCGCACAGGCTCTCCCACTCGGCGGGGGTCATCTGGCGCAACGTCTTGGTCTGCCAAAAGGGTTCTGCGTCGGTCACGTCCCCTCCTAAACCCCATCGCTCTCAATCCCTAGTCCAAGGGCGTGGGAAAACGGCGACCCGAACCTTTGCTTGCCTCTCAATAAAAGACCCTCGCATCGTTCACCGCACTGGCCTAAAGCCCATCGGCTTCAAAACCCCTGAGCCGCGAGACTGAACTTAGTATCCATGCCTCCGCCGATTCTTGCTCTTCGTGATGTGCGCCTGGTCGATGGGTCGCGCATGTTGTTCGACGGGGTGGACCTGGGGCTGGAGCCGCGAACGCGCGCCGCGCTTGTAGGCCGCAACGGTGCCGGGAAGACTACCCTGATGCGGATACTGGCTGGAACGACGGCGGTAGACAGTGGCGACCGGTTTGTCACGCCGGGCCTGAAGATCACCCTGGTCAGCCAGGAGCCGACGATTGGCGGCGACACCCTTGCCGATTACGCTACCGCCGGCGGGGCAAAGCTGCATGAGGCTCAGGCGGCCCTCGAGAGCTTTGATCTGGACCCAGCGCGTGGGACGATTGGGCTTTCCGGCGGTGAAGCCCGGCGTGCGGCTCTGGCGCGCGCTTTCGCCGAAGCCCCGGATGTTCTGTTGCTGGACGAGCCAACCAACCACCTTGACATCCTGGCTATCGAGCGGCTTGAAGCTATGCTCGGGCGCAGCCGGGCGGCAGCTCTGATTATCAGCCATGATCGCGCCTTTCTCGAACGGGTGACCCACCGCTGTTTTTGGCTGGAAGAGCGCAAAGTTCGTCGCCTGGACGCAGGTTTCGGCAAATTCGATGCCTGGACCGATGCCCTGATGGCGGCGCGGGATGAAGAGGACCGTCGGCTCGACAAAACCCTGGAGCGCGAACAGCACTGGCTAGAGCGCGGCGTTACCGGGCGACGGGCGCGCAATGAGGGGCGTCGTCGCCGCCTGCTGGCCTTGCGCGGCGAAAAAGCCGAGCGCCTTCGCCTCAATCGCGGGGAGATGACGCTGAATGCCGGAGCCGCACCGGCTTCGGGTCAAAGAGTGGTTGAAGCCAGGGGGATTTCCAAGGCTTATGGCGGACGCAGCCTATTGTCAGGGTTTTCCACTCGGATCATCCGTGGCGAGAAAATCGCTGTTGTTGGCCCCAATGGCGCGGGCAAGACGACCTTGGTCAAGGTATTACTTGGCGAGATTCGGCCCGATGCCGGGTCGGTCAAGCTGGGGGCCAATCTTCAGATCGCCTATGTCGATCAGGCCCGGGCCGACCTAGCGACACAGATGTCGTTGCTCGAGGCCCTGGCCCCTATGGGCGGCGACCAGATTCTGGTCCATGGAAGGCCCAAACACGTCACCGCCTACGCCCGCGACTTTTTGTTTCGCGAAGACCAGATGCGCCAGCCGGTCTCCAGTCTGTCGGGGGGCGAACGTAACCGTCTGTTGCTGGCCAGAGCCCTCGCCTCGCCCTCAAATGTGCTGGTGCTTGATGAGCCGACCAATGATCTGGACATGGAAACTCTGGATCTTCTGGCCGACATGCTTGGCGACTACGAAGGGACCCTGATTCTGGTCAGCCACGACCGGGACTTCATCGACCGTCTGGCCACCTCGACCATCGGCCTGGACGGTCGAGGCCGCGCTGTAGAGACCCCTGGCGGTTGGGTCGACTTTCTTGAGCAAAATCCGGGCTTTCTGGATGCCGCGCTACCGCCGCAGCCAGCGAGACCCGCCCGCGCTGCGGCGTCGCGACCAACCGCACCTGCGGCAAAGCTGTCGTTCAAGGACCAGCATCGCCTGACCGAGCTGGAAAAATCCCTGCCAGGTTTGGCCGAGCAAATCAGCAAACTCGAACGCGACCTAACCGATCCGGCCCTCTTTGGCCGCGATCGTCACGCGTTTGAACGCGCGACTAGAGCCCTGGACAAGGCCCGCGCCGCTCTGGCAGGGGCCGAAGGTGCTTGGTTCGAGCTTGAAGAACGCCGTGAAACTCTGACCCTTGGCGCGGCGGCGCGCTCAGCTTAATCTCGCCAGACTTGTAACAGGGGATATAACTGAGGTGCCAAGATGACCAGACTGAATAATCTCGCCGTCCTCACCCTTACGCTTGCTCTGGCGGCCTGTGCGCCTGAAACGAAAACGGGGACCTATGGCCAGACCCAAATCCGTTTCGCCACCGATTGGCGGGCCGAGGCCGAGCAAGGTGGGTTTTATGAGGCGCTGGCGAATGGCGAATACGCCAAGCGGGGTCTCAATGTGACAATTGTTCCAGGAGGCCCGGGGACCAATGTGCCGCAGATGGTGGCTTCTGGCGCGGTGGAACTGGGGATAGGCTCCAACAGCTTCATCGTCATGAATCTGGCGGCCGAAAACGTGCCGGTCAAAGCCGTGGCCGCCTTTATGCAAAAGGACCCACAGGTGTTGATGGCCCACCCGGACGCTGGGATCAGCAAACTGGCCGACGTGAAGGGCCATCCCATCTTGCTGGCAGATGCCTCGGTTACCGCTTTTTGGGTGTGGCTGAGGGCCAAATACGGCTTCACCGACGATCAGGTGCGTAAATATAACTTCAGCAACGCACCTTTTCTGGCCGACAAGCGTGTTGTTCAACAAGGTTATCTGACCAGCGAGCCCTATACTCTGGAAAAAGAGGCGCATCTGAAGCCGGTCGTCTTTCTGCTGGCTGATGAGGGTTATCCCGGATATGCTGGTATGGTTCTGGCTCCTAATCGCCTGATAGGTGCTAATCCTGCGGTGGTGCGCGCGTTTGTCGAGGCCAGTGCAGCCGGGTGGAAAGCCTATCTGTTTGGCGATGCCAAGCCAGGGGACGCCCTGATCCTGAAAGACAATCCGGAGATGAGCGAGGACGTGCTGGCTCAGGCGCGTGACAAGATGCGCAAATATGCCATCGTTGGCTCAGGCGATATCGGCGTGATGACCGATGCACGCTGGCTGGCGTTCTTTAAGGTCGCCTCAGAGCAAAAGGTGTTCGACAAGGGTCTCGATTACCACAAGGCCTACACTCTGGCCTTCCTACCTGCGGCCAAATGACCGCCCAGACGTTGCCGCTCGCCGCACTGACTGCCGTCGAGGTAGATTATCCCGGTCGAGGCCGGGCCCTTGGACCGTTTTCGCTTGCCCTGGCCAAGGGCGAGATCGTTGCGCTCGTAGGGGCGTCGGGGTGCGGCAAGTCTACGGCTCTGAGGCTTCTGGCCGGGCTGGAGGCTCCAACACGTGGGTCGGTCATGCGGGCGGCGGGGCGGGGAGAAACCTCGGTGGTTTTCCAGTCGCCGACACTCGCGCCCTGGCTTTCGGCAGCGGCCAATGTGGCCCTGCCGCTGGAATTGGCCGGCCTAAACCGCGTTGCAGCCCGGAGACGGGCGGACGAGGCCTTGGTTAAGGTCGGACTTGCGAGTGCCCAGTCAGCGCGGCCGGCTCAACTTTCAGGGGGTATGGCGATGCGGGCGTCACTTGCCCGCGCCCTAGTGACCGCACCAAAGTTGCTGTTGCTGGACGAGCCTTTTGCTGCCCTGGACGAAATCACCCGCCGCGCCTTGGCCGATGATGTGCTGAGCTTGTGGCTCAAAGAACGCCCCGCCATCGTCTTTGTCACTCACAATGTAGAAGAAGCGGTCTATATGGCCTCGCGCGTGGTGGTGATGACTTCGTCGCCGGGTCGGCTGGCTGGCGAGACCATGGTCGATGCGCCGGTGCCGCGCCCAGCCGGGTTTCGTATGACCCCGCAGTTTCGCGAGGCTGTTGAGGATGTCTCCCGGCATCTAATGCTGGGCATGGGGATCGCCAGGTGAGCCGGCTAAGTGCCGCATTGGCACCTCTGCTCCTGCTGGGTGTCCTGGCCTTGGGCTGGGAATTAACTTGCCGGCTCCTGCATGTTCCGGCCTATTTCCTCCCCACGCCTTCTGCCATAATCGTTGCCCTGCTCGCTGGATGGCCGATCCTGGCGGTCTCGGCGCTACGTACTCTGAGCATGGCATTGCAGGCCCTGATCGTCGCTAGCCTGGTTGCTAATGGTCTGGCCCTTACCGTCAGCCTCAGTTCTTTGCTGGAGCGTGCTGTCCGGCCCCTTGCCGTCGCCTTGCAGGTGATGCCGGTGGTGGCGATCGCGCCGTTATTTGTCATTTGGGCAGGTGTCGATCACCCAGACCATGCGATCATCGCCTTGGCTGCTATTGTTGCTTTCTTTCCAATCTTTTCGGGGGCCGTGAGCGGACTTGCCTCATCCGATCCTGATCTTGAGCGCCTTTTTGACCTTTATGGCGCGACGTCGTGGCAGCGGCTGGTTCGTTTGCGCCTGCCCTCTGCGGTGCCGTTCCTGCTTGAAGGGCATAAGGTGGCCTCTGGCCTTGCTATTATCGGCGCGGTGGTGGCGGAATTTGTCGCCGGCTCCGGCGGGGCCCAGGGCCTGGCTTGGCGCATCCTGGAGGCTGGAAATCGGTTACAGACGGCAAAAATGTTCGCCGCTATCTTTGTCCTGGCCGGGGTGGCCGCCGGCTTGCATTTCGTCTTTATCGCGTTGGAACGGCGTGCCCTGAACTGGTGGCGTGGCCATTAAATGTGTGCTTCAGGCCACCTGACACTGTAGAAAGCTAGGGCCCCTCAAAATCGACCAAGTTTATTGCATCTTTCGAGCCACGCGAGGGTCCCGGACCAAAATAACGATCAAGGACGGCATCAATCTTGGATCTACCGTGAGCCCACGTTTCGTACCCGTGCCGCAATCTTGGCTCAGAGTTGGAGTCCAGGTCACGTAGCGTCTGCCGTAGCACCGATTGGCTCAACCGATCCATGAACCAACCGACCAATCTCGGAGTTCTCACCGCCATTTTTTCGCTCCCCATTTGGTCATAGGCTAGAGACATTAAAATTCGGGCATTTTAATACTTGTGTCAGTATAATCGATTGTGAATTTTTTTCTGCACGACCGCCTTCTGCGCTATGCCAGCACGTTTTCTGCAAAAGTTGGTACGGGTTTCCGGTGAGATCGCGCGCGAAATGTTAAGTGACGCGCGTTTTCTATCGTGGTCCAGTTGATCCAACTCAAGCGGGATAGGTGCCAGCAGACATCCGATCAAAGCGCATCTTTGAGGTTTGGAAGCCGCTGTCGTCCAATTTTTCTGCTTTGTGGCGTTGCTCGCGTGCCCAAAAACACCCGCCCATCGTAGGACCGATGGCTGATCGGCTCCGTCCCGAGATGTCTAGCCGAGCACGCTTCAGTCTCCCGGCCGGAGTTCCCAGGGGCTTGATCGTGGGGATCCCGTTGCTATCCTCAAAATATTATTGCGCTGCCGAGGCTGCTGCAACGAGAGCGGTTTCGAACCAAGCTGAGAGTCTCTCGCGACCGTCTTCACTCGTTTCGACCTGTTCTAAGTCCCTTGCGAAGCCTCTATGTACAAGGCAACCGGTTGTGTTTATTTGGGTTTGCAACCTGATTAAGCTGGTGGCTGCGAAGCCAGTCTCCGACGCCAAAGTCCAGTCATTTTCAGTCACAACTAGCCACCCTGGCGAGGTCTTGCGGCTTCGCCACCGGGGCAAAGGGCTGTAACAACTGCCCAGCGACAGTCTCAGGCATATAGGTGTCGGTGCCATATTCCGCTGGCCAGCTTTTGGGCAGGTAATAGGTGCCGAAAATGCGGTCCATGACCGGCACCATGGACGAAAAATTGCGATCCTTGTGGTCCTCCAAGGTGTGGTGCCAATGATGAAAGGCCGGGGTTGAGATCACTTCCTCAAGCCAGCCCAGGCGCACACGCACGTTGGAATGGATGAAATAGCTCCACAGCGATCCGACGAAAAGGACCAGAGCCGGGATTAAGGCGGGATGAGGCCCGGTAACACCGACCAGACCGGTGGCATACAGCAACACTAGGCCGCACATTCGGGTAAAGACCAGATCGACCGGATGGGCGCGGGTATTGACCAGGTAACTGATCGGCTTGGCGCTATGATGCACTGCATGGAAACGCCAAAGCAAAGGGATGTGATGGCTCCAGCGATGACCCCAATAGAATCCCACCTCGCCAACCACCATCGCCGCTATCATTTTCGCCCACAAGGGTAGGCCCGCCGCGATCCCGGTGACCGTCGTCGGCAACAAGCTATGCACCCCCCAGGCGATCAGCGCGGTCGGCGGGCCCAACACCAGACCGGTCATCATGCCATCCAGGAAATACCAGATCAGGTTTGTGCTCCAGCCCGGATAGAACAGCTGCGTCTTGCGGACCGAAAAAAAGTGCTCCAGCGGTACGAAAATCGCAGTGACCAGAACCAGAGAGAGACACAGTTGCCCTACCTGTAACAGATAGGCCAAGGTGCGTTGATGGGCAGCCAGATAGGCGAGCATGTCGATCCCAGAGGTAAAAAACCGGAGCGGGATTTTTCCCGCCCCAGCTCTAAAGGCTTACAAACTGATTTGACGAGGCTAGACGGCGACGACCGCTCGACGACGACGGGCGATGCCGCCCAGAGCGCCGATACCGATCAGCATCAGAGCCCAGGCCGCCGGCTCAGGCACACCACCGACCGTATCGGGAGTGAAGGTCACACCGTCGAGCAGAGCGAAGGGCGGCACGGGCTGGTCGCCGATGGCCATGAACGACAGGGTTTCACTGGCGCTGGTGGCGACGAAATTGAAACCGGTGTGCATCCAGCCTGTAAAGCCATGGCTGGCCACGGGGAAGGTGGCGGTGCTCTGCACGGGCGAGCCGCCAAGGCTCACTTGCCAGCTCTGGTTGGTCGGTCCGTTGAAACCTTGCTGCTGACCGAATCCGTAGTCGAAACCAACGGTATAGGTTTTGCCGACCGTGAGTCCGGTGACGTCCTGATTCAGCGGGGCGTTCTGGAAGTCACCGTCCTGAGCCGCGAAATAGCCGCCGCTGGGGCTGGTCGCCGTCAGCCCGTTGGCCGAGCCGTTGCCAGGGCCCCAAAGCGCCAGACTGCCGTATTGGCCATTGGCACCGGAAGTGTCGGCCGTGCCGGGAGCAAAAAGAAAGGTGTATCCGCCGCCGGGGACGTACCAGCCCGTCGCGCTTGTGTTAACGTTGATCTGACCGTTCCCACCGTTGGTTTCGAACCCGCCGTTCGTGAAGCTATTGGCGTTCGCCATGGGGGCGATGGCAAGCGCCATCGCGGCCGCGAAAAGTGTCTTCATAATTGTATTCCCTGTAAGGCCCCGGAGCGGAGGCGAACCAGGCGATAGCAACCCAGTCCTACGCAAGTCTATGAGGGAAAATACCTAATTGGTCGAAATATTGTGAACTTTGGTGAACAATTCGCTGCAACTATGGCGCGGGCAATGCGGTGACGGAAACGCCGGTCCGGTGATTTGAATCGGTCCCGGCGGCCCAGATCGGTAATTGTTCGGTCATCGCCAAGACACGCCAATCTCCCGCCCCAAGGTCCTCCGGCAGTGTCAGTCGTCCAATCTGGTCGCGGTGCAGGGCCACGACGTGGTTGCCCACCGCAGCGAACATCCGTCGCACCTGATGATAACGCCCCTCGGTAATCGTAAGATAGGCGGTGGTCGGCGTCAGCGCCTCTAACCTCGCGGGGGCCAGAGCCGTGGTGTCGCTCTCCAGGATCAGGGTTCCGGCAGCAAATATGACCACCTCGGTACCGTTCAAAGGTCGGTCGAGAGTGACGAGGTAGCGCTTGGCGATACCGCTCTTGGGCGAGATCAACTTGTGCAAAAGGGGCCCGTCGTCGGTGATCAGCAACAGGCCGGTGGTGTCCAGGTCCAGCCGCCCGACACTGGAAAGGGCCGGGTCGCGCCGCCGCCAGCGCGCTGGCAGCAATTCATAGACGCTGCGGCCGGTTTCCTTGTGCGAACAGACCACGCCCGCTGGCTTATGCATGATCAGGGTCAGGGGTGCTGGCGGGTCTAAAGCCTCGCGCCCGACCTGCATGCGCGCACTGAGGTCGCCGGTCAGGGGAATCTTGGTGCCGATATCGCGCAGACGTTCGCCGTCCAACCACACATAGCCGCGCGCAATCAGGTCCTGAACCTCACGACGTGAACCGTAACCCAGGTTCGCCAACAACCGATCAAGCCGCGCAGCAGGTACCTTCACTTGCGGGCCTCATAAATCTTATAGCCACCGCCCTTGACGATCAGGGACTGCTCACGGAAATGCGCAATCAGGGCCGCTTCGTAAGGCAGCCCTATATTAGCGACCAGATAGAGCAGGCCGCCGTTGCGCAAGGCGCGCGCGGCGCTGGCGATAAAGGCCTGGCCAAGGCTGCGGTCTTCGCGGCTGCCGTCGTGAAACGGGGGATTCATGATTACAAAGTCGAGATTTTCCAGGCCGGTCACCGGGCCGCGAGCATCAGCGTGCAGCACCATCGCGCGGGTGTCCAAGAGATTGCGACGCGCCGCATCTACCGCGCGGCGGTCGATATCCAGGCAATGAAGGCTCTCCAGCTTGCCCTGAGCGATGACAGCCTGGGCCAGCACCCCGACCCCACATCCCAAGTCGGCCCCCCGGCCAGCCAGCTTTGGCAAGTACTTGATAAGCATCGCCGTTCCCGCATCAAGGCGGTCCCAGCTAAATACCCCTGGCTGTGACCAGAGGCCCAGGCGCGGGGCCATTTGCAACGCCCCGTCGGCGAGTGCGGCCTCTAGGTGCTGCGGTGCGTCGGGCCGCCGTGTTTGGCAGATCCGATGATGTCGTCGCGAATCTTCAGCGACGATGCAGCCAAATCCCTCCAGTTCCTTTTGCAGCCGTGTGCCGCCCTTGTCCTTGGGGGCAAGGACCACAAGCTCTCCGCCGGCCACCAGGGCGCGCAGCGCTAGGGCAATCGCATATCGGCGTTCAACCGTGCCGGCCGGCGCGGAGATGACAGCGCGGTCAAGTGAGCCGTCGGCCAGGCTTTCAAATTCGGTCGCCTCCACAACGAGAGGTGAGACCTGCAACGCTTTGACGTCCACTGTAGCCAAGCCTGGCGGGGGGAAACCGTAGACTGCACTCGTCATAGCAGGTTAGCTGCGGAGCACCAGGTCATCCCCGTTCACGCGTTTTTTCGAAACTCACCTTAGGAAAGCGCTCGGTAACATAACCTACTTCCCAGGCGGATTTAGCCAGGAAGACCAGCTGACCGTCGATATCCTGGGCCATGGCAGTGCGGTGTTTGCCGGCGAAGTCTTCGGTATCGACCTTGGCCCCGGTCAACCAGCGCGCTTCTGAATAGGGAGCCGCCTCAAAGATCACGTCCAGGGCGTATTCGCCGCCCAGGCGGTCGGCCATAACCTCATATTGCAACTGCCCCACGGCCCCAACGACGAAATCCGACCCCAACAGAGGACGGAAAAGTTGCGTCACCCCCTCTTCGGCAAGCCCCTCGAGTGCCTTTTTCAGGTGCTTGGCTTTTAGCGGATCCTTTACCCGCACCCGGCGCAGGATTTCCGGGGCGAAATTAGGCAGGCCGGCAAAACGCAGATTGCCTGACTGGCTCAGACTGTCGCCCACGCGCAGGATGCCGTGGTTGGGAATGCCCATGACATCGCCGGCAAAGGCCTCCTCGGCCAGCTCACGATCGGAGGCAAAGAACAGGATCGGCGCGGTGACGCTCATCTGCCGACCGGTGTTCTGCACCTTCAACTTCATCCCGCGCGTGAACCGCCCGGAGGTCAGGCGGACAAAGGCGACGCGGTCGCGATGGTTGGGGTCCATATTCGCCTGGATCTTAAATACAAAACCCGAAACCTCGTCGTCGCCAGGGGCAACGTGGGTGGGCTCCCCGCTTCGCATCGCTGCGGTGAAGCGCGGCGGCGGGGCATAGGTGGCCAGGGCTTCCAACAACTGGTCAACGCCGAAATGCCGCAGGGCCGAGCCGAAAATCACTGGCGTCATGTGGCCCTCGCGAAAGCTCTGCGGATCAAAGGGTTTTGAGGCTTCCTGCACCAGCATGGCCCCCTCGCGCGCCTCTTCAAGTTCGTCCGGGTCGAGATAGGTGTTCAGGGCGTTGGAACCCAGCGCCAGGGCTGTGGGGTGGCCAACGCCGCCACGCTGGAACGGCAGCAAACTATTGTGACGAAGATCGATCATGCCCTTGAAACGATTGCCCGACCCGGCCGGCCAATAGAGGGGCGCGGGGTCGAGGGCCAGTTTTGAGCCGATCTCATCCAACAGGGCAAAGGGGTCCTGCGCCTCGCGGTCCATCTTATTGATAAAGGTAATGATCGGGATGTCGCGCAGGCGACAGACCTCGAATAGCTTCAAGGTCTGAGGTTCGATCCCTTTGGCGGCGTCCAGAACCATAACAGCGGCGTCAGCTGCGGTCAGGGTGCGATAGGTGTCTTCCGAAAAATCCTCGTGTCCGGGGGTGTCCAACAGATTGAACATCAGCCCGGCATGGTCAAAGGTCATGGCGCTTGCCGAAACACTGATCCCGCGCTCACGCTCGATTTTCATCCAGTCCGAACGGGTGCGACGTTGTACGCCACGCGCCCGCACCGCGCCGGCAGCCCGGATCGCCCCGCCGGCCAGCAGCAGGTTCTCGGTCAGGGTCGTTTTGCCAGCATCGGGATGGCTGATAATCGCAAAGGTGCGACGGCGCGCGGCCTGAGCGGCGGGAGATGAGGGGGACATCACCTGCCGATACCCCGCGCCGGGTTAAAGGGCAAATTTCGCTTACCTCTGTTTTTGCACCCGCAGGTGAGCCTCTGTCGCTTCAATGGCTTCGACCAGTGTCATCCGTTCGGGGTGCACCCCTTCGGGCAAGCCCGAGAATAGGCGGGTGGGGGCGGCGGCGTCCAGAAGTACGAAGACCCCCTTGTCGTCGGCACGGCGGATCAGGCGGCCGAAAGCCTGGGAAATGCGCCCCCGGGCGACACTGTCATCATAGCTCTTGCCACCAAAACGCTCCCGGCGGGCCTTGTGCAGAATATCCGGCCTCTGCCAGGGCACCCGGTCAAATACTAAAAGGCGCAGCGAGCGTCCGGGAACATCGACCCCATCGCGCACTGCGTCTGTGCCCAGCAGACAGCTGTCTTCCTCGACCCTGAAGATATCCACCAGAGCCCCCACCTCCAGAGGATCCACGTGCTGCGCGTAGAGCGCCAGGCCCTTGTCGGCCAAGGGGCCGGCAATCTTGTCATGCACTGTGCGCAGGCGGCGGATGGCGGTGAACAGGCCCAGTCCGCCACCACCGGAGGCCAGGAACAGCTCGCGCATGGCCGCGCCCACCTGACGTGGATCATCGCGGGCAACGTCGGTGACAACTATGGCCCTGGCATTATTGGCATAGTCAAAGGGTGAGGCCAGTCTCAGGGTCTTGGGCCGCTCGGGCAGACGCGCTGCGCCGGTGCGCATCTCGGCCAGAGCAAAGGGATCGATCAGGGCCGAATCGGCTAGGGTTGCGCTGGTCACTAGGACGCCATGCGCCGGGGCGATCACTGCGGCAGTCAGCGGTTCGGTGGGGTCCACCCAGTGGCGACGATAGGCGGCATCGACCACCCGGCCATAAAGGTAAGTGGCATCAAACCAGTCGACGAAATCGGGATCTTGTTCGGCGTTCTCATCGATCGCCGTCAGCATGCCGCGCCAGGCCGGCAACGTCATCCGCGCCCGACGATCCAGGCCCCGCAACGCCCCGTCGATCCGCGCCTTGTGGGCCCCGGTCAGGGTGTCAGCCTCGCTGTCCAGCAAGTCGGCCAAGGCCCGCGATAGGGCCAAAAGCGGGGCTTCGAGGGCAGCAATCGCCGCCGCCGCCGGGCCGGCCCTCGCCCGCACCAGATCGATTGCCGGGCGGGCGGTACACTCCATCCCCAGGTCTGCGACGCCGCTACGCGTGCGAAGTTGCTCCAGTACCGCGACAAGAAACGCCTCGATGGGTCCCATGGGACTGACCTCGCCCATTGCCGGGGCAATACGACCGGACCAGCCTTCACCGGGCAGAGCGGCGGCGGCGCGCAGAGCCGCGGTCAGGGCCTGACTGGACTCCTCGTGGTCCCCCAGCAGTTCCGACAGACGCGTTTGCAGCCCCCTTCCACGTCTCCCACGCCCCTCGGGTCCACGTATCCAGCGCCGCAGCTCGGCCGCCTCGGCTCCGGACAGGGCGGCGGAGAAGGCGTTGTCGGCTGCATCGAACAGGTGATGGCCCTCGTCAAAGACGATCCGGCGAAGGCGCGTTGTTTCCACATCCCCGGCCTGACCCCGTGCAGCGCGGGCCGAATCGAACGCCGCTTGCGACAGCACCAGAGCGTGGTTTGCGATGACCAGATCAGCGCGGCGCGAGGCCCGCACCGCCTTTTCGACAAAACAGGTGCGATAGTGGGCGCAGGCAGCATGGACGCACTCGCCGCGTCGGTCGACGAGATTACCCGCACTGGCCTGGGCCGCGGGCGAGACGGCAAACAGGGTGGGCAACCATGCCGGAAAATCACCCCCGGTCATATCGCCGTCACGGCTGGCGCTGATCCAGCGTGCCGTCAGGCCTAAGCCAATCAGATCGGCGCCGCCTAATTGTGCGGCCTTGACGCTATCTTGAAAATTTAACAGGCAAAGATAATTTTCTCGCCCCTTCCGCACCACCGCCTTTTGCGCCCGCACCGCTGGGTCGGGATAGATGGCATGGCTCTCGCGCTCGATCTGGCGCTGTAAGGCGCGGGTATAGGTCGAGACCCACACCCCAGGGCCATTGGCCTCAGCCCACAGTGAGGCGGGAGCCAGATAGGCCAGGGTCTTACCGATCCCGGTCCCCGCTTCGGCCAGCATCATCATTGGCTCGCCCTCCCGCTCCCGCGGCTGAAAGGCGAAGGTGGCTTCGGTGGCAAACAAAGCCTGGTTAGGCCGCGCCTCGTCCAGGCCGACCCGCTCAAGCATCTCTTTTAAGCGCCTTGCGGTTGCGGCCGGATCCAGCGCCCTGTCCCCGGGCTCACCCGGAGGCGCCTGATCCTCCCATTCTTCCAGACGCGTCCACACGTCCAGGCTGCCGCCACGCCAGGGTCGCGGGCTAGGCTGGGAGCGCAAGGCACCGACGACAGCCGCGCCCCAAGCCCAATTGGCGGTGGCCAGTGTTTCGGCCTGAGCCAGGGCCTGTTCCCGGCTGGGCGTCGGGGATTGTGCGAGCTCCTGCAACAAAGCTGTCGCCGCCGCCCGCAAGGTCAGAGCTTGAGCTGCCGCATCGCGGGGCGGTGGAAGGTCCATGGCCAGCGCCAGGCCCATAGGCGTGGGGGCACAGAACTTTGCCGGCCGGACAAAGGCGAACAGTTCCAGCACATCAAACACCTGCACCGAGCGCGCGGGAGCCTGCAAGCCCAGGCGCCGGGCCGTCATCGCAGCATGAACCACCAACATCGGATAGCGCTCGAGCAAGGCCCGCGCTTCTGCGGGTAAAACAGCTCGCGCCTGCGCCCCGTCAGCCACCGCGCCTCGCCCCCCCGGCAGCACCACAAGGGCCATAGCCAGGTCAATGACAGGCGAAGGCGCGTTCACAGGCCGACCCGCGCAAAAACTCCCTGCAGGCGGGCGCCCATTTCCTCGCCGGGCAGGGTCTGCTGGCCCTCCATGACCGCCGAATAGATCAGGTCGCGATTGGCCCGGCTGGTCACACGTCCCTCTGTCCAGCCCACCTGCCGCGATCCGTCTAGAACTGAATTACAGCTGGCGTGCCGGCCATCAAGACTATCGGCGAAGGCCAGCGCCCCTTGCGCCGACAAAGTGCCAGGCCGGTCACAGGCCGGCAGGCCGCGCAGACAATTGAACGCCTGGCCATAGGTATAGACAACCTTGCCACTGGCCCGCTCAGCAATGAGGACACAGGTGGTCGGATCGCCAATCGACTTGCCGATTGCCACCTCCAAAGCCTCCGTCGGCATGAGGGTCTGGGTCGAAGTCCGGGCGCAGGCCGCGAAATTCAGCGCCAAAGCTGCGGCAATAGCGATCCGCATCAACTGGCCCATTTCAACACTGCCCCCTTCACCGGGTTGACGAACGGGCGGCCCTCGCGCCGGCTGGCCGACCATTCGCGTTTCAGCGCCTGATACCATTTGGCCTGACGGTCGGCGTCGTCGATCCACATCAGGGGGGGATCGTATCGCAGGCCCTGAGTTTGCAGGTTCACCATGTCGCCATCCTGACGCAGAAAACGGCGCGTGGCGAGGCGGATCAGCGGGCCCGCCAGGACAAAAATCGGGTGATCGGACCAAACGATCTGAGTGATACGCGTTTTGCTCGTCGTCATCGGGGTCAGACAGGTCAGGGCCAGGACCTGGCGCGTGCCGACATGGACATGCTCCCAACGGTAGGCGGGCAGGCGGAAAGTGATTTGCGTCTTTGGTGTACCGCCCAAAAGGCCATAGGCGCGGGAATTGGACGACGGGGTGTGCGGCAGCATAGTGAAACCTTCCAGGCTGGGGGCGAAGGCCTTTTGTTTGTCGTGCCGCGACGCCCGTGATCGCCACCACCAGGCTTGGTGGACAAAGGGTCCGTGGGCAGGATCCATCAGTCCCACCACCGCATGATCAATATGCACAGCCAGTTCGATCCGTTCGACCAGTTTCGGCCGACCGCCGACTACGCCCTCAAACCGAGGTGGGTCAGTGACCGCGTCGAGACGCTCTCCTGCGACCCAGATGAAGATCAAACCCTGGCTCTCCACCACTGGATAAGACCGCACACTGACGCGCGGGAGCTCGAAATTCTGTTCCGCTGTCAGGGACGGGATAGCGAGGCAGACGCCGTCGGCTCCAAACCGCCAGCCGTGATAGGCGCATTCAAGACTGGGCCGCCCGTCGCTCTCGACCCCAAACCGCCCCGCCGACAGCGGCGCGGCCCGGTGCGGGCAGACGTCGCGCAAAGCAAACAACTGGCCATCTGCGGATCGCCCCAACACCACCGGCTCATCGCAGATTTCATATCTCTGCGGCCCATCGCGCTTTATGGCGCTTGCCATGGCGACGAAATACCACGTGTCGGTCAGAAAGCCGCGCCCAAACGCCCCCGTATCCGCCTGCGTGCCGTGCGCGTTCGCCATACGACAGTCTTAGGGGAAGGCCGGCCCTGGGTGCAACATGCTCTGGTGCACAGGATGCCCTGATCGCAAGCTGGCTGACCATTGCGCCAGGGCCTGACACGCCCCTATAAGCCGCACCCATAGAGTGTCATTGAGGATGCAGATGAGCGTCGACTACGCTGCGGCCCGCGAGATCATGGTGGATAGCCAGATGCGCACCCATGACGTGACCAATGTCGCGCTGTTGCAGGCCTTGGGCCAGGTCGGTCGTGAACGCTTCGTGCCGGAAGGCCGCGAATACCTGGCCTATGCTGACACCGAGATCGAATATGCGCCGGGGCGTTGGATGTTACGGCCACGCGATATCTCTAAACTGCTGCAGAACCTGGCACCCCAACATGGGGAAACGGCCCTAGCCATTGCTGCGCCCTACGCCGCTGCGGTGCTTGAAGCCATGGGGCTGGCGGTGACGCGCCTTGAGGCTGCGGATCCCCAGCTTCCATCCGGCAATTTTGATGTCATCGTTTGTGAAGGCGCAGTGAGCAAGACGCCGCCAGCGTGGTTGGCTGCACTGAATGTAGATGGACGCCTGGCCGTGGTGGAACGCAACGGACCGGTGGGCCGGGCGATGCTGTATCTGCGGACCGCCGATCAGGTGGCCCCGCGCGTCGTCTTTGATTCTACTCCGCCCATCCTGGCTGGTTTTGAGGCCCAAGCAGGTTTTGTATTTTGAGGCCAGCCCAGTTGAGGCCATGGATGTCTAGACACTTGAAATTAACGGTTCTGGCTGCGGTCGTCGCCGCCGTCCTTGCCGGTGGTGCCCAGGCCGATACCCTCGGTGACGCCATCACGCTGGCCTATGAGAGCAACCCAACCCTGCAGGCCGAACGTGCCCGCCAGAGGGCTCTGGATGAAACCTACGTCCAGGCAGAGGCGGGCTATGGGCCCTCGGTTTCCCTGCAAGGTGCGCTTGGCCAGGACCGCAGCAGCGCATTACAGCTATTCCAGCCCTTGGGCGAAAGCTCGCGCGGCGCGATACAGCTGACACAACCGCTCTATACCGGCGGCCGGGTGGCGAGCCAGGTCAGCGCCGCCGAGGCAACAGTGCTCGCCGGGCGCGAAGGCCTGCGCACGACCGAACAGAACGTGCTGCAAGCGGTCATCCGCACCTATGTCGATGTCCGCAGGGATCAGGAAAGCCTGGCCATCGCCCGCGAGAATCTTGGCCTCTTACGCCGCCAGCTCGAAGAATCCCAAGCCCGGTTTGAAGTGGGGGAAATCACCCGCACAGACGTCGCCCAGACCCAGGCCCGTGTGGCTGGGGCTCAATCGCAGGTGGCGGCGGCACAGGCGACGCTGGCCACCAGTCGGGCGAGCTACGCCGCCGTTGTCGGTCAAAATCCGGGTGACCTCGCCCCTGAACCTGGCATCGCTAAATTCTTGCCCGGCAACCTTGACCAGGCTTTTGATGCTGCCGAGCACGACAACCCGATCCTGCGACAGGCAAAATTCACCGAACGCGCCAGTGCCGCGCGGGTGGCCGCAGCCAAGGCAGAAAGGCGGCCGACCGTTTCGTTGCAGGCCAGTCTGGGATACTCCGGCGGTAGCGTTGGCCCAGGCTCGCCCTTTACCAACTATAATCGCGATATCACCGCCACCGCAGTGGCTAGTTTTCCGCTGCTGACGGCGGGCCTGACCTCATCACAGATCCGCCAGGCGGCGCAGGTGGATACTGCTGATCGGATCGGCATCGAGGTGGCGCGTCGCCAGGCCTTGCTGTCAGTTTCTCAGGCTTGGGATCAGCTTTTAGGCGCGCGCGCTGGCCTGGCGGCGAATGAGGAAGAGGTGAAGGCGGCGAATATCGCCTTCGAAGGCACCCGCCAGGAGGCTCAGGTGGGCCTGCGCAATACCCTGGATGTTCTGATCACCGAACAACAACTGGCCAATGCGGAACTGGCGGTGGTCGCGACGCGTCATGATGAGTATGTCGCGGCGATCTCACTCCTGGCGGCGATGGGAGACCTGTCACCCGCCGACCTTGTGCCCGGCATTGGCCTCTACGACCCCAGGACCAATTTTGATCGCGTCCGCCGTGTGTGGCCGTTCCCGCTCACGCCCTGGGCCCCCGTCGTCGGGGTAATCGACCACCTGGGCGCACCGGCGATTCCCTAAAGCCGGCTGCGCACCCCTATTTGTCCGCGACAAAGTTAATCCGCAGCCCCTGTTTACTGTCAGGCGATTTGAGCGGTATCAAGCGTCCTTAACGTCAAATTCCTGGTTGTCTCATGTCAGAACCCAAACCCGCCGACCCTAGCATGGATGAGATCCTCGCCTCGATCCGCCGCATCGTCACTGATGAGGAGGCGGCTGACAGGGTGCCCGTGAACGATGGCGTAACCCCAGCGGTTGAACGCGATGTCCTGGTCTTGACCGATAAAGTTCCCAATCCCGAAGTTCCGACACAAATCGGGGCCAAGCTGCAGCCCGCCCCAGCCAGCGAGCCGCTGGTCAG
>JAYTXQ010000024.1:0-7899 GCA_043742825.1 Caulobacteraceae bacterium | reverse complement strand
GCAGGCGGCAGATTGCGCCAAAGCCACCACGAGGCAAAGCGCAGCTCGACCGACGGCTCGGTTTCCAGTCGGGCGATCGCTGCATCATGCTGCGCCAGCTGCGCGGCTGCCGAGAAATCGTCCGCGCCGTCGCCGGTCGTGGTGATCGAGGTCGCATCCCGCCCATGCAGCCGAGCCAGCAGGTCTATCATCTGCCGGCCCAATCCGACCCGGTCCTCGAGACAAAGACCCAGCCGGTTGCGCTCACCCAGCAGATTGCGATCGTCCTTGCCTGAACATCGGTCCATGACCATCGCCGGACGGTCGAAGTGACGCCCCGCCGCATCGAACCAATAGACTCGCGGCACAGGCAGATCGGAGCCTTCCAGCGCACGCATCACGTCAAACTCAGCCCCGCGCCCGGTGAGGGCAAATTCATTGGCCATGCCGGAACGCAGGATCAGCGACCGCTCCACGGGCGCGCCATTTTCGCTCCACCGCGCTTCCAGCGCCCAGATTTCCGACGACGTCCCGCCCTGAAGCTTGCGGACGTCGCGCACGTCCATGTCAGCAATGCCGCCCTGGTCAAGCGCCAGGGCGCAGACGGCTTTGCCTAAGACATCCAGGGGCTTTGATGCGGCGTCGGCTGACGTCATGAACGATGCGCTTCAGCGTATTTGCTATACCGCCGCCGGATCATATATTCGATAACGCCATAGCCGGTTTCGCCATTGCATTGCGCTTCGATCAGGTGGTCGCTGGAATGGCTGTTATAGCCGCGTAATTGCTCAGTATCAGTAAGGTCCCAGACCTCGTGTTCCATGTGACTGTCGCCCAGCCATTTGCCCTGGGTTGAGCCATAGCCGCCGCCTTTCAGATAGGTCCGTCCGGGGCAGGCCCGGATGTCGATGTTCATCACTTCCCCGGTATAGAACTCGATGCTGAAGCGCCCATCGATCAAGGTCGGTGCGGGCGCGTTTTCCTCCCAGCGGAATTCATGGCTGACGGCGCGCACTTCATCGTCGTGCGCCGGCGATCCTTCCGGCCGCATGATCGAGGCGGAGAGGTGTGTCGGCCGGCCTGGCTGGGATTCGAACAGGTAGACGTGGAGGGAGAAGCCTGGAAACTGGATCGGCATGAACACCAGCAAATTCCACTTGACCGACGCGACCGGGGGGTCACCGGGGACACCCGACATCGGGCGAATGCCCCAGCTGTGATCGCGCACGCCCCACCAGCGGTCTGGGGTCACGTCATGACGCTCGCCATTGAACATGATCTCGCCGGCAAGCCTGCCCGTCTGCACATAGCGCACGATATCATGTGAGACGCGGCCTCGGTTAACCTCGAAATGTCGCCCTTCCAAGGCCGGGGGAACCGAAGCGGTCCAGGTCAGATCATAGGTGGTTCCACTGGGGTTCTCTTCCAATCGGAAACGAAATGTCTTCAGCGGATCGATAATCTCGACCGACATCGGGCCCACAGCGATATCGGTATAGGCCGGGGCCAAGGTGCGGGCGAGGCGCAGGTTGCGCTGCTCAGTCTTGTTGGCGGCAATGCAAAATCCGTCCATCGTGTCGCGGTTGGGATATTTTCCATAACCGGTCGAAAGCACAAAGTCCTGATTGACAATATCGTGGACAGAAATCCAATAGGGTTCGCGCCAGCCCAGATCGCTGGAAGCCACCGAATGAATCGGCAGGGCGGTCTGATGGGCAAAAAACTCGTCTGCCGGACTGAGGGCCAGATCATTGCTACTCATAGGGTTTACAACTTTCCCAAGCCAAACATTCGGCAGTCAGCCAAACTGTACAGTTTGGGTTCGAAGTGTCAATACGCGTATACATTATAGATAAAATTGTATACGAAAATAGGACTTCCTGGCGGTAATGCCAAACACAGTCGAGGCCTCATCTCGTACCGCCGGCGTCCCGCCGGCCCCTTCCTGACGACGTTTGGGTAAAAATGCCGGCGGGACGCCAGCGGTACGAGCGCGCAGTCTAAATCTACAGCGTCACCCTCTGCCCGCTCGCCGCAGACCGCTCGATGGCGTCGATCAGTTCATGGCGCTTTACCCCATCAGCAAAGTCGGGGATCGGGTCTGCGACATCGGCGCCTTGGGCGAAACGGGCGTAGGCCTCGGCGACGTTGACGCCAAAGCCCTGCACCTCGGCGGCAACCGTGCGGTATTTCGCCGGAATCTGCATGACCGAAAGGCCCGCATCCGCGCCCTGGCCGCCGTGAAGCGTCAGCTCGAACATCTGGGCGTGGCCATAGCCGGAGGTGATCTGCAGATCGCCCTGCGTGCCGTTGATTTCCCAGAGCAGGTTTGTGCCCCGGCTCATCCCGCCGCGATAATGCGCCGAGACCACCACGCCGCTTTCCAGTACGCCGCCGATGACGATCTGATCATCGATCTCGATGGGGCGCACCTCGCCGGTCTCGATCACCGTAAAAGTCTTGCGCCGGGTTTTCAGTGTGGCCGAAACCTCGGCAAATTCGCCAAGACACCAGCACAGCGCATCGATCGTATGGCCGAACGGGATGGTCAGGGCACTGGCGCCGTTCTTGCGCTCATAAAGATAGGCCTGACCCTGGGGTGCCAGCGGCCCCTGGCTGACCGCCGAACCCACCAGCGTGGTGGAGAGCACCTCGCCTACATAACCGTCGCGGATCAGGTCGCGGAGATAGCGGATCGTCGGCGACGAACGCGCCTGCAGCCCCACCGCCGTGCGCACGCCCAGCGCCTTTGCCCGCGCGGCCATGGCTTTCGCCTCAGCCAGGCCATTGCCCAGCGGCCATTCGCAATAGACCATCTTTCCCGCGTCCAGCGCCGCATCCACCAGCTGTTTGTGGAACGGCACTTTCACCGTCACCGCCACCAGATCGACATCGCCATCCTGCGCCAGTTCCGCAGGGCTGGCATAGCTGCGGGCAATGCCAAGGGCCTGGGCCGCCGACCGTGACGACGCCTCGCTGCTGTTGGCAACGCCGACGATCTCGTAGGCTGCCAGCGATCGCAGCGCCGGAATATGCGCCATCGTCGCCCAGCTCTGCCCCGGCGTTGCGCCGATAATGCCGACGCCGATTTTTCCGTTGTTCATGTCTCAGTCCTATCTGTTTCAGCTCATGACATCGATCCAGCCGCCATCGACCCTGATTTCGCCGCCGGTAATATATGACGATGCCGAGCTGGCCAGGAACAGGGCGACCTGCGCCTGCTCATCGGCCGATGCCCCCCGGCGAAGCGGGATATGCGGCATGATTTGCTCGATCATCCGGTTCACCTCCTCCGGTGCCATGTCCAGCTTGTCGATCATGCCGGTTGCGGTCGGGCCGGGGCTGATCGCATTGACCCTGATGTTGCGAGCGGCCAGCTCGCTGGCCAGGGTTCGCACCATCGCCCGCGCCGCCGCCTTGGTCGCGGCATACAGATGCGTTCGCTCCATGCCGATCATGTTGTTGATCGATTTCGTAACGATAATGCTGGCACCATCACTGAGCATAGGCTCCAGTTTTTGCACGGGAAACAGCACGCCATTGACGTTGACCGCAAAGAGACGGTCGAAATCTGCCTCGGTGATTTCAGCCAGCGAATGGCGCGGTGCCATGCCGGCATTGAGGAACAGGACATCCAGCCGATCATAGCGGTTGCGAAGCTCTGCGGCCATCGCCTCGATATCGCTCAGACGACCGATGTCGCCGCAGATTGCGTGCACATTGCCGCCAAGCGCCTCAACTGCCGCAGCGAGCCGCGCGGGGTCCTGCCCGGTGATAACAACCTGGGCACCTTCTTCAAGGAAGCATCTGGCGCTGGCAAAGCCGATGCCGCTGCTGGCCCCGGTGATGAGGGCGATCTTACCCTTCAAGCGCACATTCGTCTCCCATCCCATAGCCGCGATAACCCGCCGCCGCCTTTTGTCTGGCGCCAATAACGTATACGATATATGAATGAGAAACTGAACGCTGTCCATCGTTGCAGCGGCTCAATCCAAGTTGGCTGCAGCGAGTTAAGATGCCATCCATGAAACCCGAAGCCCTGTTCGAGCCGATCATGCTGGGCACGCTTAGCCTGCCCAACCGCATTATCATGGCACCGCTCACCCGCGGGCGGGCCACCGAAGCTCACATCCCGACACCGATGATGGCTAAATACTATGCGCAGCGTGCTGATTGCGGGTTGATCATTTCCGAAGCGACGGCGGTCGATCCTCTGGGCATGGGCTGGTATCGTGCGCCCGGCATCTGGACCGACGAGATGGTGGCCGGCTGGAAGCCTGTCACCGACGCGGTGCATGGTGCAGGGGGGCGCATCTTCTGCCAGCTCTGGCACATGGGCCGACTGGTGCTTCCCGACTATATCGGCGGCGAGGCCCCCATCGGCCCTTCAGCGATTGCCGGAGAGGGCGAGACCTTCGCGCCGCGCCAGGCTGGCGATACAGGCTTGCTCCTGGCCATGAAGCCCTATGTCACACCGCGCGAAATGGATCTGTCGGATATCGACCATGTTATCAACGCCTATGCAAAAGGCGCGCGCAACGCCAAAGCGGCCGGCTTTGACGGTGTCGAAATCCATGGTGCCAACGGCTATATTATCGATCAGTTCCTGCAAACCAACACAAACCGGCGACCCGACGCTTACGGCGGCAGCCTGGAAAACCGCCTTCGTCTGTTGCGCCAAGTGATAGAGGCCGTTCTGACTGAGATAGAACCTGGCCGCATCGGCCTGCGCATCAGCCCGACCAGCCAGCGCAAGGGGATGGGCGACCAAGACCCTGGTGCCCTGGCTGACATGATCGGTGCGCTCGCCCAGGAATTTGGCCTCGCCTATATCCATCTGATCGAGCCGATCGCGGCGGGCTTCATGGAAAAGCCGGACAAACCGGTCATGGGGCAGTTGCGCGCCGCCTACCACGGGGCGATCATCCAGAACGGCAGCTTTGACGCCAAGACCGGAGCCGAATTCATCGCCACCGGGCAAGCGGACGCCATCTCCTTTGGCCGACCCTATATCGCCAACCCTGATCTGGTGACCCGGTTCCGCAACGGCGTCCCCATTGCTGAGGCCAATTTCGACTACGCCTATGTTGGCGACGCGACAGGGTACACGGACTATCCGGTGTTGGCGTAGGGTGCCGAAGGGCTTGATTTTCCTGTCGCACCCGACAGGATTCGAACCTGTGACCTCTGCCTTCGGAAGGCAAATCTCATTAATTCCTGGCGATTGCTCGTGGAGCCTAAACAGATAAAATAGACTTGAATATCAGTGTAGTTTCTCTACGATGATTCCGGGGCGGTCCGTACGATTTCGATTTGGTGCTACCGCAGTGCTACCGGAGATTCAAAAATGCGGCTCAGTGAGCAAAGCATCAAAGCTATCGCAGCCACCGACCGTGAACAGGTCGTCTGGGATGTAAGCCTCTCGGGCTTCGGGCTCAGGGTGCAGCCAACCGGAGCCAAGAGCTTTATCGTGATGTATCGGACCGCCGGGGGGCGGCGCGGGCGCGTTCGCAAGGTCACGATCGGCCGATATGGCGATCGGTGGACTTATTTAGAGGCGCGCAAAGAGGCGAAGCGAATCCTGGCTCTGGTCGAACTTCAAAAGGACCCCGCTGCGGAAAGGCGCGCGCATCGCGAAGCCCTAACAATCTCGGAACTGTGCGATCTGTATTTTTCCGAAGGCTGCGAGACCAAAAAGCCGTCGACCCTAGTTACCGACCGGGGGCGGGTGGCGCGCCATATCAAACCGTTGCTCGGGCGGCTGAAGGTCGCAGAAGTGACACGCGCCGACATTGAACGGTTCATGCGCGATGTAGCGGCAGGCAAGACGGCGGATGACGTTAAGACGGTTTTGCGTGGACGGGCCATCGTGCGAGGCGGTCGCGGCACCGCGAGCCGCACCGTGGGATTGCTCGGGGGCATTCTCTCGTTCGCCCTGAATCGGGGCTTGAGGGCTGACAATCCCGCGAGGGGAGTTCCCAGGTTCAAGGACCGCAAAGGTGAACGCTATTTGTCGGCTGAAGAATGGGCGATGCTCGGCGAGGGACTCGCCAAGGCGGACGCCGAGCGGGCGAATCCCACCGCGCTTGCTATCATTCGTGCGCTTGCCCTCACGGGCGGCCGCAAATCGGAAATGGTTACGCTCCGGTGGTCTGAGGTCGATTTCGAGAATGGGCGCGCTCTGCTAGGCGACAGTAAGACCGGTGCGAAGGCGATTGCGTTGGGAGCCCCGGCCCTCCAATTGCTCGCCTCACAGCCCCGCCCAGAGGGCGCTACGTGGGTTTTTCCCGGCGAACGCAGCGAAGGCCCTTTTGGGGGTCTGGATCGCGTCTGGCGGCAAGTGCGGGTCTTGGCGGGGCTACCCAATCTGCGGCTTCATGACCTGCGACACGCTTTTGCGTCACGGGGTCTGGCGGCTGGATTTGGGCTTCCGATTATCGGGGCGTTGCTGGGACACAAGGATGCGAAGACCACGAATCGTTACGCCCACCTTGCAGACGATCCAGTGAATCGGGCTGCGGACCGAATCGCCGCAGAAGTTGCAGGAGCGCTGGCTTTCAAACGCGCTTAACGGTCGCTGCTCTCCGCCGGCTCTCCACAATTTGTTAACTACTTTCTATCGAAAGCGGCATCAAACCAAGAACAACATAAGAACATTGAGCTTGCGTCATGTCGAAACCCCCTTAGACTCTGACACGTCCGTGCGTTGCCTCGTTGAACACTTAGAGCCGCGAGCATTCCCTGCGGACTGTTATTAACAGCCTAAGGATATAAAATGAACGAAATCATCAAGCCTACCGAACTCGGACGCTACGGCATTCCGCTGTCAACAGCAGCCAAAATGCGGATGACTGGAGATGGCCCTCCCTACGTTAAGCGGGGCCGAAGCGTGTCTTATTTCGCGGAAGATGTGGAGGCGTGGCTGAGGTCCCGGACTGTGCGTTCGACAGCGGAAGCGTTCAATCGGGAGGTGTCCTACAGATGACCCTCCGAAAAATGCGAAGCCTCACCCCCGCCGCGACTTTGGCGAGACAAGACGGGGATGAGGCCCATGACAACACCGGTTTTCGTCGGTCCGCCGAACTCGTTTATAGCGCGAAAGGGGGCATCCTCCCACTTCCCTTTTCGCGTTACGAACAGTTTCTAAGTGAGGGACGGGTGCGGCAATTGGCTGGGCACGCCGAAATTGGCGGTCACAGTCCGCGCGACCGCAACCAAGCAGACCCACTCATTCTTGCGACGGCGCACATTCGGCAGCGTTTCGGCCTGTCAATGTCCAGCGCAAGGACCGTGGCATTCCTTGCCGGATTGGGGAGCAAGCGATGAGTAAGCGTGCATTCCCCAAGATAGCAGCCAAGCAGTTGCCCGATGGACATTGGATCCCCCTGACCGGCCGCGAGGCTGAAACTATGATCGAGCTTCAACGAAGAGGGTCAGTCGGGTTGCGCGCGTATGACTTCCCGGGAGGTCCACCGTTCCGGCTCGGAGCCTACGTCCATGATCTGCGTGGATTCGGATTTCCGATCCGCACGGACCGGGAGAAACACGCGGGCGGCGTTCACGCGGTCTATGTGCTCGAACGGCCGGTTGCATGGGTCTTTGGCTGCCCACCTGCGTCGGAGCTCGGTCTATGTGGTTCCAATCCCGCCGCCATCGACGCGGTATTGTGCATCCGAAAGGAGGAGCCCCACTAAGCAGCGTGGCGAGTCTCGGGGTGGGCGCGGAGCGTTCGGTGCGGCAATCCGCGCTTGACTGCTTTGCGCCCGGCCTGGGAGTTCCTGCGGGCTTGGGGCAATGCCTATGGCCAAGAAGAACCACAAGGTGAGGATCGGCGTGGAAGAAGGACCCCGTTAGCGGGGTGATCGGCGTTCGATAGGGACCGCGCATTCCGATGGTTTAGCGTGACCGTTTTAGCTTTTA
>JAYTXQ010000023.1:0-11714 GCA_043742825.1 Caulobacteraceae bacterium | reverse complement strand
TATGGGGTGTCGAGGCGGGAGAATGAATAATCCCCCGCCCCGGATATGCTACTTTTTGTCGGCGCTCATAGCGTCACCGGTCATTGCGCCCATGGCGTGGTCGGACTTCATTGCCGACTTATGCTTCTTGTGCGCCCTCATTTTGTGCCCCTTGGCCATCTTGTCGGTTGCCATGTGGTCACCGGACGCCATCTTATCGGCAGCCATTTTGTCGCCGGCCATAGCGTCTGCCGTCGCGGCCCCGGCGAAGCTGCCGCGGGCCAGGCAAACCACCGCAGTCGCGGCGGCAAGAATGATCTTAAAGGACTTGGCATTGGAGATATTCATGTCTTTGTTTCCTTGTGGTTTATTGTTCAGATAAAGACGCAGTTGTCAGGTCACGTCCGGGGTTGCGAAGCGGCCTCGTTGGCTATGCAGGCTTGCCTCAAGACTCGATCAGCCTTTGGCTGCGGCGAGTATCGGTCCGCCGACGCCCTGCTGGATCAGGATTGCAGATCTCAGTAGTGGGTCGCGGGATACAGGGAGGGTCAGGGATTCGGCAGTTCCGCGCCAGGTTCCCAAATGAACCAGCTGACGGACGACGTTTTTGTGAGGCAATGTGCGTCCACCGTTTTCGCCACGCCGAATTGCGACCTGGACAACACGCGGATCGTAGCGGACCAGCCACACGTCGGCGACCTCACGCGGTGCTGCGGCCATGGAAAGGGTCACTCGGTCCGCATTGATCTGGATGGCGGGGCCACCGATCCCGCGATCACCGGCAACAAGCAATCGGTCCAGTTCCCGGCGATCCGCTCCGACGCCGTCACTACGGCCATTGACCACCACCTGGGGTGTGAAAACCTGAGCATGGTGCAGGCCACGCGCATAGTCCCACTGCCGGGCGGTATTGACGGGCGAGGCAAATGTGTCCTTCCAGCCCAGCTGATCCCAATAGGTGACGCCAAAGCTAAGGGCCAGGACCTCAGGCCGGTCGGATATGGCCAGGACATTGGCGTTGGCCGGGGGACAGGATGAGCATCCCTGGCTTTGAAACAGCTCCACCACGACGGGGTGGGCGGCATCGGAGGCAATGGCTCCAGTGGCAAACGCTAGAGCGATCGTGGTGGCAGTCAGCAGCGGCATCAAGAATTTCATATGGGTGTGTCTTTGTTGGTCTGCTCTCTGTTTCGCACAGCAGAAGATAAAGGTTACGTCGCCGGTAGCCTCAACTCAAATGTTGTGCCTTCAGGGCCGGTTTTTACCAGTGCCAGATCGCCGCCATGACCCTGGGCCAGCTCACGGGCAATCGCCAGGCCGAGGCCAGTACCGCCCTGTCGGGCCGATCCGGCAAAGGGAAGAAACAGGTTGGTACGCGCCCGCTCGGGCAGGCCGGGACCATCGTCGGCAATGAGCAGACACCAGTCCCGGCCACCTCGATGCAGGCTGACAGTGACCGAGCCAGGGTCCGGCCGGCTCGCTGACCCCTCAATGGCCTGGCGCGCGTTGCGCAACAGATTGACCAGGATCCGATGCAGCTGTTCGGGATCAACTGTCAGGCTCACGGCGGGGTCGATCTGCGTCACCAGCCGCACGGTGCTGGCGGTCAGACGGGCATCCTCGGCTGCGTCTTCCAGGGCCGCACGAAGGGGTGTGGAGCGTAATGTGGGTGCCGGCTCAGCGCTATTGCCAAAGCTGAGCACGTTGGAGGCCAGGGTTATCGCCCGGTCCAGTGCACGCTCTAACCGAGGCAGGGCCTGAGCCACTTTCGGATCTCCTGACCCCGCGAGCCGTTCGGACGCCATTTGGGCACTGGTCAACATGTTGCGCAGATCGTGATTGATCTTCGCCACCGCCTCTCCGAGCGCCGCCAGCCTGGCCCGGGAACTTAAGGCCGCACGCAAGTCGGCCTGCATACGGGTCAGTTCGTCTTCAGCCCGGCCGATCTCGTCGCGCCGACCGGAGGGTGCCAGGCGCGCACGTGGGTCTTGCGGATCGGCGCGGAAGCGCTCCATCGCCTGGGTGATCCGTTGCATTGGCCGGATCAACAGGAAGGTCAGGGACAGATAGACTGCCGCCCCGGCGATGGCCGAAGTAAACACAGCCACCAGCAACAGCCGACCTAGCTGGGCCAGGAGTTCGGCTTTCAACGGGCGGTCAGGAACGACGATCTCGACAAACTCGCCAGCGCGAAAGCGGGGCTTGGCCTTGACCCGCAACATCCGGTCGCCACCGCCCAACAGCGTCTCAATCGGCACCGCCCAGGCCCTGGGGTTTTGGTACCGCAGATCCAGCAGATAGGGCGTTCGCTTGAGCCGCGGAGCCTGCAGGATCAGGCGCCGCTCATTTTCTACCTGCAAGGCGACTGAAACCACCCCGGCATTGGCCAAAATCTTACCGGCGACCTTCGCGCTGACCACACCATTGGGCGCGGTTTCATCCACCAGGGAGGCCAGTTCCGCCGCCCGTAAGCGGTCGAGCAGCCAGGCTTCTTCCACCGCGCCAAGGTTCGCCGGCAGGATCAACAGGTTGGCCAGCACTGCCACGGCGACAGTCAAAAGCAGCAGGCGCGCCGAAAGCCCGCCTGGCCACGCCGAGCGACGCCCACTTTCAACAGCTAAGACTTCCAGAGGCGCCGCGTCCGCCATGGACGCTCCGTTACTGCACGGCGGCCCAGTGAGCAATCAGCCTCGCACTCAGTTCCCTGTCCCTACCGCCTGCGCCACATTGGCAAATCCGTCAGCGCGCAGGCGCATAGCCAAATCCCGGCGAATGCGCGTCACCAGCCCTGGCCCCTCATAGACCATCGCCGAATAAAGCTGCACCGCCGAAGCCCCAGCCTGGATCTTGGCATAGGCATCTGCACCACTACCCACACCCCCCGCACCGATCAGGGTGATGCGTCCCGCTGCGGCCTGATGAAATGCCTTCAGGATTTCTGTCGAGAGGGCCATGAGTGGTGCGCCCGACAGGCCGCCCGGTTCTTTACTCTGTGCTGAGACCATGTGGGCGGGCCGCGCCAAGGTGGTGTTGGAGATGATCAGGGCGTTCAGGCCAAAGGTAACTGCCGTTTGCGTGATCGCCTCAATCTCAGCCTCGTGCAGGTCTGGAGCGACCTTTAGAAAAATCGGTGTCGGGCTTTGGGCTGCCAGAGCGGCGCGAGCCTCGGCCACTGCCCCCAGAAGATCAGTCAGCGCCTGGGTCTCCTGCAAGGCGCGCAGGCCTGGCGTATTAGGCGAGGAGATATTGATCGTCAGATAGTCGCACCGTCCCCAAAGCCGCTTTAACCCGACGACATAGTCGCCGATCCGGTCATCAGACTCTTTGTTGGCGCCGATATTACCGCCAATGACACGGCGTGGGCGCAGCGGGGGCAGGTTGCGGACAAAGACCTCCAGACCAGCGTTGTTAAAGCCCAGGCGGTTGATAACCGCCCGGTCCTGCGTCAGGCGAAACAGCCGCGGACGTGGATTGCCCGCCTGTGGCAGAGGCGTCACTGTTCCGCATTCGACAAAGCCGAATCCGGCCCGCAACATGGCGCGCGGAACCTGCGCATTCTTATCGAACCCCGCAGCCAGCCCGACGGGATTGCCTAAATCTAAGCCCGCCAGTTGCGTTGCCAGAATCGGATCGTCGGTACCTGTGTCAGTCGGCCCCAGACCGGCGCGCAGAGCCAAAATAGTCAGGCGATGAGCGTCCTCTGCATCTAGAACTTGCAAGAGGCGCGTGGCCAAAGTGTGCAGTGCGCTCACGCCGGCAAAATCCCAAGCTGCGGTATGCTATCGGCATCAAGTTTCAACGCCCGCGACCAGGTAACTGCGGCGCATGTCAGGGGGCCGTAGAGGTGGGGAAACAGATCACCGCCGCGCGAGAGCTCCCATTTTAAGGTCTCGCCCAGACTGGTGGCTGGCACGGCCAGAAGGACGAGACCCTCTTGTCCGGCAAAATGTCGGCGGGCCGTCTCAGCTGCCTGACGCGCAGAAGAAAAATGGATAAAGCCGTCAGCAATGTCGCTCGCAGAACCGGCAAATTCGCCGCTCAACCGCGCCTCTTCCCAAACGGTACTCGCCAGTATTTTATAGATCATGGTCACGCTCAGGCTCGCAGATCCCGGGCATGAATCAAGCCGTCGAGTGCAGCGCGGCCTTCTGCATCCACCGCCAGCACCACGGCCGTCGCGGTGGGAAAGCTGACCGTCAGCTGCTCGATGTCACCTGGCGTGCCCCGACCCTCTGCCAGCATCTCAATCGCGAGCTCCTGCAGGCTGGGGTTATGACCAATGATCATGAGGCTCGCAGATCCTGCGGTGCCCATAGCTGCCGCCACATCTTCGGGCGCGGCGTTGTAGAGTCCGTCGCGGATATCCATTTGCGCGCCCGGAAAGGTGCCTGCCACGCACGTCCAGGTCTGACGCGCCCGCAGGGCCGGCGAAACCAGAACCCGATCCGGGGTAAAACCGACCTCAGCCAACCTGCGCGCCACCAGGGCCGCGTCGAGCCGGCCGCGTTCGGTCAAAGCGCGATCAAAATCGCGCCCACCAACTGACTGAGCCTCGGTCTTGGCATGGCGAAACAGAATCACTCTGCGCACGGCACCTCCCCATCCCTTAGAGCCGGCTGATTTCTCGCTAAATCACCCAGAGTGTAAATCCTGCTCCTGACACCTAGAACACGCGCCTGATTCTGCCTTTGCATCTGTTCCACGTAAAGCTATTAGGCTTGGGACGACCATAGCGGGGCAACGGTCGGCTCCCAAGGCTTGCTAGACCGACAGCTCCCTTTTGCGTCTTAAAATCTGAGGGCTCGAGCCTCTTTGACGTGGGGCAGGGCCCGAATCTTGGCGATCAGTTTGTCGTCCGGCGCCTGGTCGACCCCCACTAAGGCTATGGCGTCGTCACCGGCGGCGACACGGCCAAGGTTGAAGGTGGCAATATTGACCCCCTCCTCGCCCAGCAGATGCCCCAGAGCGCCAATGAAGCCGGGTTTGTCCAGGTTATTTACGTAGAGCATCGCCGCCCCAAACGCAGCGTCCAGATCCATGCCCTTGACCTCGACAATGCGCGGTGCGCCAGCGACGACGGTGCCAGCAAAAGCGCGCCGGCCCATTTCGGTCAGCACTGTGATCCGCATCAGATTATCGTATACCGGGGAAACTTCCTGGCGAGATTCTGAAATCGTAATCCCGCGCTCCTTGGCCACGGCGGGGGCGGAGACCATGTTAATCTCGGCCAGCATCGGGCGCAGCACGCCGGCCAACGCCGCCGCTGTCAGGGGTTTAACGTTCAGCGACGCAACGTCGCCTTCGAAGGCGATATCAACGCCCTTGATGCCGACATCGACCATCTGTCCGGCAAAGGTTCCCAGTTTTTCGGCCAGGGCTACATAGGGGCGCAGTTTGGGCGCTTCGTCAGCCGTGATAGAGGGGCTGTTGAGGGCATTGGTCACCGCGCCGGTGAGCAGGTAGTCACTCATCTGTTCGGCAACCTGCAGGGCGACATTCTCCTGCGCCTCCTCGGTGGAGGCCCCAAGGTGCGGCGTGGCAATGAAGTTTTCGGCGCCAAACAGGACATTGGCTTTGGCGGGCTCCTCGACAAAAACGTCAAAGGCCGCCCCGCCGATATGTCCGCTGTCCAGGCCGGCACGTAGAGCAACTTCATCCACGAGGCCGCCGCGGGCGCAATTGATGATCAGGACACCCTTTTTGGCCTTAGCCAGAGCCTCAGCTGATAGAATATTGCGCGTTTTTTCGGTAAGCGGGGTGTGCAAGGTGATCACGTCGGCACGGGCCAGCAGATCGTCCAGCTCAACTTTTTCCACGCCCATCTCGACGGCGCGCTCAGGCGAGAGGAACGGGTCAAAGGCGATGACCTTCATCTTCAGACCATTGGCTCGGTCAGCAACGATGGAGCCGATATTGCCGGCACCGATCAGGCCAAGGGTCTTGGCATAGAGCTCCACACCCATAAAACGGTTCTTTTCCCATTTGCCGGCCTGGGTCGAGGCATCAGCAGCGGGAAGTTGCCGGGCAAGGGCAAACATCATTGCGATGGCGTGCTCGGCAGTGGTGATCGAATTGCCGAACGGGGTGTTCATGACAACGATACCGGCGGCTGTGGCGGCAGCAATATTGATGTTGTCAACGCCGATGCCGGCCCGGCCGATAACTTTCAGGTGCTTGGCGGCGGCGATGACCTCGGGCGTGGCCTTGGTGGCGGAGCGGACGGCGAGGCCGTCATAGTCGCCGATGATAGCGATCAGGTCGCCCTTGCTTAGACCCACCTTGACGTCGACATCAATGCCGCGATGGCGAAAGATTTCCACTGCGGCAGGGGAAAGTGAATCAGCGATGAGAACACGGGGAGACATCAAAGACCTCGAGAATTTCAGTTTCAGTTGCGTTTCTCCCTCCCCTTTATGGGGAGGGTGGATCGGAGCGTAGTGACGAGACGGGTGGGGAGCGGTTCGACACTGAAGCGCCAGTTGTAGTCCGTACCCCACCCTGACGCCTTCGGCGTCTGTCCCTCCCCACAAGGGGGAGGGAGGAATGGATGTTTATGCCTACGCTACGGCTATCTCCGCGGCGACCGTGGCAAAGGCCCAGTCCAGCCAGGGCGTCAGAGCTTGTAGATCGTCGGCCTCGACCGTGGCTCCGCACCAGATACGCAGGCCAGGTGGTGCGTCGCGGTAACCGCCGATATCCAGAGCCACGCCTTCCTTTTCCAGGAGTGCGGCAAGCTTTTTGGCGAAATCCGCCTGGGCAGATTCGGGCAGGGCAGTAACTGCGGGATCGACCACCTTCAGGCACACCGAGGTGTTGGACCGGATCTCCGGATCGGCTGCAAGGAATTCCACCCACGCGGTCTTGGCAACCCAATCGGCCAGCACGCCCAGGTTCTGATCGGCCCGGCGTTGCAGTTCGCTCAAGCCACCGATCGACGATGCCCATTTCAGCGCGTCGAGGTAGTCTTCAACGCAGAGCATAGAAGGGGTGTTGATTGTCGCGCCCTCAAAGATATCGGCGGAAATCTTCCCCGCCTTGGTCATCCGAAAAAGCTTGGGCATGGGCCAGGGAGGTGTGTAGCTTTCCAGCCGTTCCACGGCGCGGAGCGAGAGCACTAGCACCCCGTGTGCGGCCTCGCCGCCAAGAGCTTTTTGCCAGGAAAATGTAACCACATCGAGCTTGGCCCAATCCAGAGCCTGAGCGAAACAGGCGCTAGTTGCGTCGCAGATGGTCAGGCCTGCGCGGCTAGCGCTGATGAAATCACCATTGGGGACTCGTACGCCAGACGTCGTGCCGTTCCAGGTGAAGACCACATCCGCGTCTGCATTGACCCGGGTCAGATCCGGTAGGGAGCCATAGGGCGCATCCAGGACCTCGGCCGGCAATTTCAGCTGTTTGACCACATCGGTGACCCAATCTTTGCCGAAGGATTCGAAAGCGAGAAGCTGTACCGGACGCGGCCCCAGCAGCGACCAGAGGGCCATTTCCAGGGCACCGGTGTCGGAGCCTGGGACAATGCCGATCAGATAATCGGAGGGAACCTGCAACACCTCGCGTGTGCGGTCGATAGCCGCCTGCAGGCGTGCCTTGCCAGGCTTGGAGCGGTGCGAGCGGCCCAAAACGGCAGAGCTCAGGTTTTTCGGGGACCATCCGGGTCGCTTGGCGCAGGGGCCCGATGAAAATTCGGGTCTCGCCGGGCGCATGGCCGGTTTCGCGAAGGTCGTCATAGCTTTAATTCCCATCCTTACAGATGGACTGCACCCCGTTGGGGGGGTATGGCCCGCCGCGCTTAAGCCCTAGTTTGGACGGTCGCGCAAGGGGGTTTTTCCGCAGGTCGACGCAGGTCCCGGTCAGGCCACCAGCATCACCTTGCCCACATGTGCCCCCGCTTCGAGATAGGCATGTGCAGCCGCAGCCTGCGCCAATGGGAATGCTCGGTCGATGATCGCCTTAACTTTACCCGCCGCGATCCACGGCCAGACGACACGTTCGATTTCGCCGGCGAGGCGGGCTTTTTCATCGGCGCTACGGGGGCGCAGTGTGGAGCCGGTGATGACCAGGCGCTTTTGCATGACCTTCATGATCGGCAATTCCACCACACCGCCAGCCTGAGCGGCGATGAAGACCAGGCGGCCACCGGTATTCAGGACGTCCAGATTCTTGGCAAAATAGGGACCGGCGACCATGTCTAGAACGACGTCAGCACCGCCGGCGGCAAGCACCTTGGCCGCGAAATCGTCCGTGGAGGTGTCAATCGCTATGTCCGCGCCCATGGCCAGGGCAGAGGCTGCCTTTTCTGCTCCACGCGCGGTGGCGATGACGCGCGCACCGGCCGCCTTGGCCATCTGGATCGCGGCAACACCGATGCCGGAGGTGGCACCGTGCACCAGGAGGGTTTCTCCGCTTTTCAGTGCCCCGTGTTCAAAGACATTGGCATAAACGGTGAACACCGTCTCTGGCAGGCCCGCCGCCTGAGTGAAGTCCAGTCCCGCCGGGACCGGCAGGGCGTGACGGGCATCGCACACGGCGTATTGCGCATAACCGCCGCCGCCCAGGAGGGCGCAGACCTGATCACCGACTTTCCAGCGCCCTGAGCCCAAGGCTACCTCGCCGGCGACCTCCAGCCCCATGGTGTCCGGCGCGCCGGGCGGTTGCGGGTAGAAGCCTAGGCGCTGCAGGATATCGGGCCGATTCACCCCAGCAGCTTTGACCGCAATCAGAATCTGGCCAGGTGCCGGCTCAGGCCGCGGGATCTGATGGGTGGTCAGAGCGTCCGCCGCCCCCTTACCGCCAGTGATTGTCACCGCTGTCATCATAGCCTGGGTCATCGTCGTTCCTCCTGACGTCTTGCGCACGCCCTCGCGCAGGCTCAGATAGACCGTGTAGGGCAAAGGGGCAAAGGGAGAGGCTCACATGGCGGACGAACCGGTCGAAGTTCGGCGAGTGCGAGGTCAGGCCCTGATCGAGGTGGGCAAGGAGGACCTTGATCTGTTCGGCATCTCTGAGCTTGAGGAACGAACCCAGATGCTGCAGGCTGAGATCGACCGCGTGCGCGCCCACCAGGCCAAAAAAGAGGCTGGCCGCGCCGCTGCCGATGCCCTGTTCACGCGCCGGGACTGAAGCGATTGGCGGATTTCGATCTGACCACGCCCGCCGGGCGACGGCGCGCTTGCCTGGACTATTTGTGGACAGACCATGCCTATCTGAGACTGGCATTTTCGAACGCTCACTGGATGTCGGAGGAATTGGCGCGGGCCAATCAGCCCTGGCCGTTTCAGCTGCGCGCCTGGGCCCGGTGCGGCGTGCGGACTGTGATCAACCTGCGCGGCGGCTTCGGGGCGAGCTTTTATGCTCTGGAAAAGGCTGAATGCGAGCGTCTGGGCCTAACTCTGATCAACTTCACAATGGCCTCGCGAGATGTTCCGACTGCGGAACAAATTCTGGGGGCAAGGGACCTTTTCGAGAGCATTCAGTACCCCGCAATGATGCATTGCAAAAGCGGGGCTGACCGCGCCGGAATTATGGCTGTGCTTTACCGCCACTTTCGCCAGGGTCGACCGATCCGCGAGGCGCTGAATGAGCTTTCACCACGATATCTGCATGTCCGCGCCGGGCTGACCGGTGTTCTGGACTATGTGTTCGAACGCTATCTCATCCAAGCCGAGCCCGCCGGCTTGACCCTCATAGAATGGGTGCAAAGCCCGGCCTATGACCCGGCCCGGATCAAGGCCGAGTTCAAAGCCCAGTGGTGGGGGACCCTGGTCACTGACCGCCTGCTGCGGCGGGAGTGAACGCCCTGTTATTCTGCCGCGATCCGCAGGGGCTGAATACGATCACGGAAGTTGATCGTTTTTAGATAGGCGATGCCCTCTTCGGCGATCGCGTCGCCGACCATGACATCGCCCTCGCCCTTCAGTTCATCCATATCCACATACATGCCGTAGAAAGCGCGCGTGCGGTCGGTGATTATGCCGGCGTTGAGTAGGGTCTTGATCAGGACACGGAAGATATTGGTCGCTTGCTTCATGTCTTCACGGCGGGCTTCGTCGGTGGCGATCTCGGCGAATTCGGCGATCACCCGATCAGGGTCAAGGCCGAATTCCTGATACAGCTCTGCGTTCTCGTGCGGGGCCAGGAGGTTGAACAAAAGGGTCTGGAAGCAATGCGCCGCCCAATCCTCGATGATGTTGTGCTCGGCCTCATTCAGATGCGGGATCGTCCGGTCGGCCCAGATTTTTCCGAACTTGTGATGAAAGGCCTCGTCGGTCATCACCAGTTGCATCAGCTTGCGGCCCAGTGGATCGCGCAGGTTCTGGAAGAAGGTGGCAAAGGCCCCCATCGCAAGGCCCTCAACCAGCATCTGCATGCCGACGATCTTTTTGTACACCTCCGGCGAGCCGATGATATCGACCAGTAGACCTTGTAGCACCGGGCTGGCCTTGACCGGCCGGCCCCAACGCGCCTTGATATATTTGGCGAAAGCGGTGACATGGCGGGCTTCTTCACGCGTCTGATTGGCGGCATATTCTTGCGCCCCTTGGTCGAGGAGCACGTGGCAAAGCGAAGCTGAAAGGTTTAGCGCGCCCTGCTCTCCGTGCAGGATCGAGGAGAACATGCGCAGGGTCTGCTGGTTGATAAAGCGTACGCGCTCCTTGGGGTCGGATAAGGCTTCGGATACGTATTTGGTCTGCAGGGAACCGATAAACTCCTCTGGCAGCAGAGCCTCGTTCTCCATATCGAAGGGCTCATCGAAGTCGATATAGGTTTTGTCCAGCGGGTCCCAGAAGTGGTCGTGGGTGGCGCTGATAATCTTGTCAAACGCGGTTGAGCGGTTGCCGTAGCGGTCCAGATCCAGCATCGCTTCGAAGTCATCGGGCGCGACGGCCTCGTACATGACGTCCTTGGTGATGTTGCCGTCGGCCATGGCCGTATCTCCCAGTTTGAGCAGGTTGTGGGCACAAGATGACGCCGCCCCAAGGCCAGGTCAACAAAAAATGACGGGGGCGTCATATTTTCGTGCGTGTGGTAGGGCCGAGTTTTGAAAACCGATCATCGTACAATTTCTGTGACGATCTGAAAGGCCAGTGCGCCGGCTGCGGCTTTTAGGCGGGAGTCATTCGTCCAGAGCGCCTGGCAGGCATGCTGCTGGGCGCACGCGAGGTGCAGGGCGTCGGGCATTCGCAGCGAGAACCTTGCTCTCAATTTCGCAGCGTCAATGAACACCGCCTCTGACATATCCAGGCATCTCAATCGCCCGAACAGAGCTTCATATTCGGCCTGTAGAGGCAGATCGCCTCTGGAAAATGCTCCGGTCAGGCATTCCGCTTTTACCAGGGGTGAAATCGCGAATTGCGCGTCCTGCCGAGCCTGCATCTCCTGGCGTATGGCTGAAAACCACAACGGGTGGCGTTCGACAAGGTAGATGACGATTCAGGAGTCGAGATAGATCAATCCCATGCGGCGCGAGCAGCAGCAATGTCAGCTTCGGTCTGCTCGGCTTGCCGGGTCATCCATTCCGGTCGGGCTTCATCGAGCCACTCCAGGATCGATTGCGCGTTGCCGATGGGCCGTTCGGGGCGCTCAGGGTTGATCAGAGCGAGCCTAACCACGGCTCGACCGCGATTGGCGATAACCACCTCCGTCCCAGATTGCACATAGCGGATCAGTTCAGAGAGTCTGTTCTTCGCTTCGAGGACATTGACTTGCATATTGGACTACCTAGAGCGCGCTTAGCT
>JAYTXQ010000022.1:0-4535 GCA_043742825.1 Caulobacteraceae bacterium | reverse complement strand
TTCGCGCACGGGTCATTGATCGAGTTATTCCCAACCACGCGTGGAGTGAACAGTTCAACAATGTTCGGTGTCCGTACTGCACGGTTGAATCCAGCACGGAATCTGATGTCAGAGATCGGTGCCCATTGACCGGAAATCTTATAGGTGTTCGTTGGGATCTTAGCACCGCGGATGTCGACACTTGCATACCGATAGCCAGCCTCAAGCGATAGGTCCTTGGCGAACGGAGCATCTTGAGCCAAGGGAACACGTACTTCGCCGTAGACTTCTTTCGCGGCTATGACGCCGCTCGCAGGCGGGTTTACGCCACCTGCACCCGACAAATCGCCAGACCCAAACGAGTTATCCACCGTCAGACTCAAAGTCTCTCGCCGATATTCTGCACCGAACGCAACACCAACGCCGTCATGCGCCAACGGACTCTTGAAACCATATTTACCGAGATCACCGGTCAATGAGAAATTAACGACCTGTTCGGTGTTCCCACCGGCTTTCACCGCGGGCAATGTCACAAATTTGATCGCTGCCGGGGTGAACCCCTTGCCCAAGGGTTGAAAGATGTTCAAGGGCACGCACCCACCAGAAGGATCGATGCACACAGGCCCTGCTGAGCCGGCAACTGCGAGCAACGCTTGTTTAATCTTCGTCAACGAAACGTCGCCATTAAATATTTCTGTATAGGTCGTTTTCCCATACTGCATTCGCAGATCGTACGACCACGCGCTGCCGAGTTTGCCTCGTAAGCCGGTGCCGATCGTGTAGGCCTCATGCTTGAGATCCGTCACACGGGGGACACCAACAAAACGATACCCAATGGAAAGCTTGTCTGAAATTCCCGTGGCTGCGACGCCGGCAGGGTCGGGAGCATTAGTCACGCAGAGCTTGTTCTGCTGGTCCGCACTGAGAAACGGGTTGGCGCAATTAATTGCGAAAATTGGACCACTGTTGGAAAACAGTCCGCTCGGCGCAGCCTGGCTGATCTGATTGTCGTCGGCGAACATTAAGTCCGAATAGACCTCGAACATCGGATTGATTTCATAGTGGGCGTAATAACCGCCGGTATAGAGCTCATCGTGCTGCTGATAGTAATTGAAGGGGCCAAAGTTGAACGCGTACTTCCCGCTGAAAGGAACAAAGTTCCCCGATCCAGCCGGATCGTTGGCGAATTTGCCACCCTTGAGAACGAATTTACCGAATGCTGAGTTGCTTGAACCTTGGCAGACTTGAGTATCGTAAGTGTTCGATGTGGACGAAAGCGACGAGATCCCGCAAGCGCCAGCGTCGCGCTTGTCCTGCGTGATCGGCTGAATGTTGCGGTAGCCTGCATAGGCAGTGATGTTGCCCTTGCCGTCCGGCGAATTGGCCCCCAGGATCAAGGTCGCCGTATAGGTCATGCCATCGACGGAATTCTTCGCCAATGGGATTGGATTAGAAGCGTGCGTCAGGTCAAATTTACGGACCGTGTTGCGCGCGAAAGTATTACCATTGTCGTGCATGGCGAATCCATACTGGGCATCAACCCGGACGCCCTCGAAATCCTTTTTCATCACAAAGTTGACAACGCCGGCAACGGCGTCGGAGCCGTAGACCGCAGAGGCGCCGCCGGTAATCACTTCGACGCGATCAATGAGTGCCGCAGGAATATTATTGAGGTCCGGCGAAGGCACCTGCGGGTCGCCCGGCATCAGGCGGTTGCCGTTGACGAGTACCAAAGTCCGCTTGGAGCCTAGGCCACGCAAGCTGACGGTTGCCGTACCTGTCGCTCCATTATCAACGCCCTGGTTATATTCCGGAATCACCGACGGTAGGTTCTGGAGCAGGCTCTCCACCGCAACCGCACCGGTGAACTTCACTTCGGCACTGCTGACGACGGTCAACGGGCTGACGCTGGTCAGGTTGGGTTGCGGGATGCGCGAGCCGGTGACGACGAACTCCTGAACGGTCGCGGTCGTGTCGGCCGCTGCTGCAGCTTCGGCAGCATGCGCCCCCGTGGAGGCCGCTGCCATGGCGACACCTGTGATCATGGATGAGGTCAAAAGCCGGGCCCTGGTGGTCGTGGCAGTTATCATTTTTGTTTTCCTTAACAGTTTCGGCGCCTAGGTTTAGTGTCCAGTGGCAGCAGCGAAACGTGAACGATCCCGAGCAAAAACCCCCCGGTTACGAATAACTTATCGGCCCCAGGGTGACTCGGTCAACGCAGATTACACGTGCGTAATATGATATCTGGCCCCCTGTCACTTTACAGTCACAGCTTGCGCGGACGGAGCGGCAGGGTTTCAATGCAGAAGGGTATCACATTGGAAACAGCATGAATCGGTTCCTTTTTGGCGGCTTGGCGGTGCTGGTATCATTCAGTACTGCGACGGCCCTGGGCGCAGCAGCTAAACCCCGGGCCACGGCGGCTGCGGTGCAAACGGTGCTGGACTGTCGTGCGTTAAGCGACGACGTCCAACGCTTGGTGTGTTTTGATAAATCTGTGGGGGCCATGGCCCAAGCCCAGTCTAGCGGCGATCTTTTGGCGATGGATAAAGAACAACGCCAGGCAGTGCGTCGGCAGACATTTGGCCTTACCCTGCCCTCGCTCAGCCTGTTTGACCGGGGGGAAAAGCCGGAAGAAGCTGACAATATCACCGTGAAGGTACTGGGTGCCAAGCTAAACCCACTAGGCAAATGGATTATACGGCTGGACGACGGAGCTGTCTGGCGTCAGACCGACGACAATCAACTGATCAATGATCCACACAGTGGATCAAAAGCGGTTATCCATAGGGGCATGATCGGCAGCTTCCTGATGAACGTCGACGGCCAACAGGCGATTAAAGTGCATCGCGATAGCTGACCTCCAGGCCCTACCCCATCCGCTCGATCAAGTGATCGCCTACCCGCATGGCGTTGGCCACAGTGGTCAATGTTGGGTTTACCGCCGCTGAAGTGACGAAGAAGCCAGTATCGACGACGTAGAGATTGTCCAGGTCGTGGGCCTTGCACCAGGGATTGAGAACCGACGATTTTGGGTCGGCCCCGAAGCGTACCGTGCCGCACTGGTGCGCTGTGCCATAGAGGGGCAAAAGCGAATCAGCCTGGAAATGGTGCTGTGAGATCATGTGGTTGTGGTCAGTGAAGCCATCCAGCGAGGCATCCAGGGCCTTGACCAGGCGGTCATGGCCTTGAAGATTGTTGTGCTGATAAGCGACATTGATGCGACCATCCTTGTCGAGGGTGACGCGGTTGTCGGCCATGGGCAGGTCTTCGGAGATGACCAGCATCGAAAGCAGCCGGTGCGCCACGACATTTGCCAGCGGGCCCGGGATCAGCGCTGGTGGCAGCCAGTCGGAAAGCTCTCCTTTAAGCGTCTGGCCGCTCATATATTCCAGCAATTGGATGTGGCCCATAGGAAATTCAAAGCCACCACGTGGATCGCGCCAATAGAAATCATTCACCGCCAGGGTCTTGGGGAAATTCACATCCATGTAGCCCGCGGTCAGAGAGACCATGGCGGTCAGGGTGTGGAACATGTAATTTCGCCCGACCTGGCCGGAACTGTTGGCCAGGCCCTCTGGGTGGGCACCGCCGGCTGAAGCCAGAAATAGCACCGCCGTATTCACCGCGCCTGCGGCAGCGACGACAATATCGCCACTGTAGCGCTCTTCTCCCTCTGCGGTTTCGCAGACTACGGCAGTGATCTTGCGCCCTGAGCCATCGGTTTCCAGGCGCACCGCCTTGCGTCCAGTCAGCAGTGTCACTTTGGCAGCCTTGAGTAGCGGTTCAATGGCCACGGTGCGGGCATCGCATTTGGCCCGCAAAAGACAGGGATAGCCCCCACAGGTCTTGCATTTGATACAGGCCGAGGTAACCGGATTGGCTTCGTCCACTCGAACAGCCACGGGCAGACTGAACGGCTTCCAGCCCTGTTCCTGCCAATGGGTCCGAAGCTTGGCGATGCCGGGATCATCGGTGATGGCAGGATAAGCATAGGGCGGCTCGTTGCCAGTTTCACCGGGATCTTCGCCGCGTTTGCCGTGCACCTGCCACAGGGTTTCGGCTTCCTGGTAATAGGGGGCCAGATCGGTCAGGCTGATCGGCCAGGCCGGCGAAACACCACCGGCGTGCTGGGTTTGCTGGAAGTCGCCTTCGCGAAAGCGAAACAGAGCCGCCCCATAAAAGTTCGTATTGCCACCAACCCAGTAGTGGGTGTTGGGCGTGAAGGCATGTCCGTGTCGGTCATACCATTGCTCTTTGGTGCGATAGCGATGCTTGATGAACACCTCGCCCGGATCCCAGTTCTGCGCCTCACGCGGCAGATGCTCGCCCCGCTCAAGGATCAGGATCGATTTTCCCGAAGGGGCCAGCCGCTGGGCCAGGGTCGCCCCCCCCGCCCCGGAGCCGATGATGACGACGTCGTAGTGGTTGGCCATGACAGATGGTCCCTGTGTTTTTCCACCCTCCCCATAAAGGCAGGGGAATCGCATATAAGTTTATAGGCTGTTGCGCTTAGGTTGGGGATCGATTCTGAGGGGCCTTCCTGATTTGGAAGG
>JAYTXQ010000021.1:0-18812 GCA_043742825.1 Caulobacteraceae bacterium | reverse complement strand
GAAAGCTCGCCCAGGCTAACGGCGGGCAGCGGTGGCGAAGTGGCGTAAAAGTACGCACCGTTTACCTGATTGTAGCCAAGAGCATCGAGCACTGTCCAATCGTTGGCCGCAAAATTGTAGGCCCGCCCCGTGGTAAATGTGGCGACCTGATCGTCAAAGCTACCAGAGGATAGCCAATCGCTGCGATCTCCCCCACCCAGATTGTTCAACGTACCGTTGTTCGTGACCCCGCCATTGGCGGAAAAGTAAGCCGCGCCCGCATAGGTCAGCGCTGCGACACTAGAGGCCTTGTAACGGAAAAGGTCGAAGATTGTGAAGTAACTTGGAAGGGTGGAGGTAATGCCTGTGACGCGACCGAGCGCTTCAGCAATCTCGTGGTAGGCCAGGGCTTGGAAGTCATACGTGCCCAGGGCGACGCCGTCCGCATTGCTGTAATCCCATGCAGTATTGGCAAAACCGATATAGCCATCGGTGGCAGTGCTGTTGCCGGGGATGATCCCGAACACCTTGGCTTGGGCCGACGGAATATAGATATCCACCCCATGTGTGGGGTCGGGGGCGTTCAGGCTGGCCGCCGCGTCACTGAAAATCTTGTCCGTTGGATTGGCCGCTGCACTTGTGGAATACGCCGACTGAATATCGCTGTAAAGATTGCCGTTGTAGGCGCTGACAATGCTCGCACCGATATTGCCGTTCAGGCTGTAACCGGCGACCTTGCCCCAACTGGCGGTAATGTTAACGGTGACAGGACTGGCGAGTGACGAACCCAAAACATTGGCCGCGCTTTGCAAGACCCCCTCGACCTGCGCCGCATTGGCGAGTGACGTAATGCTCGTGTCATATTTCAGTTTAATAATTAGCGCATTTGCGGCGCTTGGGATAGAAAAAATGAACAACGCTGCGATAGTAATGCCGCCTCGCCACAAGTTATTGAGGCGGGAGGCCAGCCGATAAAAATTATTTAATAACTGCTGCGCTATCACTGCTAGTTACCCCCTACTAGTTACTTATCTAAATCTTAATTATCGCAATCCAACAAAATTGGTATCATCGCCTCTGTTGAAAGTGACCAGGACAAATTGACGCAGAATGTGCCCGGGCAACCCACCGCACGCACCTCAGAAACACAACGCACCCAGCGCGGAAAACTTCCCCGGCTTCGGCAAAGTGATTTTTTTTAATTAAGACGAACTTAGGGCTTTACAACGTCGCGCCCATTGGCCAAATTGGGGAGGCAAGCAGGTAATCTACCTCAAAAGGAATAGTTGTCATGAATCTGAAATTTACTCTGGCTGTTGCAGGTGGTCTTGCTGCTGTGTCGCTAGCCCTGCCCTCGTTTGCCGTGCAAACTAATTTTGCCAACTTCGGCTCTGAGACTAACAAATATAATTTGAAATGGTCCGTGGTGAAAGGCGTTGGCACGTTGACGAATACGGCGGCAAATGCGGTAGATTTCAATTTCACTCTGCCGGACGCGGCTACGCAGGCGATAGGCGAGCTGGACGCAACTTTTACCCTTTTAGCCACGTCGACTACAAAGATCACGAACCCGCTTGAACAGTCGGGGATCGACGGCTCATTTGCATTTACGTACACGGGTGCCTCCTTCGTCTACAAGGGCAAGACCATTAACGCGGGTGCCAACCTACTGAGCGGAACTTTCACGGGGGCGGCCATTAGGTCGTATACGGCCGGCGGCGGTCTCGCCAATTCATTTCTGGACGACACCGGCGGGACAAGCACGCTGACCATGACGTCTGCTGTGTTGCCCATCACCGGGCCGATCGAAGTCTTCTCTTGGGATATCACGGGTACAAATTTTCCTTTGAGCTATGTTAAAGGTAAGCTGCTGAGCAATTTCAAAGGCGGTGCTGGCGGACGGTTCGATGACGATACTATCGCCGGCGGCGGCGGCGGGGTACCTGAGCCAGCCAGTTGGGCCCTGATGCTTGTCGGCATCGGTGCCATCGGTTTCGCCATGCGCAGGCAGGCACGGGCTGCAGCCTAAGTTTGAAATCTGAATTGACACGAAATTAGGGTCCCTGAGGGGGCCCTTTTTTTTGCCTTTCAGACGGTCGGCCGCTCTTGGCTTATCCCAACGCCGCCAATGCCACGCCCAGACTGGTGAGCAATACCATGCCGATCTGCAACCAGGTCAGCTGCTCGGCGAACATCCGCCGGCCCGCTGCTGCGGCGATGGGCATTTCGACAACCCCTACGGCACGAACCGGCGCGACCGGACTCATGGCGAAGGCGGTGAACCAGAGGCCCGAGGCTGCCGCGCCTAAAAACCCTGCCCCCAGAGACGCACGCCAGGCCGTGATTACGGCGCGCAGAGCGGCACGGTTGGTCAGGGCCAGCCAGGCGGTGAGTGAGGCGGCCTGCATGGCCTGAACCACAACTAACGTGATTTGGGCCCCGAGCACCGGGTGGTCGGCCGCCACGGCGAGGGCCGCCTGACGGTAGACATTGGACGAGAGGGCGAAACCGGCACCGGCACCGGTCCCAAGCCACGCTGCGCTAAACGCCCGCGAGCGGTCAAGCTGGCGAGGCACACCAAGTGCAATCAGGCCCAAGGTGGTCAAGGCCAGCCCCAGCCATTTGGGACCACTTATGCTCTCGCCGAATGCCAGGGCAAAAATGGCAGTCAGAGGGATGCCGCTCTGGGCGAATACAGTTCCCAGCGCAAAGCTGGATCGCTGCATCGAGACCAACAGCGCGGCTGTTGCTGCCATCTGGGCCGCCCCACCGACCGCACAATAGAGCCAGAAGCGTGTGTCGAAATCCACCCGAGCGTGCGGAGACCACAGTGCTGCGAGCCCCACGAAAAGGATGGCAAACGGCAGACCGAACAGAAAACGCACCAGGGTAGCACCCCAGGGTCCGGCAGTAGCCAAGAGCCCACGCTGCAGGGCATTGCGCGCAACCTGCAGCCCCGCCGCAGCGATAGTGATCGGGATCCAGAGCAGAACTTGTTCCCCCAAAATTCCTTCTCCCCTTGCGGGAGAAGGAAATCTGACTAAAACCCGCTGACTGTGATCGGCTCCGGCGCGCTCTTCTCCTTGCGGGAGAACAGGTTGTTCAGGGCGTTGATATAGGCGGCCGCGCTAGCGGTAAGGGTATCGGTGTCGGCGGCCTGGCCAGTGGCGATGCGGCCATCTTCCTCCAGACGCACCGAAACCTGAGCCTGAGCGTCGGTACCCTCGGTCACCGCGTGGACCTGAAAAAGGCGCAGTACGGCGTCGTGGGGGACGATCTGTTGAATGGCGTTGAACACCGCATCAACAGGGCCATCCCCAGTTGCCGTGGCTGTCTTTTCAGCACCGTCGACGACCAGGGTCAGTTGCGCTTCCTGCGGCCCTTCTGTGCCGGCAATCACCCTCAGAGCCTTGACCTGCACTCGTTCGCTGCCCCGTGAGAGGGCGTCATCGACCAAAGCGATAAGATCATCGTCAAAGACGTGCTTTTTCTTATCGGCCAGATCCTTGAACCGGCCAAAGGCTTCATTCAGGGCGTTCTGGCCAAGGTCATAACCCAGGGCCTGCAACTTCTGTCGAAAGGCATGGCGGCCGGAATGCTTGCCCATAACCAAATTCGATCCGCCCTGCCCCACATCTTCGGGCCGCATGATCTCATAGGTTTCGGCGTTCTTCAGCATGCCGTCCTGGTGAATGCCGGCCTCATGGGCGAAAGCGTTCTTGCCGACGATGGCCTTGTTGAACTGCACCGGAAAGCCGGTGACGGCGGAGACATAGCGGCTAGCTCGGGTGATATGTTCTGTCACAACCCCGGTATGAAAGGGCAGGCGGTCGCCACGCACCTTCAGGGCCATAACCACTTCTTCCAGCGCAGCATTGCCCGCCCGCTCGCCGATGCCGTTAATCGCCACCTCGATCTGCCGCGCCCCGGCCTGAATTGCCGCCAGGCTGTTGGCCACGCCCAGACCCAAATCGTTATGGCAATGAGCCGACAGGATGATGTTATCCGCACCGGGAACCCGTTCCAGGACATCGCGAAACAGTTCCGCATATTCGTCTGGATAGGTATAACCAACCGTGTCAGGCAGGTTGATGGTCGTGGCCCCAGCCCGAATGGCCGCCTCGATACAGCGGTGCAGCACATCGCGCTCGGTGCGAGTGGCATCCTGCGCCGACCATTCCACATCGCCGCAGAGATTGCGGGCGTGAGTCACAGACCCGGTGACCGCCTCGATCACATCGGCGGCGCTCATCCGCAGCATGTGTTCGCGGTGCTGCGGGCTGGTAGAAATGAACGTGTGGATGCGTCCCCGCTTAGCCGGTCGGATAGCTTCGCCGGCGCGCTCGATATCGGCGATGCCGGCGCGGGCCAGGCCGCAGACGATGCTCTCGGTGATGATCTCTGAGACCCTACGCACGGCCTCGAAGTCGCCATTGGAAGCAATGGGAAAGCCCGCCTCGATCACATCGACGCGCATATCTTCGAGGATCTTGGCCAGTTCCAGTTTTTCCTCAACGGACATTGAGGCACCAGGCGATTGCTCGCCATCGCGCATGGTGGTGTCAAAAATAACGATTTTGGCGGAGTTAGGAGCGGACACGGCTGGCGCGTCGGCGTTTTGAATATCGGTCATTTGGGTAATCTTTTCTTCGCGAAGTTGAATGGGGCTTGAGGCGATGTGACTCCCCTGAGCGCCCGACCGCGAAGACTACGCAGGCCGCATTTGCACCCAGGGGCAGCTAAGCCCCAGGGTCGCGAGAAGCAGGATGTTGCAGCGCATGTGCATACACCTTCTCTAACCGCCTCGCAGATCACGCGCAAGCCTCAACAGGTTAAGCACTGCCCCGCCTGCCAGAGCGGTGAGCGCGATTTTGGGCAGGATACCCAGGGCGGTGCCAAGCGTGAAGTCAGCAAGTGAGATCCGCGCCGCTCCGGCGACGACATTGACAACGACGAACGGAGCAAAAGGAACCAAACGAACGATCAGGCTGGCGAGGAAGCCATTTCGAGCCAGCTGGGCGGTAAACCGGTCCAGACGCGGGCTCGCCAAACCCTTAACCAGCCGTATGCCAAAGACACGCCCCAAGCCAAAGCCAACCAGCGCGGAAGCCAAGGTTGCGATCCAGCTATAGAGGGCACCATACCAAGGGCCGAAGACGGCAACTGCAGTCGCGATCAGAGCGATTTGCGGCACGCCGGCAAAGGCCAGGACCGCGAAAACGACCAACGCCACCGGCAGCCCCCAAGGCCCATGGGCTGCGGCGAGCCAGTGTCTTGCCACCTGGGGTCCCGACAATCCGAACATCGGAAACAGGAATAAGGCAACCAAACCCATGGTGCCAAGCAGCAGCACGCCGACGGCGAGCCTTTGCTTAGGATTGGTCAACGAAAACGGGTTTCATTTAACGACGAACTATGAACCGCAAAGGAGCCAAGAAGCCAAGGTGCTCGGGAACTGGCAGCGAAACCGATTCCCACTGCAAACGCTTGAATGATCTCGCCTTCGACGGAGTCACAGTTACGCCCTGGCTCCTTGGCGGTACTGTTTACACCGCTTCCAACAGCGCAACGTCAAACGATACACCAATTCTTTGACGACCCCTTAGGTCCCCACATCAACCACGACGCCGACATCAGCACCGGGCGTTTCGCGCAGGGGCAGAACTGATAGGGCGACACTGCCAGCGGCACTGTCAAAGCCCGCCAGGATCGCATCAAAGCGGGCGGCGACAACAGCTTTGAATTCGGGGTGCGTGAACACGTATAATTCGTTTGCCTTGACCGCCTCAACGACGCGGTTGGCTACCGGCCCGACGGGAATCCCGGTCAGAACCGGTAGAGCCAGAGCATCATCGAATTGCGCCGGCGCGGCATTGGCCTCGGCGCTGCCAGGGCGATTGCGCCGGCTCTCGTGAATGCGGGTCTGGACGAAGCCCGGGCAAAGGATGGAGACGCCAATGCCACGCGGAGCCAACTGCGCCGCCCACCCCTCGCTCATCGCCACGACGGCGAACTTGGTGGCGCAATAGGGCTCCATGCCCGCAGGACTGACCATGCCGGCCATGGAAGCGGTGTTGACGAAATGCCCGCCCTCGCCGTGGCTCTGCATAAGCGGCGCAAAGACATCGGTGCCATTGACCACGCCCATCAGATTAACATCCAGGATCCACTTCCAGTCCGCCGGTGACACGGAGCCTACATCACCCCCCGCACCAACCCCGGCGTTGTTGCAGACCAGGTGGACCTTACCGAACTTGGAAATCGTCTCCAGGGCGGCATTCTGCAGCGAGCCGCGACTGGAAACATCACACAGCACGCCCTCGGTACGCACTTGCAGTCCCCGAAGCTCATCTACTGCCGCCGTCAAAGGGGCCGCCTCGATATCAGCAAGCATCACCAGCATGCCCTCACGACCAAAGGCCTTGGCCATGGCCAAGCCAATGCCGCTGGCCCCGCCGGTGATAAAGGCAACCTTGCCTTTGAGATCATCCATCGTGTGTTTCCTCTTTGTTTGAAGCCATCCACAGATGACGCAGATTTAAGCAGATAGACTGAAATGCACCCGCTCAGTTGGCGAATCCGGTAAGTCCTGATCCGACGTTTCGACGCCACAACGCAAGCCATAAAGACACATCTGTGTCATCTGCGGATAACTTCTTTGGGGATCAGGCCAATTTCGACTTAGCATAGTTCGGCGGGCGTTTTTCCAGAAAGGCCGTGACACCCTCACGGAAATCTTCGCCCTGGGCGCAAAGGATCTGGTTGCGGTCTTCCATGGCGATGGCCGCTTCCAGGCCACCTGCGTCGATGGAGTGATTTAGGCATTCCTTGGTCAGGCGCAGACCCAGCGGCGTGGTGTACAACATCTCACCGACCAAGCTCTCCCCTTCCGCTTCCAGGTCCTCGGGCAGGACCACCGCACTTACCAGCCCAAGTGCCAGGGCGCGGTCGGCGCGCAGGAAACGGCCGGTCAGCATCAGTTCTGCTGCCACAGATGAGCCGACCATGCGCGGCAGGAAATAGCTGACCCCGATATCGCAGGCTGACAGGCCGATACGGATAAAGGCAGCGTTCATTTTCAGCGTCGGCGTGGCGATACGCACGTCACTGGCCAGGGCAAGCGCGAACCCGCCGCCGGACGCTGCGCCGTCGATGAGGGCGATGATCGGCTGCGGACAGCGCCGCATAGCGATGACGATCTCACTGATCCGCCGTTGCGAGATCAACCCCTCGCCCGGCCCGGCCCCGCCATTGTTGCCGCGCTCTTTAAGATCAAGGCCCGCACAGAAATTCATCCCCGCCCCGCGCAGGACCACCACGCGCACTTCGTGGCGCCAGTAGAGACCGACGAACAGGTCACGCAGTTCGGTGACCATGCCGGGATTGAGCGCGTTCAAGCGTTCGGGCCGGTTCATCGTCACCCAAAGCGCCGCGCCGCGCTCTTCGATGATCAGGTGTTCATAGCTCATAGCTCAGCCTCGAAATACTCCGCCGTTCCTCTGCGCTCGCCGAGCGGCAATCTCAAGATCATTATACCGCACATAGAAAAAAGGCCGCCCTCTCGGGCGGCCTTTTCACCTGTTGTCGGAAGCCGATGTTTAGACGGCTTTGGCTGCCTTGCGGCTGGACCGCAGGCCAAAACCGACGCCGCCAATCCCGATCAGCATCAGGGCCCAGGTTGCCGGCTCAGGCACCGTGGGAGGCGGCGGCGTGAAGTTCTGTTGTACGCCGATGTCCTCGAATGTTTCACCGTGAGTCGCTATCGAACTGATTACGTTGCCGGCAAAGTCGGTATTGGTGATGCTGTTGAAACCCGTGGCGAAATAAAGAGAAAGGCCGTCCGTCGCGATATCAACGCCGGTCGAACTGCCAAAGCTACCAGCAGAGAAGGTGCCACCAATAGGTGCGCCCGTGGCGTCGAAGTGTTGGTAAAGATTGGTTCCTGCGCCGTCAGCAAGGTTGGCGATGAAAGTCCCGTCATTCAGCACCGTAAAGCCGTCCGCGCTGGCACCCGTCTGCAGCGTAAAATGGCTGATCTGCGCGCCGGTTGTAGGATTGAGGAGGTAGACCACGGACGGCCCGCTCGGATAACCGGTCAATGCGTACAGGCCAGCGGCTCCAAAGGCCAGATCCTGGATGCCGGAGGTCGGTGCCGGATTGGCGAATGACCCGATATCGTGGCCGCCAGCACCGCCATTGAATGGGGCGATATGGATTTTGTCGGTGGCACCGAAACCTCCAGTGAGTTCTGTGTAAAAGAACTCATTGTTAGTCACCGCAAGACCGCGACCATTCGCGTTGGAGATCATGGCCCCATCGGGCACGAATGACCCAACAAGAGCACCCGTGGTGAAGTCATACGTGGCAATCGGGCCGTTACCGAAGGCGGCGGAATTGCCCGACACGAAGACGTCCGCCTGGGCGGAACCCGCGAGACCGGCTACGAAGGCAAGACTGCCCAGGCTTACGGCCAAAGATTTCATGGAAACGTTCATAGTGGATCTCTAAAAAAAGTTATGCGACGTAATGTCGCACGTGCTTATCGCGGACAAAAAAGCACCGCAAGTGATAATCGTATTTTCCGGACTTTTTTTGGCGCATTGATCAGGCAGACGTGGCTCCACCGCCACAATTGCCACTGACGGGCCGACACACTGGTGCAATTGATACATTTGGCTAGGGTTTTATGCCTATCCTCGCCCGCTGGTCGGAATCTGGTTGAAGGGCACGTCCTTGTCGATGCGGATGTCGGCCGGCAGACCCAGCACCCGCTCGGCAATGATATTGCGCAGGATCTCATCGGTGTCGCCCTCGGCCCGTGTGGCGGGTGAACGCATCAGCATGGCCTGAAATCGGCCATTTGCGGCGGCCAGATCCGGCTCAGTGATGATTCCCGCTTAAGCTTGAAGGTCTCCGGCAAATATGGCGATTTCTTGCATAGTCCGGCCAGCGACCAGTTTACCGATAGAGTTTTCCGGTCCGGGCGTTTAACCGCGCGGCAGAGCTGAAAGTGCGCGAAAGCCAGTGAACATGCCCAGATTGAGCGCGTTCAAGCGTTCGGGCCGGTTCATCGTCACCCAAAGCGCCGCGCCGCGCTCTTCGATGATCAGGTGTTCATAGGTCATTTGAGTTTGTTCCAATACTGGTCCTTTTGTGCGCTATCGGCGCATCTGGATCGGACAGGTTGAGGAGTTCGCGGAACTCACCAAGCCAGGGCTCATAGTTGCGCCACCTCTGGGTTGAGGTATTGTAGATGGGTTGTCGCGCCTGCCAGGCGCTTGCGGTCTGGATCGGCCTGTTGGTATCCTGAAACGACAGACAGGCGTCATCCCATTCAAGACCGCAAAACGCGATGATTTTCCGGCTGGTCGTCACCTGATCGGTCACCATATCTTCGTATTGAATCTCCATGAAGCGGTCGGCAGGAACCAGGTTGCGCCATTGCGCCATCATGTTCAGATAATCGCGATAATAGGCGACGATCGATCCCCGGTCAGCCGGAAAGCTCTGCTGCCCGGCAAACTCGGTGAAATAGATGGAGAGGGCCGTGTCAACCGGGTCGCGGCGGCAATGCAGAACTCTGGCATTGGGAAACAAGGCGTGGATCAAACCAAGGGCCAGGAAATTCTGTGGCATCTTGTCAGTGACCCGCCGTGCAGTCGTTGAGATTCCCGACAGAACGTCCAGAAACCCTCGGGTCCCTGCTACGACATCGGCCGACGAAATCTCGCGCTCGCGATCCTGAAAGCGCGCCATCAACGCCCCCCAATAGGGCAATTCACCGCCGCCGGCGACCTCAGGGTGACTGGCTAGGATCTGTTCGACCAGTGTCGTCCCCGATCGCATCATGCCAATAATGAAGATAGGCCGATCCGACGGGTCGGCCCAGACGTGCAGACGTTCGATATTGGCCCCATCATACCTGTTCATGAGTCTCTGGACCATGGAGGACCGGGCTGAGCGCATCTTGGCCAGTGATGTGTGAGCGCGCTCTGCGGTCCGCCCGGAAAGCCAAAATTGGTTGGCCTGGTCGAAATGTGCGATCGCCTCCCCGTAGCGACCAAGGTCATCATGAACCTTGCCAAGAGCGAAGTGCAGCGTCGATCTGGCGCGCTGATCGAGTTCGGGGGCGCGTGATGCATGGCTAATTTCGTCGATCAGGGCCTGATCCTTAGCTGTGAACTTGCGACTAAGGCTGAGTCCATAATAGGCGACAGATTTTGGTCCTGGCAGCGCCGTAGCGGCGCGATAGCTTGCGAACGCCCCGGCAAAATCGCCCGATTCGCGCTGTAGGCTGGCGAGAACCTGATAGAGGTCGCCACTATCTGGAGAAAGTTCAACCGCACGTCTTATGAGGGTGATTGCGCGGGCCGGCTGTTGACCGCCCAGGGCCACGGCCAGACCGCGGAGGGCTGGGACATTCTCCGGTGAGCGTCCCAGGGCCAGCTCGCAGGATTGGACGGCACCGGGTGCATCGCCGCTGTCGCGCAATGCTCCGCCCAAGGCGACCAGGGTCTCGACCCGATCTGCATCAAGGCGGAGCGCGCTGCGATAGGCGTCAATGGCCGCCGCATATCGGTCTAGACCCTGGCGGGCCAGCCCCAGGGCGTGCCAGTCGTCGGCCGAGCCGGGCCTCAGGCGGGTGACCGCGTCAAAGCAAAGCACAGCGTCGCCGTAGCGGGCCTGGCTAAGACGGGTCAGTCCTAAATTGTGCTGCGCCATGACCAGTTGAGGACTGAGGCGCAAAGCGGCATGAAAAGCCCGAGCTGCAGCATCCAGATCGCCTTCGCGGCGGAACAGCTCGCCCAGATCATTGTGGACTTCCGCCGATTGGGGGTTCAAACGCAGGGCTTTGCGGATCAAGGCCACGCCCTGAATGGGATCGCCGCGCTGGCCCAGAAGCAGGCCAAGAAAATGGGTCGCCACAAAGTTGCGCGGCTGAGCCGTAAGAACCTCGCGATATAACTGTTCAGCCTGTGACCACCGTCCGGCCTTGTGGGCGGCGACGGCTGCATCAAGGTGCTGAGGATCAAAGACTGCGTTCATTGAGTGCCACCCTATACCAAGTCGCGCATCGTTTGACCCTTGTCGGATTTGGCTACCGCGTGCCGCCGACACTCTCGCCCATCATCGCTAGTTTTAGACTGCGCGCCTCTTGTAGCGCCGGCGTCTCGCCGGCATTTTCTTACCAGACCGCGGTCACTCGCGGGCCACAGATGCAGGCCGGCGAGATGCCGGCGGTACGAGAAAAACGCCGTTCCAGATTCTTTAATCTAGCGATGATGGGCGAGGGTGCCCACGGTACTTCTTAGCCGCAACAGAAAGGCGACTTTTCGCAGGCTGCTAGCCACCGCGCAACGAAAAAGGGCCGGCTTACGCCGGCCCTTTAATGTATTGTCGAAACCTCAAATTAGACGGCTTTGACGGCCTTGCGGCTGGAGCGCATGGCGAAACCGACGCCGCCGATACCGACCAGCATCAGAGCCCAGGTCGCCGGCTCAGGTATGGGACCGCCGAGCGTACCGCCCGTGGCCAAGAAGGACGAGCCATCTGTGAAACCATAGGCTGGGGCCGAGGATATCAGGTTCTTGTATCCAAAAGCTCCCCAATAGGCGTTGTCGTAACCCTGATGGGACCAGCAGCCGTCAACTGGGGGTTGGGCAAAACCCTTGGCGATGCCATCGCTTGTAACGAGCTCACCATCCGAGCAGCCGGTGCCCGAAGTGTTGCTACTATTGCTGCCGGCACCACCTGGGACGACCCCGTCGTAAGAACCGCCACCGTAGTTTTCAATCGAAAGATTACCGCCAGCGGCGACGAAAGCGTTGACCGAAGCGCCAAAACCATTGAGCAATGATTGATCGGCGGTGCAGCAGCCATACTTCGATTCAACATAGATGGCGCTGTAGTTGCTCAGAGTCACGCCGGAAAGACTGCCGACAGCGGTCAAGCCCACGCCGGCTTGGCCGATGGCCGGTCCACTGCCAGCATTGAGCACGAGGACGTTCAATGAAGATCCGCCCTGCAGATACATGAACAGCTGCGGGGTATATTGGGGGTCTTGGTGGTAGGTCGTGGCGTCCGAACCTTCGAGGGCGATGAAACCCGCGCCGGCCGCAGCGGACCCGGCGAGGCCGGCTGCGAAAGCGAGTGAGCCGAGGCCGACGACCAAGGATTTGATCGAGATTGTCATTTTGGGATCCCGGAAAAAAAGTTCAGTGACGAAATGTCGCAGGCGGTGCAACGCGGAAAAAATGACACTGCAAGGAGTAATTGCATTTTTTTGGTCTTTTTTTTGGCGCACCGATTAAGCCAGTCTAGTTTTCCGCCACAATTGCCACCGCCAAGCTCATGCCCCGGTGCAGTTCATGCAACTGATTTAGTGATTTCGCCTAGCCCCGCCCGCTGGTCGGGATCTGGTTAAATGGAACGTCCTTGTCGACGCGAATGTCTGCAGGCAGCCCCAGAACCCGCTCGGCGATGATATTGCGCAGAATCTCATCGGTGCCGCCTTCGACGCGAGTGGCGGGTGAGCGCAACAACATCGCCTGGAATCGGCCGTTCGCAGCGGCGAGATCCGGGGCGGTGATGATGCCGGCCTGGGCCTGGAGGTCTTCGGCAAATATGGCGATTTCCTGCATCGTCGGGCCGGCCACCAGCTTGCCGATAGAGTTTTCCGGTCCGGGGGTTTCGCCCCGCGAAAGGGCCGAGAGGGCGCGAAAACCGGTGTATTTCAAGCCGGTGGTGCGCACGGCCCAAGTGGCTAGTTTAGATCGCACAGCTGGGTCATCGATGGCCAAGCCGTTCTGGGTTTCAATATGCTGGCAGAGTTCAAACAACTCGGGAAAGCCGGTGGACATGCCCGAACCGATGGAAAGCCGTTCATTCATCAAAGTCGTAAGCGAGACTTTCCAGCCCTCGCCCACTGCACCCAGGCGCTGGGCATCGGGGATGCGCAGGTCGTTGAAATAAACCTCATTGAAACCCGACTGGCCATTGGCTTGCTTGATTGGGCGGATGTCGATGCCGGGACTCTTCATGTTGATGAAGAACATTGTCAGGCCCTTGTGTTTGGGAACGGTAGGGTCTGTGCGTGTAATCAGGATGGCCATGTCAGAGTAGTGGGCCCCGGAGGTCCATATCTTTTGACCATTGATGATCCAGTCACCGGACCCATCCGTTGCCGGCTCGGCCTTGGTGCGCAGACCCGCCAGGTCAGAACCGCCGGCCGGTTCGCTGAACAGCTGGCACCAGATCTCCTCGCCGGCGGCCAGGGGTGGCAGATAGCGACGGTTTTGCTCTTCGCTGGCAAAGGCCATCATGGTCGGCCCGCACATGCCGTGGCCGATAATGAATATCCCGCCCAACGCACCGTAGGGACCCTCTTCCTGCCCCCAGATCACCCGCTCGATGGGCGTGGCACCGCGGCCGCCATAATCCTTTGGCCAATGCAGGCAGGCCCAACCGGCGTCAGCCTTTTTGCGTTGCCAGACTTTGGAGATTTGCATCGGGTCCCGATCGCCCAGGGAGAGATTACCAAAGCCGGAAGACTCCAGGTCCGCGCGCAACTCATGCGGCGCATTGGCGTCAAGCCAGCCCCGAACCTCAGCGCGAAATTCAGCTTCCTGGGGTGTATCGTCGAAATTCATGGTCTGGATCCGATTGTCGTCGAGTAGTACTCATGTGCAGCGGGCGTAGATTTCGAAACTTAGTTTTGAAACGCCAAGAAGCCAAGAAGCTAAGGGGTTTCGGACTTTTCGGCGAAGCCGAGGCAATTCGAACGCAAAGGGTCTCTCGCCTACGGCGCAGCACCGTCCGGCCTTGGCTTCTTGGCGTTTCAAAAAGCGGCTGCTGCGCCAACGTCCTTTTGTATTCTTTCATCATGCCGCCACGGTATTTCGGGTGCGCATTCGGGCGATGAGGGTGTCTTCCCATTGGCTTAGGCTGCCGAGATTCAGGGCCAAAAGGTTTGAGCGGCGGTAAAAGAGGTGGCAGTCGAACGCCCAGGTGAAACCCATGCCGCCGTGCACCTGGATGTTGTTTTTGGCGCAATGCTGGAAGGCTTGTGTGGCGCTGACCCGCGCCGTCGCGGCCGCCTGCGGCAGTTCTGCAGCATCGGTGGAAAGGGCCCAGGCCCCGTAGTAGCCATTTGAGCGGGCGAGGGTTGTGGAGACATACATATCCGCCAGCATGTGTTTGATCGCCTGAAACGATCCGATCGGCCGGCCAAAAGCCATGCGCTCCAGGGCATAGTCGCGGGCCATTTCCAAAGCACGGTCAGCTCCGCCAATCTGTTCGAACGCGGTCAGGATGGCAGCGCGGTCGAACACCTGGGTGAGGATTTGCCAGCCTTCGCCAGCGTGGCCTAGCATTTCGCCCGGCGCGCCGTCGAAGGTGAGGCTTCCATGCCCTCGGCTGGGATCAATAGTTTCCAGAGGCGTTCGGGTGACGCCGGACGCGGAAAGATCAACGAGGTAGAGCGATATACCACGGGCATCGGTTCCTGGTGCCGAGCGGGCCGCGACAATGGCGAAATCGGCAACGCTGCCATCGGCAACCGCCGTCTTGCTGCCGTAGAGACGACCCTGCGATGCCACCAGCTGCACAGTCTTAGGGGTCACCGCCCCGGCGCGTTCGGCAAAGGCAAAGGTGCCAATGGCGTCCCCGGTGGCCATGCGCGGCAACCACGCCCGCTTTTGGGCATCGCTGCCCGCAGCCAACAGGAACTCGGTGGCCAGAAAGACCGACGACGAAAAGGGTACCGGCGCGATGACGCGGCCCATTTCCTCGGCCACGACGCAGAGCTCCAGATATCCAAGACCCAGGCCGCCATAGACTTCGGGGATGACGACGCCGAGGAACCCCATTTCGGCCAGACCTTTCCAAAGCTCCTTGTCATAGGCAGCGTCACTCTCCAGCACGGCGCGGACCACGCCCGATGGGCATTTGGCGGCCAGAAACCGCCGCGCCTCGGCACCCATCTGTTTTTGTTCGTCGGAGAACTCGAAATTCATGCCTGGACCTCGGGGCTAAGGGCATAATGGCTGTTCAGACCCGCAGGGCTATCGGAAGTGACCCGTCCGGATTTGACCAACTGGATCATCGCCGCCAGCACCGACCGCGCTGCCGCAGGATGCAGGCGAGCGTCAACGGCGGCATAGATCGTACTGACCATCGTCTTGATGTCAGTATCACCCGCTACCAGACGGGCAATGATCTCGCCCTCCCGCATGCGGCGATGGGCAATATAGGCGTCGATGAAAGGCTCAACCTCGCGTACCGGCGCGCCATGTGTCGGCCAGAGGGTGGAAAAGCCCCGCGCCTTGATCAGTTCAAGACTGGCCAGATAATCGCCCATATCGCCGTCCGGCGGCGTGATAACCGTGGTGGACCAACCCATGATGTGGTCGCCGCTGAACAGAGCATTTTCTTCGCGCAAAGCATAACAGATGTGGTTTGAGGTATGACCGGGCGTTGCAATCGCCTCGATCGTCCAGCCGGCCCCCTCGATCATGCCGCCCCCACATAGCGACACGTCGGGCACAAAAGCGTCGTGCCCCTCTTCAAGCTTAATCTCGTCCTCAACAATCGGCCCCACGACCGCGCAGCCGAAAATCGGGGCTCCGGTGGCAGCTGCCAGCGGCCTAGCCAGGGGAGAGTGGTCAAGATGATGGTGAGTGATCAGGATGTGGGTCACCCGCTCGCCGGCGACCGCCGCCAGGATCGCCTCCAGGTGCTCGGGCATATCAGGGCCGGGATCGACGACCGCGACCTCGCCACGGCCGACAATATAGGTGCCGGTGCCCGTATAGGTGAACGGGCCCGGATTTTCTGCGATTATCCTCCGGATCAGGGGCGAGACCTGGTCACAGCGGCCATAGGCAAAGTCAAAGTCACGAACAAATGGGATCATGTGGCGAGTTGTGACCTGAGACGGCCTTACATCGCAACCGACAATCGACGATTCTGAGTGGAATTGTCACGCAGAAGGGTAGACCCCAATGTCAAGAGTGCCACGCCTCGGTGCGGTGGCCGCCGTGATCCTGATCTTTTGTGGCTTCGCAGCCAGCGCCGAAATTACCCCTGACCCGTCGCAAACTCAGGATCAGAGCGCGGTAAAACCCAAGCTCAAGGCAGACGATCCGAAGCGCAACATCTGCAAGACAGAACCGATTCTAGGCACGCGCCTGGGTGGGACAACCACCTGCCACACCCGGGCCGAGTGGGATGAAATCTCGCGGCGGGCACAAAGCCGCTTGTCCGATGCCTTTCAGCAGTCAAACCATGTGAACCCGAATGGCCACTAGTCGGCGTCAGCCGACCACGCCTGACAAATCATAGCCAGCATCTGCCCCGCGACGGATCAACTCTGCCGCGTCCATCTGCCCTGTCTGTCCGAACGCCCAGGTAAAGATAGAGCGCGTGCCTGAACGACAATAGGCCAGAACCTTGCCGTCCGTGGATGCGACCGCCGCCTGGACTGTAGCCACCTGATCAGGTCTCGGCGCGCCTTGGACAGGCACGTAATGATACCCGACGCCGGCCGCTCTCGCCGCCGCGTCGATCTGAGCGCTAGTCGGCTGGCCGGGAACCTCGCCATCGGGACGGTTGTTGATAATCAGAACAAAACCCTCCGCAGCCGCCTGCGCGACATCGGCGACTGATATCTGCGGGCTGACGGCAAAGTTGTCGGTAACATAGCGAAAGTCTGTCATTTAACGCATCCCCTATTGCGGACAGTCAGAGGCTGACAGTCCTAAATCTCCTGTTCCAATACCTGAGACACGGCGTATGCTCACGAAAAATGGGAGTTTCAGATGGCGGATGGCTCGTTGAAGATCGATGAGGCCCGGGCCTTGGCCTATTCGACCCCGCTCGAGAAGTTTAATCCTGGTGATCCGGAGCACTTTCGCACCGACACTCATGGGCCGTGGTTTGAGCGCCTGCGGGCGGAAGACCCCGTGCATTGGTGCCGCGACAGTGAGTTTGGCCCCTATTGGTCGGTGACAAAATACAACGACATCATGGCTGTGGACACCAACCAAGGCGCGTTCTCTTCGGAATCGGCCCTTGGCGGAATCACCATTCGCGATGCAGCACCAGAGCTTCGCCGCGCCAGTTTCATCTCAATGGATCCGCCAAAGCACGACGCGCAACGCAAAGCGGTAAGTCCCATCGTCGCACCGGGCAACCTGGCGAAGATGGAGCCGATCATACGTGAGCGAGCTGCCAGGGTCCTGGACGCTCTGCGCATCGGTGAGACATTTGACTGGGTCGACCGGGTCTCCGTCGAACTGACCACGCAGATGCTAGCCACGTTGTTTGACTTTCCGTTTGAACAGCGCCGCCGCCTGACCCGGTGGTCCGACGTCGCGACGTCCATGCCGATGCCTGGCGGTCTGGTGGAGACTGAAGAGGCGCGTCAGGCGGAGTTGATGGAATGCCTTAGCGTTTTTACCAGTCTGTGGAACGAGCGGGTCAATGCGGCCCCGACGGGCGATCTGATCTCGATGATGGCTCATAGCGAGGCCACGCGGAACATGACCCCCGACGAATATCTGGGTAATATCATCCTGCTGATCGTCGGTGGCAATGACACTACCCGCAACTCGATGAGCGGCGGGCTCTACGCCCTTAATCAGTACCCGGATCAATATCAGAAACTGCGCGAAAACCCCGGCCTTATTCCTAATATGGTGCCTGAGATCATCCGCTGGGTAACGCCACTGGCCCACATGCGCCGCACAGCCATTTGCGACGTCGAGCTGAACGGCAAGACCATCCGCAAGGGTGACAAAGTGGTGATGTGGTATGTCTCGGGCAACCGCGATGACGAGGCAATCGAAAACCCCGAAGCCTTCATCATCGACCGCGCCCGCCCCCGCCAGCACCTATCGTTCGGCTTTGGCATCCATCGATGTGTGGGCAACCGCCTAGCCGAAATGCAATTGCGGGTGGTTTGGGAAGAAATTCTGAAACGCTTCGACCGCATCGAGGTCGTGGGAGAACCGCGCCGGGTGCGCTCCAGCTTTGTCCATGGCTACGAGACCCTGCCGGTGCGGATCGTGGGCTGACGTCGAAACTGGACTATGATCGGCGAAATCGACGCGAGGGCAGAGACATCGGATTTAGGGACTTTGCTTAAGGCACACAGAGGGCACTGCAACAACGGCAGCAAATCACCCTTCGCGGATTCCGTAGGTAATTGGTCCGGTGGAGGCCTCTGAGAGCATGGTGTCTGAAGTCGAATTCAGGATTGAGACGGATCGCCTGATCCTTCGTCCCTGGCGAAGTATCGACTTGGCCACATTCAGCAGCATGCATTTTGACCCAGAGGTTCAGGCCGATCAGCAGGTCTTCACGGCTGACGAGGCCCAGGACAAACTGCGTCGCTACCAAAGGATTTTCGTCAAGCTGGGATACACGCCATGGGCTATGACGGACAAGTGTGGGTATTTCCTGGGCTATGTGGGGATGCAGCCGATTGCGCTTGACCATCCGCTCGGCCCCGGCGTCGGAATTGGCTGGCGCCTGACACGTGAGGCTTGGGGCAAAGGCTTTGCCACGGAGGGTGCTACCGCAGCGCTCGATGACGGATTTTCCCGCCTTGGCTTTGAAGAGGTGTTGAGTTTTACATCTCCAGAAAATCTGAGATCCCAAGCGGTGATAGTGCGACTAGGTCTTCAGCGCCGTTCTGATCTGGACTTTCTCGGCCACGATACGCCACAGGGTCCTTGGCGGGGCCTCGTCTGGTCGGCTCGGCGGACAAATGGACGGCATTGATGAATGAACTCGGCCCTCTGCCGTGGCAGGCCCTGATCTTCGACCTGGGA
>JAYTXQ010000020.1:0-27526 GCA_043742825.1 Caulobacteraceae bacterium | reverse complement strand
TGAAAGAGATCGCTGCCGTCAAGCGGGAGACCGGGGCCTATCTGCTGGTGGATGAAGCCCACTCCATGGGCGTGCTGGGCGAAACTGGGCGCGGCTTGGCGGAAGTCGCCGGTGTCGAGGCCGACGTGGATTTCACTATCGGCACTTTCTCCAAAAGCCTGGGCGGTGTTGGCGGCTTCTGTGTTTCCGATCAGCCCGATTTTGATCTTCTGCGCGTCCTCTGCCGGCCCTACATGTTTACCGCTTCGCTGCCCCCTGGCGTCATCGCTTCGACGCTCGAAGCGTTGCACAAAGTTCGCACCATGCCGCAATTGCGAACGACCTTGATGCGCAATGCCCGCCGCCTGTATTCGGGTTTGAACGCCCTTGGCTTTCAGACTGGCCCCGAGGCCAATCCGATTGTCGCGGTGGCCATGCCCTCGCAAGAGATGGCCATCGCATTCTGGAAACTACTCCTGGAGTCGGGGTTGTATCTGAATCTCGCCGTGCCTCCGGCGACGCCAACCCAGACATGCCTGCTGCGCTGCAGTGTAAGCGCCGCTCATAGCCTGCAACAGATCGACACCGCCCTGGAAATCTTCGCCGAAGTCGGCCGCACACTGGGTTATCTCTCGTCGGACCGTCGCCGCGTCGCTGGCGCTGTCTAAAGTTGTGAGCGTCCGGGCGCCTGACGCGCCGTTGTCCTATCGTCCGACATGGCGACCGTCGATATTGGACGGCTACCTGCTGCGCATGCTGGCTTTGCCGGCGGCGGCCGTGTTGGGCGTTACCCTGGTTGCGTTCCTGCTCGAACAGACCCTGCGCCTGATCAATCAGCTATCGGCTAGTGGCGCGCGGCTGAGCTTTCTCTTCGGCCTGATCAGTAATATGATCCCCTATCAATTGGGTCTGGCCCTGCCCGCCGCCTTTTTCGCCGCGATGTTCATGGTCATCTCGCGCCTGGACGAGGAGAGCGAAATCGACGCGATCCTGTCGGGCGGGGTGTCGTTCGAGCGCATTGTTGCACCCTTTGTCTTTGCCGGACTGATCCTAGGTCTGATCGGGTTGTTGTTGACCGGCTATCTGCAACCCTACAGCCGCTATGGCTACCGCGCCGTGCTCAGCGCCGCCACTGATGCCGGATGGACCGCGCGGCTTGATCCGCAGGCCTTCATCAATGCCGGCCCGGATTTCACGATTACCGCTGACGAGGTTGACCCAACCGGGCGCTCCCTGACCGGGGTCTTTATCCGCCGGGTGGGATCAGGCGGCGAGGATATCGTCACTGCAGACCACGGCCGTCTTGGCATGCGCCCCGATGGCAAGACGACCCAGCTAAGCCTGGATGGCGGTCTTATTCTGCGCGACGGCCTTAAAGGCACAGCGCGATTGCTCAGGTTCACCGACTTTTCTGATTCCGAAGTTCTGGGTTCCGGGGCCGCAGCCGCGCCGCGCGGCGGTGACGAGCAGGAACTGACTCTGACCGAGCTGGCCGCAGAAATTAATAGCCCGGATGCGATCATTCCCCAGCGCGTGCTTCGGGCCGAACTTTATTCGCGCCTGGTAAGATCCCTGGCGATCCCGTTGCTGCCCTTGATGGCCCTCCCCCTGGCCCTGGCAGCCAAGCGCGGGCGCCGGGCACCTGGGATGATCTTCGGGGCCTTAATCCTGGTGGCCTTCCACCATGGCGTCACCCTGGCCAAAAGCTTCGCCGCGTCCGGGCAGGTGGATCCGGCTCTGGCGATCGGGTCGATCACCGTCCTGGTTCTGGGATTTGGTGTCTGGCTGTTTATGTCCAGCCGCAAACGCCCCGGCGAGACCCCGATATCAGGCCTGTTCGCCAGGATTGAGACCCTGTTCGACCGTCTGCCGAAAACCGCACCGGCGACCATGCGCAAACAAGGTATATTCAGCCTGTCGTCCTATCTGACGCGGATCATGATGGTGCGCACCGCGGCAGCGGCCGGGGCGCTCATGGGCATGTTGCAGCTCATCGATCTGCTCGAACGGACCAGCGACATCCTGGCCCGTGGCGGCATCCTGCAGATCGGCCGCTATATGATCTTGCGCCTGCCGTTCCTGTTTCAGGAGGTCGCCCCATTTGCCGTCCTGGCCGGGGCGATATTCACTTTCAGCCAACTGGCCCGCAACAGTGAACTGGTGGTGATGCGGATATGCGGCCTGTCGCTGTTTCAGATTTTTCGCCGCACTCTGCCCGTGGCCCTGGCGGTCGCCATGATCGATCTTGTCGTGGCCGATCAGGTAACGCCCCGGGCCGAGCAGGCCCTGGCCACATGGTGGAGCGCCAGTGCGCCTGCCCCCCAGCACAAGGCCCAGACGCCCAGGTGGTTTCGTATTGATGGCGATGTGGTGATGATCACATCGTCCTCTCCTAACGGGACTCTGTTGAAGGGCGTGCATGTCTATCAACGCGACGCCCATCACGCCCTGGTCCGGCGGATGTCAGCGGCGAGTGCGACGCCGCTGGCCAGCGGCTGGCGCCTGCACGGCGTCGCCATCACCGACATTGCCGGTGCCCGCGCTGATAACATGACCGCTGCAGCCACCGATTGGCATACGAGCCTCAAACCCAGTGATGCCGCCCGCCTGTTCGCCGCCTCCTATGAGATCACCTCCGGCACGGCCTATCGATCTTTGTTTGGCAAGGGTCCGGTGGACAAAAGCCCCAGCCAGTTTCGCACCCGCCTCTACCGCACCCTGGCCGAGGGGGTCGCGCCGATCATCATGTTGTTGCTGGCGCTACCGACAGCCCTTGGCCATACGCGCAGCAACCGCACGGGGCCGATCATCTTTGGCCTGGGATGCGGCCTGTTGTACCTTGTCGCCGACGGGTTGTTGACAGCCATGGGCCAGACCGGGGTCTTGCCACCCTTTGCCGCCGCCTGGGGGGCCCCGATCGGGTTTGCCGCCGGAGCGATAAGTATTTTACTCTACGCTGAGGGATGAGGACTACCGTGGAAATTCTACCCGTCGTCACGCCGGCGCAGCTTGAACGGTTTATTCGCGTGCCCATGCGCCTGAACGCTGCCGATCCCAGCTGGATCGCGCCCTTGCTCTATGAGCGCAGGGAAGCGCTCTCGCCCAAGCACAATCCGTTCTTTGAACATGCTGACGTTCAATTTTGGCTCGCCTGTAAAGACGGCCGCGATGTTGGCCGTATCAGTGCTCAGATCGACCATCTGGCGCGGACAGACCCCGCAGCTCCCGCCGGCTATTTCGGTATGATCGCCGCCGAAGACGATCCACAGGTGTTCGCTGCCCTGTTCGCCGTGGCCGAAGATTGGTTGCGCCAGCGCGGCTGTGTCCAGGCCCTGGGACCGTTCAACCTTTCGATCAATGAAGAGGTGGGCCTGCTCGTGGACGGGTTTGACACCCCACCGATGCTGATGATGGGTCACGACCCGGCCTACACCGGCAGGCGGGTTGAAGAGCAGGGATATGCCAAGGCCAAGGACGTCTATGCCTATATCTCAGAGGTCCCCGAGTTTACCCCCGGTGTTCAGGCACGTCTGAACCGGGCCCTTCCGGCCAATGTGGTCCTGCGCCCCATTCGGATGAACCGTTTCGAGGACGAGATTAACACTCTGGTGGACATCTGGAACGATGCCTGGTCGGAAAACTGGGGTGCCGCGCCGATCACTCAGTCCGAGACCCGGCACCTGGGCAATGCCTTGCGCCCGATCCTGCATCCACGTCTGGTCTGGTATCTGGAAATCGATGGCGAGGCGGCGGGCTTTGGCGCTTTGCTGCCCAACCTCAACGACGCGATCTTCGATCTGAACGGCAAGCTCTTCCCATTTGGTTGGATTAAACTCTTGTGGCGATTGAAAGTAACCGGCGTAAAACGCGGGCGATTGCCGCTGATGGGGATCAAGAAAAAGTTTGCGCGCCATATGGTCGGGGCTTTCGCACCCTTCCTCATCCTGGATGCCATTCGCCGCGAAGGGGTCAAGATCGGCATCACCCAGGCGGAATACAGCTGGATACTTGAGGACAATCTGCGCATGCGCCACATCCTCGAGGGCTTTGGTGCGCGGATTTACAAGACCTATCGGATCTATGGGAAAATGCTTAGGCAAGGCACTCTAGCGCCGCCGCAGAGCGTGGCTCACGCGCCTGAGGAAAGCCTCACTCTATGACCCCCGAAAGCCCTCTTGGTTCCGTTGACGCGATTATCGAGGGCCTGTCCCGTGTCGGTTATATCGCCTCACGGCGCATTGCCACGGCTCTTTTCATGGCAGCGAACCTGGAAAAGCCGGTCCTGGTCGAGGGCGTCGCCGGTGTTGGCAAAACCGAACTGGCCCTTTGCACCGCCTCACTGCTCGGCCTGCCGCTCATTCGTCTGCAATGCTACGAGGGTCTGGATGAATCCAAGGCCTTGTATGAGTGGAAATACGGCAAGCAGCTCCTCTATACCCAGATCCTGAAGGATCACATGGGGGCTGCGATGGCCGGCGCCCCTGACATGGCCTCGGCCATGGAGCAACTTCACGGGGCCGGCGACCTGTTCTTTTCCGAGACCTTTCTAGAACCCCGGCCTCTGTTGCGGGCCCTGCGCGAGCCCGGCGGGGCGGTGTTGCTGATCGATGAGATCGACAAGAGCGATGAAGCTTTTGAAGCTTTCCTGCTGGAAATGTTGTCGGCCTATCAGGTCTCGATCCCCGAAATCGGCGTGATCAAGGCGCTCACCCCGCCGATCGTCTTTTTGACCTCGAACAATGTCCGCGACCTCGGCGACGCGCTCAAACGCCGCTGTCTGCACCTGCATATCCCTTTGCCGGAGCAAAAGCTGGAAGAGCGCATTGTTGCAACCCGGGTGCCCGACGTCGAAGCGAAACTGCGCACCCAATTGGTGGCATTCGTTCAGAGCCTGCGCAGCATGGACCTGCGAAAGCTGCCGTCAATTTCTGAAACCGTCGATTGGGCCAGGGCCTTGACGCTGTTGCATGCCCGGGCGCTTAGCCCCGAACTCGTGCGCGAAACCCTGAATGTACTGTTGAAGTTCGAGCAGGACATCATCGCTGTCGAGCCAAAGATTGCGCAACTTCTGACCCGTGATGCAACGCACCCTTGAAGATTTCCTGCGTGCCCTGCGGGCGGTGGAGATCAAGGTCACACCGGCCGAAGCTATAGACGCGCATCGTGCGGTGACCCAGATCGGTTATGCCGACCGCGAGCTCTTCCGCGACAGCCTGTGCCTCGTCCTGGCCAAGACCGCACAGGAGGTAGACAAGTTCGAGGTTTGCTTCGACCGTTTCTTTCAGCGTGACAGCTTGCACGCGGCCGACGCCGGTGAGAGTACCGATGCGCCTGCCGACACCTCTGATTTACTGGCCGATGGTGACCCGGTCGCCCTGGCTCAGGCTATGGAAGCCGCCGCCGGCAGGGTGGGGGCCGGCGATATTCGCCTGATGACCCAGCGCAATCTGATGGTTCGCCGCATCCTCGATGACATGGGCCTGCGGGCTCTGGAGGCCAGGATCGGCGCACTGCGCGTGGCGAACGACGCCGAGGCGGCGGACGTTCTTGCTAATCGCCGTCTGGCCTTGTTTGCTGACGCCCGCCGCTTCGTCGAACGCCAAGCCAAGCTCTATGCCGGCGAAACCGGACGCCGTCTGCGCGAGACCATCCTGGCGGGGCAAAGCCTGACGGCGATCAATCCAGAGGATTTCCGCGCTATGGAATCCCTGGTGCGCCGCATGGCCAAACGCCTGGCCAGCCGCTACGCCCGCAAACGCCGCCGCGCCAAGACCGGGCGTCTGGATGCGCGCCGGACCCTGGCCAAGAGTATGCCCTACGGCGGCACGCCGTTCGAGATCATCTGGAAAAGTCAGGTGATCCACAAACCCAAAATCGCCGTCATCTGCGATGTTTCCCGCTCAGTCGCCAGTGCTGCGCAATTCCTGCTGCTGTTTCTCTATAGCCTTAACGAGGTGGTCGAGCGCCTGGACGCCTTTGCCTTTTCCGACAGACTTGTCAGTGTCAATGACGTGCTGAACGAGGAAACGGTCAACGACGCGATTACCCTGATCCTCGGCCGCATCGGTTTTCGCTCCACCGACTACGGCAAAGCGTTGGAGGATTTTTTCACGCTGCACGGAGACAAGCTCGACCGCAGGACGACGGTGATCGTGCTGGGTGATGGACGAACAAATTTCGTCGATCCCCGCCTGGACCTGATGCGCTCCATCAGTGAGCGCGCCCGCGCCGTGATCTGGCTGAACCCCGAACCGCAAACCTATTGGGACCAGGGCGATTCCCGCATGAGCGACTACCGCCGCTTCTGCCATGTGGCCAAAACCTGCAACACACTCAATCAGCTGGAGCGGATCATCAAGGATGTGCTGAGGACCTACTTGCCGAGGTAGGGGGAACCGCACCGTTTATAAGAGATTGTCGGACTACCGGCATTGGGATTAAACTCGCGCAATGAACTGGCAGGATTTCATTGAAACGACGCCGAGCATACGGGGTGGCAAGCCGTGCATCGTCGGGACGCGGATAACCGCGACGGACATTCTTGAATACCTCGCCGGCGGCATGACCGAGGACGAGATCGTCGCTGATTTTCCGTCGCTGCAGCGTGATCACATACGCGCGGTGCTCGCCTATGCGGCGGAAAGAGAACGCCGTTACGCCTTCAATTCTGCCGCGTGAAGCTGCTCTTTGACGAAAATCTTAGCCCGCGCCTGGTCACCCTGTGCGCGCCGCTTTGGCCGGGCAGCAGTCATGTCGAGATCTTGGGTATGCGTGGTGCGTCCGATTTCGATATCTGGGCGATGGCTCAGGCCCAAGACTTCATAATTGTCACCAAAGATGATGATTTCCGCAGTCTGGCACTCGTCCGGGGCCCCCCGCCAAAGGTCGTGTGGATTCAGGCGGGTAACGCGACCACGGCGAAAATCGCAAATCTGTTGCTCAATAGCGAGTTGGAGCTCGAGTCATTTTCACGCGACCCTGTCGAAGCGCTGTTGGTAATTAGACCAAGGGGCTCGTAGCGAATTTCTGAGACATCGGTCGACACGATTCACCGGCAAATCGCGAAGTCACCCTGGGAACAGAGGCAGACCAACTACAATCGGTATCAGGTCGATCCAATTTTCAATTTTTCCACCGTTAATCACCGTTAATTACGGTGTCCCAGCAGCGGTGCCGGCCTTGTTTTGACGAGCCGGGCAACGTTTCAATTCCAAAAAAGTTTGCAAATGTGGCTATTCTCCGTTGGGGTTGCCTGGCCAGGTTCTGAGTGCCGATATTAGCAGATATATTGCAAAATGGCAAATCCAACACAAAGGGTCTCGCGGCAATATTCACTCTGCTCCCTTTCCCTGATACCGGACGGTGCCGTGTCCGCTTTGCGCGAGACAAAGATGAGGAACAACTGATGACCTGGATCGCTACCATCGCCTACAGCACGGCGACCGGGCGGCTCGCATCGCTCTACGCGCGGATCAAGGGACCGGGCGACAAGATCGACAACATCATGATGGCCCACAGCCTGCGTCCGCACACGATGGAGGGCCACATGGCGCTCTACAAGCATGTGCTGCACAACACCGCCAACCGCCTGCCTCCCTGGTTCCTTGAAACGATCGGTGTCTACGTCAGCTGGATCAACGATTGTGCCTATTGTGTCGATCATCACTTTGCCGGGCTGGTCCGTCTGCTCAAGGACGAGGGCCGCGCCGGGGCGATCCGGCGGGGACTGGAGAGTGAGGATTTCGACGGCGTTTTCAGCGACGCGCAAGCGGCGGCCCTGCGTTACGCAGCGGCGCTCACCCGCATCCCTGGGGCCGTGACCGCAGCGATGCTCGGCGAGATGCGCGCCGCCGGCATGGATGACGGCATGATCCTGGAGGTCAACCAGGTGGCGGCCTATTTCGCCTATGCCAACCGCACGGTGCTCGGCCTTGGGGTGACGACCGAAGGTGATGTCCTTGGCCTGGCACCCACTGATTCCGACGGTTCCGGCGACTGGTCGCACCGGTGATGGCGGCGAGGTCAGATCAGTGTGCCCAGGTCAGTAGGAACCCGAGCGACTTTCGAGGCGTGCCGCCCGACCGACGCGCTCGTATAGACCTATACCCATGCGTCAGTGAGATTGGCGACTGATAGGCGGTACGTAAAAGTCTTCATCCGAGCCTTCGCAAAGAACTCAACTCGCCGACCTTAGAGCGATGCACCAAGAGCGTCTGTCTCCTGGCGCAGTTGTTCCAGGAACGCCTCGGCTTCCGCCTTGCGCGGTGCTGCCAGGGTGCGGCCAGCCGGCGAGACTACCCGGCCAGGGGTTTTGGCCAGATTGTCTTTGATGGCCGCCACCTGGTCCGGACCGGTGGGTCGGCCACCTTTGGCGTCGCTCAGCGCCAGCATGCGGGCCACGCCAATGGCACCCAGCCAGTCGAGTGTGTCGGCGTCGTGCAGATATATCGCTTCGGGGCCGACCGGGTCGCGGTAGTACATATGGGTGCGGATCGCAGCGCGAACGGCGTCAAGCTTGGCCAGTGGAAAGCCCGTGTTTTTCAGCACTTCATCAACCCTGTCGGCGCCAACGTCACTGTGGTCACGGCGGTCATCCCGCCACGGCGCAAAGGCGGCCATGTCATGCAGATAGGCCGCAGCATAGAGCACGTCATCGTCCAGGGTGATGTGATCAGCCGCAGCGAGTTGGCGGGCCAGGGCGTAGTCGCGCTGACAATGGGAAAATCCCCAGGCAGGATTGTTGAAAGTCTTTGCAGCCAGGTCGTGCACGATCTGACGCCAAGGGATTGGTACCCCGCCGACCGCCGACGGCGCGCTCCAGGCTGCAGAGCTGCCAATGAGGCTTAAGGCCAGAACCATCGCGGCCCCGGCGCAACGGGAAATACGGAGAGTCATCGATTCTGGCTCCTGCAATTGATAGACGATATGCGAGACGTTCGTCTGTGCATCATCTCTGCGAACAAACTCCGGTATTTTTCTGTCGCACTCAAGGGGTTCGGCTCAAAGGCGCGGGCCAGCCTGGGCAAAACCGCAGATTGGGTTATGGTCACATTCAAATGGAGGACAAAAGATCGTGAAACCGGAAAGTCTAGGATTTTCGTCGTCGCGCCTGGCGCATCTGGACCGGGTCATGGCCAGCCGCTATGTGGATGGCGGATATTTGCCCGGCCTGATGACGCAGATCTATCGCAAGGGTGAGCTGGTCCATACCGGCATCGCCGGCAAGATGGACCTGGAGCGCGATAAGGCCATGCGCGAAGATGCAATCTTCCGTATCTATTCGATGACCAAGCCGATCACGGCGGTGGCTTTGATGATGGTGGTCGAAGAGGGTCTGATCGGCCTGGACGATTTTGTTCACACCCATATCCCCTCCTGGAAGGACCTTGGGGTCTACGCCAGCGGCGTGGCGACCTTGTTGCCTAACCAGCCACCCACCTTTCTGACGACGCCGCCGAAGCGGCCGATGAAGGTGGTCGATCTGGTCACCCATACCTCTGGCCTTACCTATGGGTTTTTGATGCGCACCGCTGTCGAGGCGGCTTATCGCAAGCAGAAGGTCAATGATTTTCAGACCCCTGGTGGGCTCGCGGAGATGATGGATCAGTTGAGCCGCTTGCCCCTAGAATTTTCCCCAGGCACGGCCTGGAACTATTCGGTCTCCATCGATGTCATGGGATATCTGGTGGAAAAGGTCAGTGGGATGAGCTTCGGCGACTTCCTCCGTACACGTCTGTTTGGGCCATTGGGCATGACTGATACCGATTTCTTCTGCCCACCGGAAAAGATTGAACGGTTCTGTTCATGTTATTTTCCCAGCCCCAAGGACGGACGACTGAAGCTACAGGATGACGCCGGCAAGACCAGTTACGCTGCGCCGCCGAAGCTCGAAGCCGGCGGAGGGGGCCTGGTCTCAACCACCCACGATTATATGCGTTTCTGCCGCATGATGGTGAACGGCGGGGAGCTGGATGGGGTGCGCATCCTCAGTCCAAAGACGGTAGCCTTGTTCAGCCTCAACTTTCTCGACGGCGGCCAGGACTTGGCAGCCATGGCACCAGCGGGAGCGTTCAGCGAGTCTGGTTATGACGGTGTCGGTTTTTCCATCGGTTGCGGGGTCACTGTTGATGTGGCGCGCACACGCCTGCCCGGCAGCGTCGGCGAATATTTCTGGGGCGGTGCCGCCTCGACGGCCTTCTGGATCGACCCGAAAGAGGACCTGACGGTGGTCTTCATGACCCAGGTCATGGGCACCGATGCACGCCTCACGCTGCGGCGTGATCTGCGGACGCTGGTCTATTCGGCGATGACGGAGTCTTACGCGTAAGCGCGCGTCCGCATCGTAATGCGAACCGAGTTGCCGCACTCACAGCTCCAGGGCTGCCAGCACGAAGTCCGCCCGCGCCGAAACAGAGATTTTCGGCAGCATGATCACGCTATAGCCCAAGGCCGGCAACACCGTCTCCAGGCGGTGATATTCCGCCAGCCCTACATCGAATCCGTGCCGCCGTTCTGCATCCCCGGTGTAGATTTCCGACCAGGGGGGCACCAGAAAGACCTGCCGGTGATACCGATTCGGCGCGTCCAGAGCCCTCAGCACGGGTGCCCCTGTCTCGCTTTCCAATGCTGAAGCCGCATCGATAAGCCCGCGATCAAAAAACACCCATCCGGTTTTCCCGGTCGCGGCGTCTTTGTCCGCTAGCGTCATGGCTATGGCAGCCCTGGCGAAAGCGGTCGCATTCACCCACGGCAGAACCAGCCCACCTGATGCCGCCTAGGATTTCACGATCCGCCGACCGGGCTCCTCAACTACATGATGTCCTCGGCGACACAGCTCACTGAGTAGAGTCGACTTGCCGCCGCCCGAACAGCCCGTGATGAGAACGAAATTGTCAGACAACTACAAATTCTCCTTCCAAGTCGGCCTCCTCGCCGCTTCTGCGCCTGGGCAACTGTGCAGGAAACCAGGTACATATGCAGCTTTGTAACCGCCGGGACACAGGCTCGCCGGAAACTGTGCCTATCAGCATTTGCGATCCTAATTGGTTGAGCGATTTAGTTTTTTCTGTCCGACAGGCACTCGGATCTGAAAGCGGGCTTCCTGGCCAGCCTGTGGATAAATGATCGTTCCCTTGGCCTGCTTGACCAGCGCACCTATAATTTTCATCCCCATTCCGGCATTGGAGCTTGGGGAGAAATTATCGGGCATGCCAAGCCCGGTATCGCGGATGGTCAATTTGAGTTCGTCGCCTTGAGCAATAAGCTCGACGATCACACGCTGGCCAGTAGCAGGATCACAACATTTACTCGCATTTGTCAGAAGTTCGTTCGCCACGATGCCAAGCGGCACCGCAGTATCGACCGGCAGCTCGACCATGTCAGTTTGAAACTCAAACGACAGGTTCGTGCGGCCCAGCGTTTGCTCAATATCTTCGCAAAGTTCCCGCAGATATTGACCAAATTCTACGACGCCAACATTGCTTCCTTTGTACAGCTGGCGATGTACGCGCCCGATCGCCATCACCCGCAATGACGCGGCGCCAAGCGCTTCCTTGGCCTCGATGCTTTCAACTGATCGTCGCTGCATGGTCAGCAGTCCAGAAACGATCGCCAGGCTGTTCTGGATTCGATGCTCGATCTCTCTTGCGAGCATGTCCTTGTGCTCGACGGCTTGGCGAAGTTCGTCTTCGAGTTTCATTCGCTTTGAAAGGTCATAGAAATAGCAGACCACGCCGTCGCCGCCGTCGGGCAATGTGATGCGCTCAATCCGCCAATCATAGGCTTCGGCGTCATCGATATCGACGCGCGGCTCGACGGTGATCATATTGACATGAGGCTCACCCGTGGCCTGGGTCGTCCGGAACCTGGAGATCACCTCGCTGGCAAACGGCTCGGCCCATGTCAGGCGCATGACTTCGGCGAAGTCACGGCCGACCGGATTGTTGATGCTGCTGAAAGCCTTTCTGGCACCTTGGCTGAGGTGGAGAAGCCTGAAGCCGGCATCGACTACGTAGACGCCAAAGGGATTGTTTTGTACCAATGATGCGAATGTCCTGGCATTCTGCTCAAGCCGCAAATGTGTCTGGATGGCGTCCGTAATATCGGTATGCACCCCGACCCATTCGCGAATCCGACCCCCGTCATCCAAAACGGGAATCGCGTGGATGGAAAAGCGCCGCCATTCGCCGTCGTGCCGCTTGATCCGGTGTTCGAATTCGAAGGGTGCGCGGGCCGCGACCGCCGCATTCCAAGCCTCTATCGTCGGCTGAGCGTCGTCGGGATGCACGGCATCCGACCAGCCATAGCCCTGATAGTCAGCAAACGACTGTCCGGTGAGCTTCGCCCATCCCGGTTGTTCCCCAGCCATGCGCCCATCAGCGTCGTTGCTCCAAAGGACACCCTGTGTCGCTTCGATCGCCCCGCGAAAGCGCGCTTCACTTTCGCTTAGGCGCTTATCATTCGCGTGTCGCTGGCTGATATCCTGAGCGACGATCGCCAAACCGCCAGCCTCGACGGGATAGGCGCGCATATCCAGCCATAGCCAACGTCCGTCTGGAAATTGGTATCGATGTTCCAGACCAACACCGCGTCTATCACGCATGGCGCTCTTATAAAGCCGGCCAAGCTCGCTCGACTCGCTGCCGGGATAGGCATCCCAATATATTTGTCCGACGAGCGGCGCGCGCTCGTGCTCTTCGGGCGTCAGGGCTTCGGCACCCACTGTTACGATGCGGAAATCTGCATCGAGAAGCGTGAACCCTTCGCTGATGCGATTTGCCACGATATCAAGCGGGATAATGTCTGTCGCAGCATCGCCGGTGACCTTGGCGACCGACGGGCGCGCACTGTTGTCCAGGAGACCAATATCCTGCGTCCGTGAGCTGGACCTTAGTCGTTGCGATGACATATGCGTACTAGCTCCGATTATGCGTATGGACGATACCTACTCGAGGGAGCGCAGACAAGCGTGGATTTGCGGACGATCAACTCGCTTCGCGCGAGAAACCTGAGACATGTAAGTTTGACGTTACTACCTGCACCCCACGCGAGTCGATGGCGGGCGCGAAACCAGGCTTTTGCTTGGGTTTAGGGCCGCGAATACCGGTCGTTTTCGGACATCGTCCCCGCCCGGTTCTTGCTGTCATGCCGGGTGGGTGCTTTAGCGTTTTTCGCATGTTGGACTTTGAAGCCTGTCTGTCGCTAATGACGCGCCGCGCCCCCGAGGCGGACGGTGTGTTCTACGTGGCCGTGGTGACAACCCGCATCTACTGTCGGCCCGTTTGCAAGGCGCGTATGCCCCTGGCGAAGAACGTTCGCTTTTATCCTTCCGCTGCGGCAGCAGAACGGGCCGGGTTTCGTCCCTGTATGCGATGCCGGCCAGAGGCCGCCCCTTTTTCCCCCGCATGGCAAGGCACCAAGTCGACGGTCAGCCGAGCCCTGAAGCTAATTCAGAATGGGGCGCTGGACACTGGCACTGTTGCGCAACTGGCCGAGAAACTTGGCATGGGACCACGGCACCTTGGGCGTTTGTTCCTGGCCCATCTGGGGGCCACGCCGATACAGGTTGCCCACACGCTTCGGATCCAACGCGCCCGCAACCTGCTGAGAGACAGTCAACATTTGATCGCCGATATTGCTGTGATGTCCGGGTTTTCCAGCTCGCGTCAGATGGCTGCGGCTTTCTCAAAGCTCTACGGATGCGCCCCTTCCGGCATGCGGCGATCGCAGCGACCCGACATCCACAATTCGGAACCAAATCAAGGAGAAGCAAATGTCTGAAGTTGAAACTGAATTCCTGTTCGAAGCCACGGTCGCTCTGGACGCTCCGCTACACATCGGCCAGACCCCGGAGGGATATCGCATGATCGTCAATGTTATGTCCGGCCGTTTCGAAGGCCCACGGCTCAAGGGCGACATCGTGCCGGGGTCGGGTGCGGACTGGTCACGCATTCGCGCCGACGGCTCGGGGGCGTTGGACGTGCGAATGTGCATCAAGACCGATGACGGTGCCCTGATCTATGTCCATTGGCACGGCCTGATGGTTTTCCCGCCCGAGGCTCAGGCCTATGCTCTGGACTTCGCCAAGCCCGACGATCCCGCCGGTGCAGACCGCTATTACTTCCGCACCTCACCGCAGTTCGAGACGGCAGATGAGCGCTATGCCTGGCTAAATAATATCATCGCGGTCAGCAAATCCCGCACCGGCGGCGGCGGCGTGGTTCACCGGGTTTTCGCGGTTAAGTGACCTCCGACTGGAAGGCGGCGGGTCCTTCGTCTCAGGCCTGGAGTTGGTTTGCCGCGATGGTGGCGACCGCCAGGGCCAGCGTTGGGTCGGCACTCTCGTCCAGGCTCCAGGCTGCGGAGAGTCCTGCATAGGCGAGGACCCACTTTAGCAATCGCGACGGGTCCAGATTGGCTGCGGCACTTATCACTTCGATGCGGCGTGCCAGTCGCCCAGGCGCGCCTGCGACCGCGAGGTTCGGGTTGCAGAAGCTGTTGGCATAATCATAGCCGCGCTCGCCATAAAGGCCCTTGGGGTCGATGGCGATCCAGCCTCGCGGGCCCGCGTCCAGGATGTTGTCGTGGTGAATGTCGCCGTGCAGCACCGTCTGATCCTGAGGCTTGGCCAGAAGCTCTGCCGCCGCCGCCGCAGACTTCGCCAGCACACCGCCTTCACGCGCCGCTGCTGGGGCGAGCTGCCGAAACCACACGGGTAGGGGCGCGAGCATAGGGGGCAAGGGTTTTGCCCGCAGTTGGTGCAGCCGCGCCACTGCCGAGCAAATGATTGTGCAGGCCTGATCGTCCTGGCCACTCAGCGCCATGGCCCGCAAAGACCGCAGGCCTGTGGCACGCTCCAGCAAAAGGCAATCGCCTTCGTGGGCCAGAACCTCGGCTGCACCATCACCGTCGTACCACACCATCAGGTGCGCCCCCTCGCGTTCCTCCTGGTTATTGGAAAGCTTCAACATTGCCGGCCGGCCCTCAAGCCGAACAGGCATGAGGTGGCTGAGGAATGGCGTGGTGAACGCCGGGCCATCCGGGGTCAGGTCCCACTGCCTTAGCCACGGCGCGAAGATCGCCAGGGCTGGCACCATCTATCTGGCGTCCACAGCCAGTGCCGGCAGCTTGGCGATTTGTTGAGCCTGATACTGCGCCTGGCGGAAGTGCGGCATCAGATCGGGCCTGGCGTCGAAACGGATGAGGGTATCGTTGGCAAGGGTATAGGCTGGCCAGGCTTGATGTTCGGCACAAGCCGGCACTCCGGTCTTGGCAAAACTGACCCAACAGGTATGGACCATATTTGATACCGCCATCGCCTCCGCGTCCGGCTTGAAGCCCATGGCTAGCGCCCCCAGGTGAGCCCAGCTTTCAAACACATAGGGGATTTCGAACGCGTGAGGGGCCCCTTTGAGAAAACTGCGCTGGATGTTGAGCACATAGGGGAAATGGTACAGCCAGACCGGTTGCCCCGACTGCGCTGCCCGGCTGGCCAGCCAATGCGCAGGCGCGCCCATGACGGCGTCGGTGAAGATTGCATCGGCCTTGCCCTGGTCAGACGCCTCATCTGCATAGGCGGTTTTGACTGTATCGGAGGTTCCCGCCAGATAGGTCGCGGCGGAGGTACCAAACGACTTCATCAAGGAGGCCTCGTAGCTATTAGAGCCGATGATCAAGGGCACGTGCAGTTGCCGGCCCTGGGCAAAGGCCTGCGCGGCTGTCTGGGTCAGCAGACGGCCATCGATGCCGACGCCGCCTTCGCCAGTCTGGCTGGCGACAACCTGATCTGCGCTCAGTGCCCGCAGTTGCCCCACGCTGGCATCGACTGGAGCACCGGCTCGCTTGGCCAGGGCGACACCGTCAGCTTCGCGTCTGCTCAGAGTAACGGGCGGCGTCCAGCCACCGCCGGATTCTACGATAGCGCGGGCGAACAGGCCCTTCGCCTTGGGGGTCGAGAGCAACATCAGAGTGTCTGCACCGCCGGCGGATTCGCCAAAAACGGTTACCCGTGACGGGTCTCCACCGAACACATTGATATTGCGTTTAACCCATTTCAGCGCGGCGATCTGATCTAGAAGTCCATAGTTAATCAGAGGTTCGGCCGGCCCGGCAGCCTTGGTCAGGGCCGGGTGAGCAAAGAACCCCAAGGCACCCAAACGATAATTGATGGTGACCAGGATCACGCCGTCGCGGGCAAAGGCGGTGCCGTCATAGGGGCCCAAAGATCCAGCCCCGGTGACATTGCTGCCCCCATGCAGCCAAAGCATAACCGGAGCGTTTTTCGCCGCCGCAGGGGCCCAGATATTGAGAAACAGGCAATCCTCGCTGCTCGGCCCCGAAGCGCCTCCGGCATTCGTCTCGCCCTTGGCGGCTATAGGTTGAGGACAGATCTTGCCAAACTCGGTAGCATCGCGCGTTCCCGGCCATGCAGCCGCAGGCTTGGGCGCGGCCCAGCGCAACTCGCCCACCGGCGGCGCAGCATAGGGGATGGCCTTATAGACCGCAGCCCCATCGATCATGGAGCCGCTGACGGTGCCCGTGTCGATTTTCGCCGTCGGTGCGGTGTCGGCAGCGAAAGCCGCGCTTGATCCGATCAGGTTCAGGACCAACGTTATTGCCACCAATTTGATTTTCATTGTTCGCTCCCTAAGCTTTTCGCCTGATAAGCGATCATCGGCCTGCGCACTAGCCTGATCAAAGCGCAGAATACAACCTCCCGCAAATCACTGCGGCAAGCCGTTTTCACCGCCAAGGAGCCAAGGTGCCCCTTGCTCCTTGGCGAAGCCAATCGATTCCTGAGCTCACAGGACTACTGCCTGCGGCGCAAAGACAATCAGGGCTTGGCTCCTTGGCGGTGAAATACTGGCTATCGATCCGCCTTCGCAATCGGCGGTAAATTTAGCTAAGCCGCCAAGCCTTTGAGCGCCTGGCGCGTAACCAACAGCGATTGGCCGGCGACCATGCCTTTCCAGTCATCAGCGTCACCGTAAAAGGCATCGCGGATCTGCGCCTTGATGGCCTGGCCCTGCGGTGAGGCCAGATCGCCGTGGGCATGTAACCAGGCGTCCGCGCGGACGGCGCCGAGGACCTGTATGATATCCTGGGTGCCGACTTCTAAGGCTATGCCGGTGACCTGGGCATTGGGCAAAAGTGCAGTTGCGCCGACCAGACCATCGCCCTGGATATCGGCGGATGTGGAATTACCTTCTGCCGGGCAGGTAATGGCTATGCCATACCATGATGTCGCCCGCTGAAAGCTTGGGGTGTGGCTGCGTTCAGTAACGATCTGTTCGCCAAAACCCCATGGCCCAAGGCCCGTATGGTAATCAATGATCGCCACCTTTTCCGCCCCACCGAGATAGGTCTGAAATATCGCCGTCTGTGTCCGGCGCGACCATGTCGGGCCTTGGCCCCCATAGAACACACCTGAGGCATGGCGATACTGACCACCACTGACCGCAGCCTGCAGCGCGGCGAAGCCCTTTTGTGCGGCAAAGTCGGCCAGGGTCTGAGCGCTCTTCGCCTGCGCCTCATCGGTCCAGTCTGAGGGACAGATGGCGTCGCTTAGCAGATCGTAGCTGGAATTCTCGGGTAAGGGAGAAGAAAAATCGATCCAGTTTCGGTTCAGATCAACGTTTTCGTGTGTGACCCGGCGTAGCCAGGAAAAGCCATAGGGGTTGATCGCGTGGATCAGCAGAACTGCGGTATCGGCACCTATTCGCCCACCCTCACCGCGCGACAGCCAGTCCACCTGAGCTCCGGAGCCACAGAACCCTTCGACGCCATGGGTGGCACTGATCATCACCAGCACCCGCGAGGCACCACGCTCGCCGATCCAAGCCACATCGGTCGTCAACTCGCCCCCGTCCGGCCCGTTTTCCGGATGAGTAAGGCTATCGAGTTCGCCGCCAGCGGCCTTTGCCGCCCGGCGGAACTTGTCGCGAGCTTCAGCATAGGTAGCACTGAAGCTCTGGGCGCTGTTCATCGTTACGTCTCCGGGTTCCAGAATTCACGTAGCAGGGCCTCAGCCCTTTGCGGCTCGTCGCGGTGGACGCCATGGCCAGATTGGGCAAAGACCTCCAGTCTGACTAGGTTTTGCGGCAGGGCTGCGGCAATCGCCCTTGAGCATGCGGTGGGTGTAATCGGGTCCAGGTCGCCGGCCAGGACCAAAGTCGGGCAGCGGACCTTGGCTAGGTCTGCCAGACGATCCATGTTTCGCTGCTCGCCCAAAATAAAATGGAACATGACCTCAGTGCGGGTGATGGCCCGGGCCCTTACCTCGTCCCAATCACCTTCAGGACCAGGGTTATAGAGGGGCAGACAGACCGACCAGTAGTCTGCGGCGGCCTCCGAGCTGGGTGCACTCCAGAACCGTTCGGCGATGGCGCGCGCCCGCATGCCGCCCAGCCGCTCCATCATCTCGTAGGTCGACTGGAGATCCATCTTGGCCGATGTTGAGGCCAGCACCAGCTTTGACGGATGATCCGGATGTCGACTGGCATAGGCTATGGCCACCATGCCCCCGAAAGAGAGACCGTAAACCACCGGTTTGACCACGCCTAAGCCGTCGCACAGGCCTTTCACATCGTCAGCCCATTGGTCTAGCGTCCAGGTCTCGAGCTCGCCACCAGAGCGACCATTGCCGCGATGATCCACGTAGATCACCTGATGGGTGTCGGCGAAACGATCAAAAAAGAGGCGCATGACCGAATGGTCGAACCCCGGCCCGCCGTGTAGCACCACCAGAGCCGGACGCTCACGCATGACTGGCCCATCAATGGCCAGACTTGGCCCGACCACATCAAAAAACAGGCGGGCACCGTTCACCATCAGATGCATCGGGTGGGTCTCTCTGTTTAGTTTGGGACAGCTAAGGTCTTGATCGGTGCCGACTCCTTGATGGCCACAGAGGCGATCAGGCCGACTATCGCAAAGGCCAAGATGTACCAGGTTGGGGCCATCGGATCGTGGGTGACATGGATCAGCCAATGCACGATGTTGCCCGTGGTGCCACCAAAGACAGCGACTGCCGTGGCATAAACACCGCCAAAGGCCAGACCCCGGACCTCCTTGCGCATTGACTCGGTGATCGCCGTAAACAGCGCGCCGGAACTCAAAGCTGCCATGGCGGCAATGACGGCGATGCCGCCCAGCAGGCTGGCGGCATTGTGGAAACGGCCCATGAGAAAGAATGCCGGCCACACCGCAGCGATGAGGATCACGCGGGGCCAGATCAAAAGCGGTCGCCGCCCGTAGCGGTCAGCGAGCCAGCCGCCGAGAAGGCCAAAGACCATACCCGCGCCGCCATTGACGACCTGGGCTGCCAAAGACAGTCCCGTGCCAAGGTGCAAAGTCTCTTTGGCATAGGTAGTCATATAGGTGAGTATATAGGTGCTCACGGTTGACGAAGCGATCAGGGCCAGGCCTAGGCTCAAGATTCGACCGTGGTCCCGCAGTCCGATGCCCAGGGGCTGATGCTCACTGGCAGCCTCTGGGTGGTGCAAGGTTTCTGGCAGGTTGCGACGCAAATACAGCCCGACGGGCAGGATCAAGCCGCCAAGACCAAAGGCGATTCGCCACCCCCAGGCATCCAGCGCCGATTGGCCAAGGATCTGGCCCAGAATCAAGCCGGTCAGTCCACCGGCAATGAAAGCGAAGTTCTGGCTGACGGCCTGCCAGCAGGCGTAGAAGGCCCGTCGTTGCGGTGGGGCAGCTTCGACCAGGAAGGCAGTGGTCGAGCCCACTTCGCCGCCGACAGCAAAGCCCTGACACAGCCGCCAGGTCACGACCAGAATCGGGGCAAAGATGCCAATTTTGGCATAGGCCGGGGTGAGCGCCAGGCCCAGAATGCCCACACCCATCATGGCGAAACTCAGCAACATGGCTGGGCGGCGACCATGGCGGTCAGCAAATCGGCCGATGACGATTGAGCCGATGGGCCGGGGAATGAACCCGACACCAAAGGTCGCTAAGGCGAGCATGATTTCGGCGAAATGGGATGTGCTGGGAAAAAAGGCATGGCCGATCTGAGCGGTAAACAGCGCAAAGACGGTAAAGTCATAGAATTCCAGCGCATTACCGATGACGGCGGCTGTGACCTGGCGTTTGCTGATCGGCGTCATCGGGCGGGTTGTGCCTCGGCTGACATCAGTTGGTATATGACGCTTGGGGGTGTCCCCCAGATCGGCAATGCGAGGGCCATGATCGCCGAGGTCAGGATGAGGCGCAGTGATGTCTCCAGGGTGAAGTAAGCATATGGGGACCTGAGGTCAGGCGTGGCATCATGCGCGGACCCGATGCCCAGGACCAGTTCGACGATTGCTGAGGTCATCAGCAGCGCGAGGAAAAACACCAGAGCCGCAAAGATGGCCGACAACCCATAGGTCGCCAGCAAGGGTCCGACACGGCCGCGCGTCAGGGTCCACGACCCTGCTAGGTTAATCCGGCCAGTGGCAAAGGTCTGGGGTGCCGCTAACGACAGGCGAACATAGATATAGATTGAGCCCCCGACCTGGGCGAGGAGAAGCGGTCCCTGCACGGGCACATGGGTGATGCTTTGGATTAGGTTGCCAATCACCGCCAGCAATAGGCTGCCGACAAAAAACAACATGGCCATCTGCAGATTAAGACTGAACTGCTGCAACTCGGCCAGCCCGAAGCGGAAATAGCCGAACTTGTCATCGTCGGGGGCCAACACCGCCCGGTTAAACGCGGCGGTAAAAAAAGCTCCGCAGATAAGGCTCAGTGGCAACAAAATCGCCATGGTCGGCAGCATCGCCTCCAGGTCCTGGGTCGCCTTTGCCAGGTTCGGTGGTCGCGTTACGAGCGTTGCCATCAGACGGGTCGCGGCCGGCCCCGAGAGCAAAATCAGGACCATGACCTGGGCGAGGGCCACCGCCAACTGCACCGCTGACCAGGCAATGACCAGCTTAGGGCGCTCGCGGACAATGCGAAAACCCGTGGATGCGATCTGAGAAATCGAAACTCCGGCAACACTCAGCCCGGCCATATCGATGATTTGCCCCTCCTGGATCAGAATGATTTCAAAACCAATCGTGTCTAAACACATCGCGTCTAAACACCTAGAGCGCGATCTCACCTTAGAAGCTAACCTGACGCCGCCCCGAATGTGCTAGCCTCTCCGCCGAACAGGGCCGCTTCCTAGGAAATGCCATGCACGCCTATCTGGTGCTCGACTTTACGGTCAACGACCTCCGGGGCTTCCTGCCGTACGTCAACGCCATCCCCGCGTTCATCGAAAAGCACGGGGGACGACACATCGTTCGCGGGGCCGAACCGGCGGTCATGGAAGGCGACTGGGCACCCGAAAGGCTGGTCATCCTGGAATTCCCGTCACAAGAGAATGCGAGGGCGTTTTTGGACGACCCCGAGGCTCAGGCGCTCTTCGCCGTGCGCCACAAGACGACCACGAGCAAGCTGATCCTGGCGGACGGGTGCAACTGAGACCTGAAAGCCGCCTCAGGGTCCGACTCCCCGCGCTCACCGCCCCGCCCGCGCTCCACCCCTGTGCCCCGGCATATAGTCTTCCTCAATATGCCCGGCCAATTGTGCCTCGGTGAACAGGACCGGTTTGGTCTGCATCCTGGCGAACATCGCCGTCTGGTCGGAAAAGTGGGGTGAAGTGCTGTCCAGGGTGGCGGAGCCGAACTGGTGGATGCTCTGGGAAGACAGTTTGTGGTTGCGGTCCCAGGTGATGAACATGATCAGAGTGTCGCCCGCCATGGCTTTCAAGCGGCCGTCGCTCTGGGGCTGGCCATATACCGCCCGCACGGTGTCAGGTCCCCCGCCGATGGGCAGGTCCAGCTTGCCGCGCTCAATCCGGTTCACCTGGCCCCAGGTTGGATCGATCCGGCCAAAGTGCGTTTTCAGCCCACGAATGGCTGCACCCAGGGCTGGTCGCACATCTGGATTTGCTCCAGCCTCAAGCGCGGCCGCCACGGGGATGGCGGTTAGGATGCCAAGCGCCGCCGCGCGGCTGTCAGGGCTGGCCCGCAGGTCCCAGGATTTCAACAGCGTCTGAGCTGCGGCGATGTCGATATTTCCGTGAGGATCCAGAACAGCTATGCGCGCCACGACGCGCGCCACCAACGAACGGGGCGAATAAGCGATGTCGAATTTATAGGCGCGAAACGCCTCAGCCGAGATCTTCAGATCGGTGCCGAATGTCTCCTGTAAGCGATAGGAGCGATTGGTCATATTGGTTTGGATGCCCATCGATGCCGGATAGTCTTTGGGTTGCAGGGCATCCTGCGGCCCGGTCGCCTGGAATGGGGTGTTGTTGGCGTTGAACACCAAGCCTGATTTCGGATTCCAGATCTGTGGCACGCGGTCGAAAGGCAGATATTTCTGCCAGATGAGGTCGGACCGGTCGCCCGGCAGAACGCCTTGCCAATTGACATCGGGGCGGCGGTCGGGGAACAGCCCGTTATAGACATAGCCGATGTTTCCGGCCTCATCGGCATAGATGTAGTTGATGCTGGGCAAGGCCTGCAGGGCCATGGCGGCGCGCCATTGGGCCATGTCGGCGGCCTGATTCAGCCGGTAATATTGCAAAGACTGGCGAAAGGTCCCCATACCCGCATAGCGGATGGCAAACACCCCGTGGTCGCTTTTCAACACTGGACCGTGGGCTGACCACAGTAATTCCCGGTGAAAAGTCCAGAACAGTGGACCCAGCAGCTTGACCCGAATGGCACCATCCCCACGTTCGAAGTCTCGCCAGTGACCGTCGAGAAGATATTGATGATCATTGGCTGGGTTGATCGTCAACCGGTAGATATCCACTAGGCGCGGCGCATTGACCGTGTTGGCCCAGCCCAGGTGCGCATTGTGCCCGTGCAGCATAAAGGGACTGCCGGGAAAGAATCCGCCGGCCACGTGCCAGCCTTCACCGCTTTGCAACACCGCTTCATACCAGGCCACAGGTCCAGAATAGGGTTGATGTGAATTGACCAGAAGCCGGGTCGCTCCATCGGCCGAGCGCGATGGGGCGACTGCCACACCATTGGAGCCAACAGGCAGCATCGGCTTTCCGTGCGTTGGGGCCGTCAGCTTACGCAGCACATCGTCCAAGCCATAGAAAAACGGCGTCTTGAAAGCAAAACCAGCTGCGATATCCTTACCGGTCAGCGGCAGCAATCCCGGCGCGACAGCCGAGCGATGTTGAGCCGCATAGAGATTTACCCCGTCGGCATAGCCTTCCAGCACGCGGCGCAGATCGACGGGCAGACTTGCGTAGCCGCCGTCGATGGCCCTGTTCACCCGCATCAGGCGCACCAGATAGTCCGTCGTCGCCCCCGCAGACCCCTTCAAGGTAGCCAGAGTGCCGCGGCTGGCTAAGGACACCTCCTGGATCGTGGCAAAATCGTCTTCGGCGTGGGCAAACCCCAGACCGAAAGCTGCGTCCGCGTCGGTCTGGCCAAGAATGTGCGGCACGCCAAAATTATCGCGACGGACGCGGACATGATAGCCGGCTGCCTTAGCGATTAGGGCCTGAGACGCCGGCTCCGCCGGCTGGGCCTGTTGATCGGCGACGATGACGCCCGCCAATCCCAGAACCAGCACGCCGACAATGCCCCCAAGACCTATAGCCAGACGTTTCCAAATCGTCATTTGCAACTCACTCCCGATCAGGCGAGGTTAAGATCCTATTTGGCAAACGCTCATAAGCCAGCGTAACAAACCGGACCAGGGGTCAGCGGCATTGAGTGAGACCCAACTGCGCCCCTTGCGTCTGCTAGGCTTGGTGATGTTCGCCCTTCTTAACCTGGCCCTGGTCGGGTGCAGTTGGATGCTGGCGCGCCTTGCCGCTCCGGAGTCAATCAGCGTGATTGAGGAAGGCCACTGATGACGATCACTACGCGGAAGATTGAGGCCAATGGTCTGAACCTTCAGATCGACGAAGCCGGTGAGGGGCCCGACGTTGCCTTGTGCCTGCACGGGTTTCCCGAGAGCCGGTTTTCATGGCGCTATCAACTCCCTCACCTGGCCCAATCAGGCTGGCACGCCGTGGCACCCGATCTGCGCGGTTATGGCCAGTCCAGCCGCCCTTTGGGCAAGGCAAGCTATCGTTTGGAGGCCCTGGTCGAAGACGTGGCAGGGCTATTTGACGCCTTGGGAGCGCGGCGACGGCTGCTGATCGGGCATGACTGGGGGGCAATGATTGCCTGGGTCCTTGCCATGGAACAAAGGCTGCCTTTAGATGGTCTGATCATCATGAATGTGCCGCATCCGGCGGTCTTTGCCAGGGTGATGCGTGCCTCCTGGCGGCAAAAACTGCGCTCGTGGTATGTGGCTTTTTTTCAGATCCCTGGACTGCCCGAAGTGATGATGAAGGCGCGCGGCGGCCGGGCGGTCACCAATGCCTTTGTCGGCATGGCTGTGGACAAGAGCCGGTTCCCGCCGGACGTTACCGACGTCTATCGCCGCAACGCTCTGATCCCGGGGGCCATGACGGCGATGATCAACTATTACCGTGCCAACAGCGATATCATCGGCCATTACGCACAAGCCTCGCCGATGATCGAGGTGCCGACGCTAATGGTCTGGGGAGAAGACGACGCTGCCATCGGCATCGAGACAACTGAGGGTTATGAGCCCTATGTCCGTGACCTGACCTTGCGCCGCCTGCCCGGTGTGTCGCATTGGGTGCAGCAGGAGGCTCCAGAACGGGTCAATGCTGAGTTGAGCGCCTGGCTGCCCAGGCTTGCTCGAGCCTGATGCGTTTTTTCGGAGTAGATTTTTGATCGACGACCTGATCCGCCGCAATCGGCAATGGGCCCAGGCAAAGATCGCCATAGATCCCGATTTCTTTTCCCGTCTGGTGGCTCAGCAGAGTCCGCAATATCTGTGGATCGGATGCGCCGACAGCCGGGTTCCGGCCAATGAGATCGTCGGACTGGATCCGGGCGAGCTGTTCGTTCACCGCAATATCGCTAATCTGGCGTCGCCCCAGGACCTTAACTATCTGTCAGTGCTGCAGTATTCAGTCGAGGTCTTAAAGGTTCGCCACATCCTGGTGGTCGGCCATTATGGCTGCGCAGGGGTGCGGGCGGCCCTGGAATACCCAGACCATGGATTGATGGACAACTGGATCGCACCCATCCGCAGACTGGCCGGCGAGTTTAAGACCGAGCTGGATGCCTTAGCCGACGACCATGCCCGACATAAGCGCCTGATCGAGCTGAATGTGCTGCGCCAAGCCGAGCTCGTCGCCGAAACCCCGGTCATGGTGCGTGCCCGCGATGCCGGTCACGTCCCTCAGATCCACGCTTGGTGCTATGCCATCGGCGATGGTCTGGTGGTCGATCTGCTAGCGAGGTAGTTCAGTTGGGGGCCAGCACTATGGCCATCGTCGGCAATTGGACATTCAAGCGGGCAATGACGTCGGTGGTGATGTCCATGACCGGGTTGTAGCCGACAGTGGCATTTCGCTCATAGATCACAGCGCAGTGGTGGGTGGCCACGACCCCTGGCAAGACTGCTTGCATAGCGGTGTCGATGCGCCCCAGGACGCTGTCACGGGTATGATTGAGTTGTTCGTTCTTGGCCTGGACCTTGGGCTGAAACGCCGCGACGCGCCGAGCGATAGCCGCTTGGCGTTTTTGTGCGATGACGGGTGCCAGGGTCGGGGCGGCGGCCTGTAAAGACTTTTCCTCGGCGCGAATGGCCGACTCTTCACGGCTAAGTTCGGCCTTGGCCAGCTGATTGAACTGCTGCAGTTTCTGCATCGCCGCGGCCCCCGCCGAAGAGGTGGTGACCACCTGTTCGCGCGCCATCAGGCATACGCCGGGTGTTGGCGCAGCCCAGACCAGGGTGGAAGGCACGGGTGGGGCGGCAACCGCGCTAGGCGCTGGCGCTGGCGCAGTCGGGGGCGTGCTGACTGCCGGAGGCGTTTGCGCAAATGCCGCAGTGGCTAGGAGCATGCTGAGGAGCAGGGCGGCTGTGGTGACAGTCTTCATCGGGCGGGACTCACGATAATGGGATGAACTGTCAGCTTGCGCCAGCCAGTGCCGTGGCCATACCAGAGGCGCGGTCGCTAACCAAGCTGGCATGGCTTTCAGTCGTGCGGCAGATCGGCAAAGCGGGCCGTCAGTCGTCAATTGGCGTGATCGTCATATCGCCGGCGAAGAAGCCACCGGCAACGAGGGCCCCTTATAGACCTCGGCCACTGCAGGGGTCTGATTGTCCGGACCGCGCTGGCAAGGGTCGACCCGAAGAAGACACTGATCTTGACCCGGTTAGCCACACGAAGCCACAGTCCGCTGTTGGAACAAACTATTCCTCACCGCCCCACCCGCCTAACTCGCGAAGAGGCACGATGTGCAAGGGAGCGGGAGAAGCTGTTTGCAATTGCACTGAAGGCAAAAGCGAAGGCGGCCGGTTGGCGATACGCCAACAGAGGTATCTTTCGGCAGCAGGGCGACTGGTTTCTGAGCGTTGACCCTTCGCTCCTACGGGAGCGCGGTATGAAGACGATGTCATACGCAAAGCCAATGGCAGTGGATGTCCTGTTTTGGCACATCGTCGGGCTCCCCGAGAATGATAAATTGCCGCTTTCCTTCAGAGCCAGCGGTGCCTGGGTGCTGCGACCACCCAATGTAAAGGCGTATATAGCGCTTGATGAGTGCGACCCTGAGCGGCTGGCAAGTGAATTTGTGACTTGGTCAACGGCTCGTATGCCTGAAGTTGACGCGTACTCAGTCGAGGGTCTGCTTTCGAATATTGAGGAATTGGGTCCAAGGCGCAAATATTTTGCGGCGCTGGAAATATGTCTTCTGCTGCAGCTAGATGACTGGAAAGGCGCTTTCGCCCGCTGCCATGATCGCGGTCGCCACGAGAGCGGCGGCTTCGGTGTTTGCAACAAGACATTCTTCGATCTGGCAAGAGATTGGATTGTTGCTTAGCGTCCGACGGTGGTCAGCTCCAAGTGAATATAGCTGCTCCCCACCCAGTTCCGCCATTCGGATTGTCTGCCGGTCGGTTGAGAACCGCCCGTGAGATTCTCACCACCCTACGTCCGTTGGGTCGTCTCTGGTGAAACGCCCGTGCGGCCACCGCTAAGCCGCCAATAGTTGTGATTTCCAGCTCCGAAAATGCCCGATGTCACCCAGTGGTGGAAACCGTAACTCCCAATTACAATCTGAAACACCGCCAGAATTTCGGCTGACCCCACCTCACGCCCGCGCTGGGATAATCACCTTCATCGTCTCATACCCGTGCACAAAGGCCGAATAGGTCCGGGTCGGTTCTTCGACCAGTTTGATCACCGGGAAGCGTTTGAGGATTTCTTCCCAGATGATCGTCAGTTGCATTTCGGCCACCCGGTTGCCGACACAGCGGTGGACGCCAAAGCCGAAGGACATGTGCTGGCGGGGCCGCTCACGGTCGAGGATGAAGGCGTTGGGGTTTTCCACGACGCTCTCGTCGCGGTTGCCCGAGATGTACCACATGACGACACTGTCGCCCTTTCTGATCGTCTTGCCGCCGATGACGACATCACGGGTGGCCGTGCGCCGCATATGGGCCA
>JAYTXQ010000019.1:0-2687 GCA_043742825.1 Caulobacteraceae bacterium | reverse complement strand
GATCAGACATGGCTGACCCCGCGCAACTCATCATAGCGGGCACAATTGGCGACAGGCTCCAGCAAAAGCACCAGCGCGTCAGGCGTTTCCATCCTGCTGGCGCGAGGTGGGCTGGTCAGACGGCGGAGTTCATTCAGCACCACAGACGTGTTCAGGTGTCCCTGCTCTTGCGCCAACTGGCAGGCTGTTAATTTCCACGCAAAAGTGCGCCGGGTTTTCCATCGAGAAGTGAGCCACCTCTAAGTTATGTTCTGCGGGTTATACCGGGGTCAAGACATTGCTGGTCTCCTTCCTTTTTCGGGCTGCAGCGGCTGAGCTTGCCTTGAAGCGGAAGCTGTCGTTTCCGGTCTCCAAGATATGGCAACGGTGGGTTAGGCGGTCGAGCAGAGCGGTGGTCATCTTGGCGTCACCGAAGACCGTTGCCCATTCGCTGAAGCTCAGGTTGGTGGTGATCACCACGCTGGTGCGCTCGTATAGTTTGCTTAACAGGTGGAACAACAGCGCCCCGCCCGAGGCACTGAATGGCAAGTATCCCAGTTCATCTAGGATCACGAGGTCGAGCTTGATCAAGCCCTCGGCGATCTGGCCGGCCTTGCCCTTGGCCTTTTCCTGTTCAAGGGCGTTGACCAGTTCGATGGTGGAGAAGAAGCGGACCTTGCGGCGATGATGCTCGATGGCCTGGATGCCGAGGGCCGTTGCGACATGGGTCTTGCCTGTGCCCGGTCCACCGATCAGCACGACATTCTGGGCGCCGTCCATGAACTCACAGCGGTGCAGGGTCCTGACAGTGGCCTCGTTGATCTCGCTGGTGGAGAAGTGGAAGCCGGAGAGATCCTTGTAGGCCGGGAATCGTGCGGACTTCATGTGATAGGCGATCGACCGCACCTCGCGTTCGGCCAATTCGGCCTTCAGCAGTTGCGACAGCATCGGGATAGCAGCCTCAAAAGCCGGTGCCCCCTGCTCAATCAGGTCGGTGACGGCTTGGGCCATGCCATACATCTTCAGGCTGCGGAGCATGATGACGATGGCACCGGCGGCTGGATCATGACGCATGGCGGCCTCCTGCGAGCTGGGCACGCAGGCCGTCATAGCGTTCGACATTGGCCTTGGGTTCACGGTGCAGGGCCAGTGCCTGTGGCGTATCCAGTGGCGGCCCGCCGACCACTTTGCCGTCAATCAGCCGGTGCAGCAGGTTCAGCACATGGGTTTTAGTCGGCACGCCCTCGGTCAGTGCTAGCTCCACAGCGGTGAGAACGGCTTGTTCATCGTGGTGCAAGACGAGGGCGAGGATATCGGCCATTTCCCGATCGCCGCCCGGTTTGCGGAGCATGTGATCCTGCAACTGTCTGAAGGCAGGTGGTAATTCCAGGAAGGGTGCGCCGTTGCGAAGGGCTCCTGGCTTTCTCTGCACGACCGCCAGATAGTGCCGCCAGTCGTAGATGGTCTTTGATGGCAGCGTGTGGCTGCGCTGAATCACGCGGGCATGTTCACACAGGATGTTGCCCTCGGCCGCCACCACCAGTCGGTCCGGATAGATCCGCAGGCTGACCGGTCGATTGGCGAAGGATGCCGGAACACTGTAGCGATTGCGATCAAAGCTGATCAGACAAGTCGGCGACACGCGTTTGCTCAGTTCGACAAAGCCGTCAAAGGCCACGGGCAGCGGCATCAGCGCGGCCTGTTCGTCAGCCCAGACATCAGCAATTGTGCCTGGCTGTTTGCCATGCGGGGTCTGCCGCCACAGATCAATGCAGCACCGTTCCAGCCAGGCATTCAGCGCGGCAAGGTCCGGGAAGTCCGGCATCCCTTGCAGCATCTGGTGGCGGGAGTCGCGGACGTTCTTCTCGACTTGACCTTTCTCCCAGCCCGCTGCCGGATTACAAAACTCCGGCTCATAGACGTAGTGGTTGGTCATGGCGAGAAAGCGCATATTGATCTGCCGTTCCTTGCCGCGGCCGACGCGATCAACCGCCGTCTTCATGTTGTCGTAGATGCCCCTCCCCGGAACGCCGCCAAAGACCCGGAACGCATGCCAATGGGCGTCGAACAGCATCTCATGGGTTTGCAATGGGTAGGCGCGAAGCAGAAAGGCCCGGCTGTGCGATAGCTTGATATGCGCCATTTGCAGCTTCGTGCGCTCGCCGCCCAAAACCGCAAAATCCTCGCTCCAGTCGAACTGGAAGGCCTCGCCGGGATCAAAATGCAGCGGCACAAAGGTCCCACGCCCCGTCGTCTGCTGCTCGCGCTGCCGATCCGCCTTCCACCGTCGCGCGAATGCCGCCACCCGGGCATAAGAGCCGGTGAAGCCAAGCGTCACCAGATCGGCATGCAACCGTTTCACGGTCCGCCGCTCTTTGCGCGACTTGCCAGCCTCGGTCTTCAGCCAGCCCGCCAGCTTATCGGCAAAAGGATCAATCTTGCTTTGTCGGTCCGGCGTCGCGAATTTTGGCTCGATCGTGTTCGCCGCCAGATGCTTGGTCACGGTATTGCGCGACACGCCCGTCAGCCGTGCAATCTCGCGGATCGATAGCTTCTGTCGCAAATGCATCCGTCGGATGATGTTCAATAGTCCCATGTGGATCACTCCGTTGCCCCCTCCGCTCACCGCTTCGGGGAAAGGTTCACATGGCTCAGTTCTCAGTGAAAATTATCCGCCTAACCGGCTCACTTCTGGGTGAAAATCAACA
>JAYTXQ010000018.1:0-4877 GCA_043742825.1 Caulobacteraceae bacterium | reverse complement strand
CAGGCAAGCCGCCGCCCATCATGGCACCCAGGCGTGCAAAGCCCTTGCCGCCGCCCTTGGCCATCATCTTAAAGGCGTCCTGCATCTGGCGGTGCTGTTTCAACAGACGGTTGATCTCCTGCACCTCGACCCCGGCCCCGGCGGCAATCCGGCGCTTGCGAGAGGCCTGCAGGATGTCGGGTTTCTTGCGCTCCTTGCGGGTCATCGAGCCGATGATCGCTCGCTGCCGACGCAGTGAGGCATCGGTCACCCCGGTCTGAGCGATCTGTTTTTTCATTTTCTGCACGCCGGGCAACAGGCCCATCAGGCCTTCCATACCGCCCATACGCTCCATCTGGGCGAGCTGTTCTGCCATGTCTTCCAGGTCGAACTGGCCCTTGGCCAGCTTGCGGGCCATGACTTCGGCTTTCGCAGCGTCGAAATCTGCAGCAGCCTTTTCCACCAGGGCAACGATATCGCCGCGGCCCAGAATGCGCCCGGCGACGCGGTGGGCATCAAACTCATCCAGGGCATCGATCTTTTCGCCGGTCCCCAGAAACTTGATCGGCAGGCCGGTGACCGCGCGCATCGAAAGCGCCGCGCCGCCGCGCGCATCGCCATCGGCTCTGGTCAGGACCAGCCCGGTCAGAGGCAAGCGCTCATGAAAGGCCTTGGCGGTGCGCACCGCATCCTGGCCGGTCAGGCTGTCAGCCACCAGCAGGGTCTCAGTGGGGTTGGCGATGCGGGCGATCTCGGCGGCCTCGCTCATCATCGCTTCGTCCAGCGTGGTCCGCCCGGCTGTATCGAGGATCAGAACATCGTAGCCGCCAAGCCGCACGGCAGAGAGCGCGCGGCGGGCGATATCGGCGGGGGCCTGACCGACCATGATTGGCAGAGTATCAACACCGGCCTCTTTGCCCAGAATGGCCAGCTGTTCCATGGCGGCGGGACGGCGCACGTCCAGCGAGGCCATCATCACCTTTTGCCGTTGCACCTTACTCAAGCGCAGGGCCAGCTTGGCCGACATGGTGGTTTTGCCCGAGCCCTGCAGGCCGGCCATCAGGATCACGCTAGGTGGATTGAGCGCAAGACGCAGCGGCACGACATCATCGCCGCCTAGCATCTCAACCAGACCGTCATAGACGATCTTGATCACCTGATCGGCGGGCTTGACCGCGCGGATTACAACTTCGCCGAGGGCCGCCTCTTTGGCCTTTTCGATAAACTCGCGTACCACCGGTAGGGCGACATCGGCTTCCAGCAAGGCCACGCGCACCTCGCGCATCGCCTCGTCGATGTCATTGGCGGACAGCACGCCTCGGCCCGAAAGCCGGTCAAATACCCCTGAAAGTCTTTCGCTCAGACCCTCGAACATGCGAACCTTTCAAGTTGGCACAACGCAGAAACCCCCCGTGCGCGATCACGCGGACGGGGGTCCCCTTCGCCCTCGTCCCTCAAGCTTTGAGGAGGTCGTGACGTCGGAGGCGCAAGCTAAAGCTGACACCGGAGGATGCGGCTTATGCCCCTCCGGTCGCGTCCGGTCAAAGATTTTATCCGCAGATGACGCAGATAGACACAGATGTCGGTCTGATTTTGCGCCGCAGGCGGAAGATCTCAAGCCCTGGAAGTGATCGGCTTCGCCCACTCAACTTGAAGCACATCTGTGTCCCATCTGCGTCATCTGCGGAAAAACCTTTGAGCCTCAATAGGCGAATTCCTCAAAGGCTTTCCCCGCATCGCCGGCCCAAGGGCCGTTGTAGAGTTCCAGCATGCGGTCGGCGGCGGTGAGGCCGCTCTCGGCGATATCTTCCAGTTCGCCCAGGTAATTGGTCTCATCGACCATGCCGCCCGAGAGGCGATTGCGCCGTTTCAGGCCCTGATGGGCAATGGCCAGCATATCTCTTGCTACGTCCTGAACCGAGCGTCCGGCGACCTGGGCTTTCATCCCCAGCCGGGCGGCGTCGCTCCGCAGAGCCACGCGATCTTCTGGCGTCCAAGTCTTACACAGGTCCCAGGCCGCCGCTTGGGCTGCGCCATCATAGAGAATACCGGCCCAAAGCGCCGGCAGGGCACAGAGGCGCGACCATGGGCCGGCATCTGCTCCCCGCATCTCCAGATATTGTTTTAAGCGCACCTCCGGAAAGATTGTGCTCGTGTGATCGACCCAGTCTTTCATCGTCGGCCGCTGGCCGGGGAGCTCATTTAATGCGCCCTTCATAAAGTCTCGGAATGAGCGACCGGCGACATCGACGTAAAGTCCCCGGCGTTTGACGAAATACATCGGGACATCCAGGGCATAGCGGGCGTAGGTCTCAAAACCGAACCCGTCCTCGAAGACGAAATTCAGCATGCCGGTGCGATCCGCATCGGTATCGGTCCAGACATTGGCCCTGGACGACAGCAAGCCGCTGGGACGGCCTTCAATAAACGGAGAATTAGCGAAAAGCGCGGTGGTGATCGGCTGCAGAGCCAGGCTGACGCGGAACTTGGCCACCATGTCGGCCTCATCGGCGAAGTCGAGGTTGGCCTGCACGGTGCAAGTGCGAAACATCATGTCCAAACCCAGGCTACCGACCTTGGGCATATAATCGCGCATTATCTTGTAACGGCCCTTAGGCATCACCGGGATCTCATCGCGGCGCAAAAGCGGAGTGAATCCCAGGCCCAGAAACCCCAACCCCAACTCTGCGGCCACGGCTTTTACCTCTTCCAGGTGTTGGCCTGTTTCCGAACATATCTCATGCATATCCGCGAGCGGCGCGCCGGAGAGCTCGAACTGCCCGCCCGGCTCCAGGCTGACATTGGCCATGCCGCGATTCAAGCCGATCAGGGTCTGGCCACCATCGGCGCGATCCTCATAGGTCCCCGTCCAACCAAACCGTATCAGGCCGGTCATCAGGGCATGGATCCCTGCCTGCCCGTCATAGGCGACCGGCGCGTGCGTCCCCAGGCGAAAGACAAACTTCTCGTGTTCCGCCCCGACGCGAAATTGAGACGCCGGTTTGCCACCGGCGGCGAACCAGGCGGTAAGGTCCGCAAAGGTCAAAGGCCGATCATCTGTCACCGTCTCGGCCATAGGCGCTCCCATTTGCGGATTCTTGTCCTCCCCCAATTGGGCATAAATGCGACGAAGCTCAAGCCCCCCGCCAGTCTCCAATTGCCGCTTGCCACAAACTTAAGGCGCTGATCGCGGCGGTATCGGCCCGAAGAATGCGCGGACCCAGGCTGACTGGCACCGCGCCGGGCAAAGCGCGCACCATCGCTCGCTCCTGCGCAGAAAATCCCCCCTCTGGCCCAATCAGGACGGCCCAGGGCCCGCTCGGCTGGCCGCGTAAGGCGTCCAGGGCCGGAAAAGCCTCGCCCGCCTCGTCACAGAACATCAAGCGTCGAGTTTCAGGCCAGCTCGCCAGCATGCTTGCCATTTTTTCTGCGGCCACAACCTGCGGTACGTCCAGACGCCCCGTCTGTTCAGAAGCCTCCGTCGCAATCGCCGCCAGCCGCACCAGATTGGCCCGGTCCGCATTCGTTCGCGCCGTCAACACCAGTCGCACCCGCCGCGCGCCCAGCTCAGCGGCCTTTTCAACGATCGTTTCCAGCCGCCCGCGTTTGACCACGGCCACCAGCAGATCAAGGTCGGGTCCGACAACCTGTGGTCGCCGCTGATCCACCACCTCAAGCACCCCACCGCGCTTCCCGACGGTGCCCACCCGAGCCAGCCATTCGCCATCGCGGCCATTGAACACGGTGAGCTCACCGCCCGGGCCCAAACGCATGACATTGGCCAGATAATGCGCTTGTTCGCGTGTGATCGCGGTGGCGGCACCGGCGGATAGCTCAGCGTCGATGAAAAGTCGGATCATGCCATGCCTGCGTTCATGGACGCTATGTCCACATCGCCTTCGACCTGACCGCGCGCCAGTCTTTCGTCAAGGCCTGCACGTATACGCACTCCGCCCCTGGCGCACGATGCCAAAGCGGGCTTAATCTCGCGGCTATGGCCAAAAACGACAGTTATGATTCTCAATTGCGCGCACTTCAGGTGACGCTGGTCAGCTATCAGCTTTGGGCTCGGAAGACTGGAGCCAAGGCCCTAGTGATCATCGAAGGGCGCGACACGGCGGGCAAGGACGGGACGATCACGCGGATCACGGAGCATCTGGCCCCGCGCAACACGCGCATTGTGGCTTTGCCCAAGCCGTCGGATCGTGAACGCAGTCAATGGTATTTCCAGCGCTATGTCGAGCACCTGCCGGCGGCGGGTGAGTTCGTGATTTTCAACCGGTCCTGGTACAACCGCGCCGGTGTCGAGCCGGTGATGGGCTTTTGCACGCCGCAGGAGCACGCTGATTTCCTCGAGGACGTTCCGGCCCTGGAAACCATGATTCAGGAATCCCAGATGCGCCTGGTCAAGGTCTGGCTCGATATCTCAAAAGCCGAACAGGCGTGGCGCCTGAAATCGCGTGCGGACGATCCCCTGAAGCGTTTAAAGGTCAGTGATCTGGATGCAGTGGCACAGTCCCGGTGGCAAGCCTATTCGGCGGCGCGAGACCAGATGCTGCTGCGCACCCACACGGCCCAGGCCCCTTGGGTTTGCGTGCGTGCCGACAATAAGAAACTGGCCCGGGTAAATGTTATCCGCCATCTGCTGCAGGTTCTCGCCCCGCCGCAGGTGCGAAAGGCGAGCCCGATGCCGGACACAGAAATCCTGTTCGCTTTTGACCCGGCCGCATTGACCGACGGGCGGCTCGCGGCATGAATGCAGAGCTGATCACGCTTACTCTGGCGCGGGCAGGCGAGATTGGCGGGGACATTACGCCGCTTGTCTATGATCGTCTGTTCACGGAACACCCAGACATGCGGGAGCTCTTTGTTCGCGCTAGAAATGGCTCGGTGAGGGG
>JAYTXQ010000017.1:0-13096 GCA_043742825.1 Caulobacteraceae bacterium | reverse complement strand
AGGCGTAGTCTTGGCGGCGGCGCTTCTTTTGGTGCCAAACGTGCGCACCATCGTTTAGGAAAAATCGATGCAAGTCACTGAAAAATCAGTCGAAGGTTTGAGCCGCAGCTATGGCGTCATGGTGCCGATGAGTGAGCTGAATGCCCTGCTGGAAGCCCGGATCGCCGAGGTCACCCCAACCTTGAACCTGAAGGGATTTCGTCCGGGTAAGGTGCCGACCGGTCACGTGCGCCGCCTCTACGGTAAGGCATTAATGAGTGAGGTGTTGGAAAAAACCCTGAATGAGACCTCACAAAAGGTGCTCAGCGACAACAATCTACGCATCGCCAGCCAGCCGGAGATCAAGCCGGTGTCCGACATGGATGCCGTGATGGCGGGTCGTGAAGACCTTGCTTACGACATCGATGTCGATGTCATGCCCGATTTCGAGCCCATGGATACCTCGGTGATTGACCTGACCCGATTGGTTTATGAGCCGACTCAGGAGGAGGTTTCCGAAGCGCTCGCGAAACTCGCAGAAGAAAATCGTACCTTTGAAAGCCGCAAAGGCAAGTCGACGAAGTCCAGGGATGGCGATCAGATTGTGATCGATTTTGTCGGCCGTCTTGGCGACGAGACATTCGAGGGCGGGACCGCGACCGATGTGGAACTTGTGATTGGCTCTGGTCAATTTATCCCGGGGTTCGAAGGCCAGTTGGTAGGTCACGCGGCGGGTGCTGATGTGAAGGTGACCGTGACGTTTCCAGACGACTACAGTGCAGAGCATCTCAAAGGCCAAGAGGCTGTGTTCGATGTCACGGTTAAGGACGTCCGTGCTGCAAAAGACGCTAAAGTCGATGACGCCCTTGCCGAACGTCTTGGAATGGCCGACCTGCCAGCGCTGGAAACGGCTGTGCGCAGCAATATCGAACGCGAATTTGCAGGCGCGTCCCGTTTCAAGCTGAAACGCGCCCTGTTGGACGTTCTAGATAACGCCCACGTGATTGAGCTTCCCTCGCGCATGGTCGAGGCAGAATTTGCCGGTATCTGGCGTCAGGTTGAGCAGGATAAGACTGCTGGAGAAATCTCCCCCGACGACGAGGGCAAGTCCGAGGAAACGCTGAAGGCTGAATATCACAAGATCGCTGAACGCCGCGTCCGTCTGGGTCTGGTTCTGGCCGAGATCGGGCGACGTGCGAACGTGACGGTGACTGAAGCTGAACTAGGCGACGCCATGCGACGCGAGGCAATACAATATGGTGCCCAGGCGCAGCAGGTGTTCGAAATGTTGCGCCAGAACCCCGATATGCAGACCCAGATGCGGGCTCCGGTGTACGAGGAAAAAGTGGTGGATTTGATCATCGCCTCAGCCACAGTCACCAATCAGGCCGTCTCGAAAGAGGTGCTTCTGGCCGAGGACGACGTCCCCGCCGCGATCAGTGCACCGGCCACCAAACCGACCAAAGTAAAGAAAAAAGCTGCGGCGGCTGCTGAACCGGTGATTGAAGGTGAAGCTGTTGTGGTTGAAGCGGCATCCAAGCCCAAAGCCAAGAAGAAACCAGTCAAAGCCGCAGACGCCGGCTAACGCGCACGAACATTCACCGCGCCCGCCACCTTGTATCGGCGCGGGGGCGGGGCGATATCAGGTGATCTGACGATTCTTTTGCGAAGGCTTCTGCGATGATGCACGATTTTTCCCCAACATCCCTTAACCTGGTGCCAATGGTGGTGGAGCAATCCAGCCGTGGCGAGCGAGCTTTTGATATCTTCTCGCGCCTTCTGCGTGAGCGGGTGATTTTTCTCAATGGCGTGGTTGAGGATGGTATGTCCGCCGTGATCTGTGCTCAGCTCTTGTATCTGGAATCAGAATTCCCAAAAAAGCAGATAGATATGTACATTAACTCACCTGGCGGGTCGGTGAGTTCTGGCTTGGCGATTTATGATACGATGCAATATATTCGTTGTCCTGTGGCAACCACCTGCATGGGCATGGCGGCGTCCATGGGTTCGTTCCTGTTGATGGGCGGAGAGCCTGGTCTGCGTGTGTCATTGCCCAACGCTCGCATCATGTTGCACCAACCCTCAGGCGGTTTTTCCGGTAAGGCGTCGGATATTGAACGGCATGCTGAGGATATCATCAAAACCAAACGTCGCCTGAACGAGCTCTATGCCAAGCATTGCGGACGTACCTACGAGGAGGTTGAGCACACTCTGGACCGTGATTTCTTCATGGACCCCGTCGAAGCAAAAGCCTGGGGAATCATCGACCAGATCCACGAGACCCGGGCCGCGACCGAAGAAAAATAGGCTAAAAAATAGGCTAAGCGGCGCCCGCGCTGTCTCTCCACCTAAGCCTGAGAGACAGTCAATGGCCTGGGATTTTCATTTCAATGCGGCGCAAACCCGTTGCAGTAAGGTCTCGGCCCCGACGTCATCGATCTTCAGGCGGTCGAAATCATCGCCGTCGCGGATATCAGCGAAGACGCCCGCAGGGTCTTCGTGGAAATGCAAGAACGCCCGCGAGCGCAGATAAAATACGCCAGGACGCTTTTCCACCAGAGTGCCGAGGTGGCGAATTTTTTGCAATAAGGACTCGATTTTAGTGATCGTATCCGGCCCGGCGTGTTTCATTGTCAGCCCCCAAAGACTTTCATGCCGCTTTCTTCGGCGATGGCCAGCATTTCGGTGTCGCCAGCACTGTCACCATAAGCAGCTTCAAGGCGCAGGTTGTCGCCAAACAGGGCCCGCAGGCGGCGAACCTTTTCGGGACCACGGCAGTTGTTCCCGATCATGCCACCGGTAAGGCGGTCCCCTGCATCGATGGCCAGGCGGGTAGCAATCAGGTGATCCGCGCCCAGTCCATGTGCGAAAGGGGCTACCAGGATTTCTGGAGAAGCGGTCACGATCACCAGACGCGCTCCCTGAGCCTGCCATTGCTTCCAACAGCGTAATGCATCAGGCCGCAACAAGCTTTGAGATTCCTCGGTGGCGAAGGCGCGGGCGCGGGCAGCCAGGGTTGCCTGCTCCACACCGTTCAAGAACTTGTCCACGAAAGCGGCTTTCAGACGGCTTCGATCCCGGTCAAGAACCCATTTTGCCATTGCCGGTGCGAGACTGGCCAGGTTGACCGCATAACTAGCTGGGCCAGCATTCCATCTGAGGAATGCGAGAAAACTATCGCGGCGGGTAAGGGTGCCATCAAAATCGAAGGCGACCAGGGGGCGATAGCCCTGGCGGCGGCCAAAAATCGGCAGTGGTGACGCGCTGGATGTAGCGCCCGAATACGACAACTCGTCTGGTTCCTGGGTCTCAATAACGTTCATAGGCTTGTGATCCTCGCTCGGATCGGGGAATGTCAAGTTTGAGACGCATGCCGCATCGATGTATAAGGCGTCGAGCAGCCCCATATCGCGGCAAGGGGTGGGCTGGATAGGTTCCAGCGCCGCTAAACAGTGAGAAGCGACGATGACCAAAGCCGCCAGCGGCGACAGTAAGAGCACCCTTTATTGCTCCTTCTGCGGTAAGAGCCAGCATGAGGTCCGCAAGTTGATTGCAGGACCAACCGTATTCATCTGTGATGAGTGCGTCGAATTGTGCATGGATATTATTCGCGAAGAACACAAAGTCGGCTTTCCGAAATCTAAAGATGGCGTGCCGACGCCACGCGAAATCAGCGATGTGCTGAACGATTACGTTATTGGTCAGGAACACGCCAAAAAGGTGCTGTCGGTCGCTGTCCACAATCACTACAAGCGCCTTAACCACGCCCAGAAAAATAATGATGTCGAGCTGGCCAAATCCAACATCCTGCTGGTGGGCCCTACGGGCGTCGGCAAGACCCTTCTTGCCCAGACCCTGGCGCGAATCATCGATGTGCCGTTCACCATGGCCGACGCCACAACTCTGACCGAAGCGGGTTATGTCGGCGAGGACGTTGAGAACATCATTCTCAAGCTGCTCCAGGCCGCCGATTATAATGTCGAGCGGGCGCAGCGTGGCATCGTCTATATCGACGAAGTGGATAAAATCAGCCGCAAGTCAGACAATCCCTCGATTACTCGCGATGTTTCCGGCGAAGGGGTACAACAGGCGCTGCTGAAAATCATGGAGGGAACGGTCGCTTCGGTACCCCCACAGGGCGGTCGAAAGCATCCACAACAAGAATTCCTGCAGGTCGATACCACCAATATGTTGTTTATCTGCGGTGGAGCGTTCTCAGGGCTGGAAAAGATCATTTCTATGCGCGGCAAAGGCACGTCGATCGGGTTTTCCGCCAAAGTCTCAGATCCGGATGATCGTCGCACGGGCGAGGTGTTGCGCCAGGTCGAACCGGACGATCTGCAGCGCTTTGGACTGATCCCAGAGTTTATTGGGCGTCTGCCGGTCATCGCCACTCTCGACGACCTGGACGAGCCCGCTTTGGTTACGATCCTGACAGAGCCAAAGAACGCCCTGGTCAAACAGTACCAACGCCTGTTCGAGATGGAGAACGTCGGTCTCTCATTCACCGATGATGCCCTTAAGGCCGTGGCCAGAAAAGCCATCCTGCGCAAAACAGGTGCTCGGGGGCTTCGCTCGATCCTCGAAGCCATCCTTCTTGAAACCATGTTCGAACTCCCAACACTCCAGGGCGTGGAGGAGGTGGTGGTCAATGCCGAGGTTGTCGAAGGCCGGGGTCAGCCGCTGATGATCTACTCTGAAAAGAAGAACGAAGCGGTTTCGGCGTAGGCTCAAGTGAGGGGAGATAAAGGATCAGCGGTTCCAACCGTTGCACTGGGCTGTTGATGTGCAATTTTCTCTACGATCAGATTTTCGCCAACGCTTTGCCCGAGGCCGTTGCGATCGAGGCATCGACCCACTGCCTTACGTACGAGCAGTTGCAAACCGAAACCGCAAAGATGGCTGGTGCCTTGGTCGCCCTGGGCGTTCACCCGGGTGATCGCGTCGCCGTTCAGGTGGAAAAGTCAGTTGCCAATCTGATCCTCTACCTCGCAACCGTACGCGCCGGTGCGGTCTTCCTGCCCCTCAACACCGGTTACACGTTGGCGGAAATGGCCTATTTTCTCAAAGACGCCGAGCCAGCCCTGGTGGTCTGTGACCCTGCGGCGCGTGAGGCCCTTTCGAGCTTGGCTGCGGGCCTTCAAACTCTCGATAATGCAGGGCAGGGCACTCTTTTTGATCTGGCGGCGGTCCAGCCTGATCAGTTTAATACTGTGCCGCGGGCTCCTGAAGACCTGGCCGCCATCTGTTATACCTCTGGTACCACGGGAAGATCGAAAGGCGCGATGCTGAGCCACCGGGCTCTGGCGTCCAATGCTCAGACGCTCAAAGTGCTCTGGCGGTTTACGGCAGAGGATATCCTCATACACGCCTTGCCGACCTATCATGTCCACGGCTTGTTCGTCGCCACGAACGTCATTCTGATGGCTGGCGGCCGGATCATTTTGCAGTCACGCTTTGACCCTGACGCGGTAATTGAGGCCATGGCGCGGGCTACGACCCTTATGGGCGTGCCAACCTTCTATACGCGCTTGCTCAAAAACCCCGGTCTTACGCCCGCATCGACGGCGGGTATGCGCCTGTTCATTTCGGGGTCAGCGCCGTTGTTGGCCGAGACCCATATGCAGTGGTTACAAGCCACTGGACAGGCGATTCTTGAGCGATATGGCATGACCGAGACGGGGATGAACACGTCCAACCCCTACGAAGGTCAGCGCATCGCCGGGACCGTAGGCTTGGCTCTGCCAGGGGTCTGCGTGCGAACCACACACCCAGATACCGGCCAGGTTTTACCTGCCGATGAGATCGGGATGATTGAGGTCAAGGGACCCAATCTGTTCACCGGCTACTGGCGGATGCCTGACAAGACCGCGACAGAATTTCGCGCCGACGGCTATTTCATCACCGGGGATCTCGGCGTGATCGACCACGCTGGCTATCTATCCATTGTTGGCCGCGACAAAGACCTGATCATCAGCGGCGGCCTGAACATCTATCCCAAGGAAGTCGAGTCACTGATCGACATCTTACCGTGTGTCGTGGAAAGCGCTGTCATCGGCGTTCCGCACCCGGACTTTGGCGAAGCGGTGATCGCCGTCATCGCTACCGGCGGAGAGCAATTGGATGAACCCTCAATTTTGGCTCATCTGGAGCGGCAACTGGCCCGCTTCAAACAACCTAAGCGGCTGATTGTTGTAGACGACCTGCCCCGAAACGCCATGGGCAAGGTGCAAAAAGCGGCGCTTCGGGCACGCTACGCAGGACTCTTCGACTGAGGCGCCTGCAACCTCCCTTCGCCGTGCCCAAGTGGCATAGGCCGTGAAGGCACTCCAGCGTTACAATTCAACTTGGCTTGGGCACGGTGAGGTGGCTTGGCTTGCCGGCGCTTGAACCTGCGAGCCTGAGTCTCCACATAACTGGTTGGCGCTCGTCCCGATAAACCTGCGGACGCGTGGTGCGACTCGGCGCAAACACGCCCGAGTCTGAGATAAGTTGAAAGAGATTTATGTCCCTAGCCAATATCCTCCCGGTCCTGCCACTGCGCGATATAGTGGTTTTTCCTCACATGGTTGTGCCGCTGTTTGTTGGCCGTGAAAAGTCGGTGCGCGCGCTTGAAGTGGTGATGAAGACCGATAAAAAGATTCTTCTGGTCACTCAGCGCGAGCGGGATCAGGACGATCCTGAACCCCGTGATATGTTCCAGGTGGGCGTCGTCGCCTCAATCCTGCAACTCCTCAAATTGCCTGACGGGACAGTGAAGGTGCTCGTTGAGGGCCACTCGCGCGCCGCTGTACTCAAATTCACCGACGAGACCGAGTATTACGAAGCCGAGATGGCCCCCATCGACGAAAACGGCGGTGTCAACGAAGAGACCGAAGCCCTCTCGCGCGCCGTGATTGAGCAATTCGAAGGCTACGTGAAGCTGAACAAAAAAATCCCGCCTGAGGCCCTAGCCGCGATCCCCCAGATCACCGATCCGAGCAAGCTGGCCGACAACATCGCCGCCCATCTGGCGGTAAAGATTTCTGACCGCCAGCAACTCCTGGAAGTATTTAATGTTTCCAAGCGGTTGGAAAAGGTCTTCGCCCTGATGGAAGGTGAGATCAGCGTTCTTCAGGTGGAAAAGAAGATCCGTGGGCGGGTTAAGCGTCAGATGGAAAAGACGCAACGCGAATATTATCTGAACGAGCAGATGAAAGCGATCCAGCGCGAGCTGGGTGAACCGGACGATGCTCGAGATGAGTTAATCGAGCTGGAAAAGCGGATCAAAAAAACCAAGCTTTCCAAGGAAGCCCGAACCAAAGCTGATAGCGAGCTGAAGAAGCTACGAAACATGAGCCCAATGTCTGCTGAATCCACAGTCGTGCGCAATTATCTGGACTGGTTGCTGTCAATTCCGTGGGGCAAAGGCAAAGCCAAACCAATAGACATCGCTTTGGCCGAGAAGATCCTGGATGAGGATCACTATGGCCTGGAAAAGGTCAAGGAACGCATTCTGGAATATCTGGCGGTTCAGGCCCGCACCGGGATGCTGAAAGGCCCGATTCTGTGCCTAGTTGGACCTCCGGGCGTAGGCAAAACATCGCTCGGTAAGTCAATTGCAAGGGCCACCGGCCGCGAATTTGTTCGGCTGAGCCTGGGCGGCGTGCGCGACGAAGCGGAAATCCGTGGCCATCGCCGCACGTATATTGGCTCGATGCCGGGCAAGATCATCCAATCGATGAAAAAGGCCAAAACCACGAACACCTTCTTCTTGCTCGACGAAATTGAGAAGATGGGTGCCGACTGGCGCGGCGATCCCTCCAGCGCCCTCTTGGAGGTTTTGGATCCGGAACAGAATTCGAACTTCAACGATCACTATCTGGAAGTCGATTATGACCTGTCGAACGTCATGTTTGTCACCACGGCCAATTCACTCAATATGGCCCAGCCTCTGTTAGATCGGATGGAGATCATCCGTATCCCCGGCTACACCGAGGACGAAAAGATCGAGATCGCCACTCGGCACCTGCTGCCCAAACTGGCGAAGGATCACGGCCTGACGCTGGAAGACTGGATTGTCCCTCAGGCCGCGATCCGCGACTTGATCCGCTATTATACCCGGGAGGCGGGAGTGCGGTCGCTGGAGCGGGAACTGAGTAATCTGGCCCGCAAGGCCATCCGCGATATGGGCCGCGAGAGCCTGACCCAGGTCACCATCGATGAGACACGCCTGAACAAATACGCCGGGGTTCGCCGCTACCACTACGGGGCGACGGACGAGAAAGATCAGGTCGGGATCGTTACAGGTCTCGCCTGGACCGAATTTGGCGGTGACATTCTGACCATCGAAGCGGTGAAGATGCCCGGGAAGGGGCGGATGTCAATCACGGGCAATCTGAAGGACGTGATGAAGGAATCCATCGCCGCTGCTGCCTCTTATGTGCGGTCTCGCGCGGTGCAGTTCGGTGTCAAACCCTCGAGCTTCGACAAAACCGACGTACACGTACATGTGCCCGATGGTGGCACGCCCAAGGATGGGCCGTCGGCTGGGGTCGCCATGGCCGTGGCGATCATTTCGGTCCTGACTGGAATCCCAATCCGCAAGGACTTGGCCATGACCGGCGAGATAACGTTGCGCGGGCGGGTCCTGCCTATTGGCGGCCTGAAGGAAAAGCTCCTGGCGGCCTTAAGGTCGGGGATCAAGACAGTCCTTATTCCGATCGAGAACGAAAAGGACCTGGCCGAGGTACCTGAGGTGGTGAAATCGGGCCTAGAAATCATTCCCGTTTCCACGGTCGATCAGGTTCTGGCTCTGGCCCTGACTGGAAAACTGATTCCTATTGAGTGGCATGAAGAAGACGAATTGCCTCTTCCGGCAGTCGTCAGCGGCGACCATGATAGTGATTTGGTGATTACTCACTAGGAAGTGATCAGTTTTTGCCACCACAAACCGAACATGGGAACGAAATACCACACTAACGGTTTGACGTCGGGCCGATAGAAGCGATAATCGCACTACGGGCACTCGGGCTCGTGGCAAGGTTCGTCCTCAGGGGAGGGAGACACTAATGAACAAAGCAGAACTGATTGTGCTGGTTGCAAATCAAACGAACATCAGTCGCGCCCAGGCGCGGGATGCGATTGAGGCGATTACGGCGAACATAACCACCGCCCTCAAGGGTGGGAGTGAGGTTCGCATTGTTGGGTTTGGGGCTTTCGTTCCAATAGATCGACCAGCAGGTCCGACACGTAACCCCAGAACTGGAAAGATGGTTCACCGTGATGCAACGCGGACGGTGCGCTTCCGTATGGGTGAAGCGCTTAAGGCTGCGATGAACTAAGTCGCTCCCATCGACACCGACATAGGTTTGCCTCGGCAAGATCGGAGCCAGTAAATTGGGATTGCCACTCCGATTTGATCGGAGTGGACACCGATTGATGCGTGATTGCGGTTTGGGCGGCTAGCTCAGTTGGTCAGAGCGCCTGGTTTACACCCAGGAGGTCGGGGGTTCGAGCCCCTCGCCGCCCACCAAGCCGCGCTTGTCATCGCCCGCAAAGATCGGCACACAAACTGACGTGGCGTCATGTCGATAGGCGATTGTCGCTTGTGCCAGGGGTAAGAATTCCGTCACAATGTAAGTCCAGGCCGTTCAGGGCAGATTTAGTGCTTTCATTCGACACCTCGCAGCCATTGTCACGTGCACCAGCCCCGACATCGCGGGGTGATAGCGCGACGGCGCGGATGGTAGACACCACCATGCTCTACGCCCCCCGGTCCGGGGGCGTGAAACGTTACCTCGATGCTAAGCGCGGCTGGTTGGCGACCTATCGGCCCGGGGTCGATCACACACTTGTTATCCCGGGGGCTAAGCCTGGGTCGGATGGCGAAGGACGGCTTTCAATCTATGCAGCACCTTTGCCGTTTGGTGACGGCTACCGATGGCCGGCCCGCGCCGGGGGATGGACGAAGCGGCTACTTTTACAACACCCCCACCTGATCGAGGCGGGCGACCCCTATATACCAGGACAGGCGGCGCTGAAGGCCGGAGCGGCGATGGGCGTTCCTGTCGTTGGCTTTTGCCATACGGACTTGGGAGCCCTTGCCGCCCTGCATATAGGGGAATGGGCAGAAAAGCCGGTTCGTAAACGGTGGGGTGAAATTTATCGGCGCTTCGATCGGGCGGTAGCGCCCAGCTGTTTTATGGCCGAGCGATTGGCTGATGCTGGCGTGACTGACCCTTTGGCCTTGCCACTGGGTGTGGACGCCCAGACATTTCATCCCAGGGGAGCAAATGGCGAGGCGCTTCGCCGACGACTGGGCCTGCAGGCGCGCCACCGCATCCTCGTCTTTGCCGGCCGCCCGGCGCGGGAAAAGCGAATTGATGTCCTTATCTCGGCGGTTGAGCGCCTGGGCGATCCTTACGTTCTGTTGTTGGTAGGCGCCACAGCTGGGCCGCAGAGTTCAAATCGTGTCATTGAACTGCCCTATGAGGCTGACCCTTCACGTCTGGCCGCGTTGCTTGCCAGCTGCGACGCTTTTGTCCATGCCAATGACGCAGAGCCTTTTGGGCTGATTGTCCTTGAAGCGATGGCTTGCGGTCTTCCGGTCGTCGGCGTCGGACTCGGCGGCGTGGGTGAAAGCCTTGACGAAACTGTTGGCCAGATCGCGCGTCGTTCAACTGCTGAGGATTTCGGCTCAGCCATTCAGACCCTCTTTGATCGAGATCCTGCTGCCATCGGCTGCGCCGCCCGGAACCGGGTCTGTGAGCGCCATGACTGGTCACGCGTTTTTAGCCGCTTGGCGGGTCTCTACGCGCAGCTGACCGAACGTGAGGCCTTTCTTGGGGCCGCCTGACCACCTTCACCAGACAACCAACATAGCAAAGTTCGTTTTTGTCTGCGAGCGAGGGCTGCGGGGAAGACGGCAATGACCACACAAGTCCATAGCGAATCCTCAGCTCAGGCACCACGTCAGCAGGGGGCGGAACTGACACCCCAGGCCCTAATCGCGGCCGTGATCGTGGCAGCGATCATGGGGGCGTCCTACCCCTATATGGTACTTAAACTCGGATTTGGTCCCAACGTCTCTGTTGTCGCAGCGTTTTTCGGCTTTGTCATCCTCAGTCTTATCGCGCGCAAGAGCTATGATCGCTGGCAGAACAACATCGTCCAAACAGCGGGGACTTCGGCTGCGCAGACCGCATTTATGTGTTCTGTGTTGGCGGCATTCGATATTCTGCGGGCTTCGAAGGTTGTCTCCTTTCATCTTAATCCCACACCGCTGCAGATATTTGCCTGGCTGACCTGCGCCTCATTGTTGGGGGTTTTGCTGGCCGCTCCCATGCGCCGGCATTTCATCATCGATGAGAAGTTGACGTTCGCAGATGGCGTCGCGGCTGCCGAGACCCTGAAAGTTCTCGACCCTCCCCGTGGACTTGGCCAGGACAATACCCAGTGGCAGGAAGCTCGCCGCGCTGCACGGGTGCTCATGCTGGGGCTGGCGGCCTCGGCCGTGGTGATGTTGCTGCGGACGGACGCTAAGATGTTCGACATTCTGCCAGAGGGGTGGACACCAGGGGCACTGACGCTTGGCGCGGCGGGGGCCGCATTCGTCGTCGCCACAATGGGTGTGGGAGCCTCGTATAGTCTGCTTAGCATCGGTGCCGGCATGTTGGTCGGTCTGCGGGTCAATGCCTGGATGGTGTTGGGCGGCGTGATCGGATGGATTATTGCGCCACTTCTGCTTATTCGCTGGGGTGTATTGCCTGATCATGCCACTCGTACCCAGGTGCTCTATTGGATCATGTGGCCGGGGATCGGCATGGTCATGTCCGGTGGCCTGGCAGCGCTGGCCATAAGATGGCGTCTGCTGGCAGAGGCTTTTCGCGGGCTCGCAAGCGCCAGCACGTCTGGGGAAGAATTTCCGTTGCCGTGGATTATCGGTGGCGTGGTCGGTCTCACCGCCTTGCTTTGTATTTTGCAATATCTTTTCTTCGGCTTGCCGGTGTGGATGACCCTGGTGGCGATCCTGACCTCGGTGCCCTTGATGCTGGTGGGGCTGCGATCATTGGGTGAGACAAACTGGGGCCCTATTGGCGCGCTGTCCAATCTGATGCAGGGAGTCTTTGGCGTTATCGCACCAGGCAACGTAGCTGCTAACATCCTGGGCGGAGGCACGACCGGGACGATTGCGGTAACGTCCGAAGGCCTGATCCAGGACTATAAGGCAGGCCACATCATTGGTTCGACCCCGCGTTCGATGACCATTGCGCAATTGATCGGTGCGCCGATCGGAGCAGCAGCTCTGGCTTGGACCTATCCGGCGCTGGTTAAGACATATGGCATCGTTGGCGAGCATGCGCAGCTTTCGGCTCCCGGATCCCGTCGTTCGGCGGGTTTTGCTGAACTTTTCTCTGGCGGGCTAGATAAACTCCCCATGTCCGCCCTTTGGGCCATGCTGATATTCGCGTTGCTGGGTGCAGGCTTCGCTGTGTTGGAGCTCAACCCTCGTTTGAAGCGCTGGGCCCCATCGCCAACGGCCCTTAGCCTGGGCATGCTGCTGCCGTTTTCGTCCTTGGCTACCCTTTTCGTCGGTGGCGCAGTGGGAGCAGCATGGCAGTCGCGCCGGCCAGCCTCAGCCAACACCTACCTTGTGCCACTCGCTTCGGGTCTCATTGCTGGCGAAGCCATGGTCGCGGTTATTGTCCCCGTCCTGCTCTGGTTTGGGCTCGGGCGAGGGTAGGGGGCTTGGTGATCCGGATCCGCCGTGGCATCTGCGATCGGCATTTCGAACCCACCGCGCAGTCACAGGCTCGTTAACAGATCTGTTTCAGGCGTTTAGCAATGACGCCCAATTGATTTTGTCGGTCTTCAGTCGACAGGCGACCCAGGCGATCCATGGTTTCAAACAGTTGCTGGCTCTCGCGGTAGTTGTCACAGCCTTCGGCAACCTGGCCGTACTTGCTCTGGGCATCGGCGAGCATCTTCACCTCTTCGGCCGTATCGCGCATGCGGCGCACTTCGCGGGGGTGTTGGTGCCAAAGAGTTCGTAACTCGGCCACATCGCCCTGCATCAATGTCAGGCCCTCATTGACGTAGCCATTGGCCATAAGTGATTTTTCCAGGCCGCTTTGGA
>JAYTXQ010000016.1:0-18695 GCA_043742825.1 Caulobacteraceae bacterium | reverse complement strand
CGAGGCCGGGTTATAGTATGAACCTGACCCCCTCAGTGTCTGCCCGCAGTTGGCATAGCTTTGCACCGTCAGGGTAGCGTTGGTGTAGAAAACTCCTGGTGCGAGCTGGACAATCAGACCGCTGTTGAGCGCGGCCTGAATGGCAGCGGTGTCGGTCGCTCCGGTTGTCTCTCCTGACGGGGAAATTACAGCCACCCCCGTTGCGGTTCCCAGATAAGCTTTCAGGCTCGACAGTTTGACCTTTTGCAGCGGTGCGGCGCGCAACAAAGGCACCAGATCGGTGCCGACTGGCAGCGTCTGTTCGGTCAGCAGATCAAGGGTGAGTTCACCGGCCATCTATACCACCCTCGTTGCAGTTTGGCCGATCCAGCCCATGCTCAAGCTGACAGCCAGCGGGTTTATGCCGTCGATGCTCAATAGGTTCAGAAACGCATCCACCGCCAGGTCGAAGCTCTCTTGCGGGTCGACGCTGGCCATGCCGAAAAACCCCACCGTGAACGATGCGCTTTGGCCTGGCGTGCCGCTTGGGGGTGTGTAGAGGCCCTGAAACAGGAGAAGCAGGCTCATCGCCCGGCCCTACAGATACAGCAGGCTGAGCAGCAGATCGCCCGCCACAATCGAAGTGTTGTCCGTCAGGCTGGGGTTAGCGACCATGGCATAGGCGATCCCGGCTCCGAAAAACATGCCCACAGACGGCATCAGCGAGGATATCGATACGCTGCTGTTGCCCGGCACCAGTATGGCCAGGGCCACGGTGGAAGAGGCCGGTGTGGGTGCGACAGCCAGGTTATAGAACTTCAGATACCGCGCCGTGGCCTGGGTATTCACCACTGTACCCCCATAGAGCCTGCCCGCAGAGGCTTTCAGGGCGGTGGCATTGTTGGTCGCCGCCGAGCTGACCGTATTGCCGATGGTCAGGGCACCGGTTGCCGTGGCTGACCCGACCGGGATGACATTGCCTATTGTGTTGCTGCCACCGGGAATCGCGTTGATCGTGACGGTGCCAGTTATTGCGACGGTGTTGTTCGGGCTGATCGCCACCACCAGTGCCGCATCGCCCGCGACCGCCGCCGTCGAAGCCGCCTTCACCGCCGCTGTGTTCGTGCCGTCCGTAACCTTACCAAAGCCGGCTGTGGCTAAAGTCTGATTGACGTTGCCGATTGTGTTGGTGCCGGCTGGCGTCGGCAAGAGCAGATCACGATCCACCGCCTTCAAGATCGCCACCACGGATCCCGAGCCGCTGGTCCATGCCGCATCGGCCTTCAGGCCCTGGGTGGCATCCCAGCCATCGACATAGCTGGACCCCGCCGCGCTCACCGGCTGCGTGGCCGGGAAGTTCATCACGTGGACCTGGCTGCCACCGTCCGCATTGATCGCCGCCTGTAGCGCCGCCGTAGATGCGCCGTTCAGCAGACCCATGTTGAATGTCGGGGTTGCTGCAAAGGCCGGCAGTGTGCCCGCCAAGGTCATGGCGTCGCGCAAACTGACCACGATGGCAGTGTCGGTTGCTACCGGCGCGGTGGATGCCGGTTTGATTGTCGCCAGGGTCACACCGGCCTGGTCGGCCAGCATCATGTTCTGAAACTCGACCGTTTGGCCACCAATCATCAGCTCAGTCGTGGCGACCTTCTTGGTCCCCGCGCCTGACTGATCGACAACGCCGACTGTGCCTGTAGACATGGGCGTTCTCCTCTCAATATTTGATTGCCGGGGCGCGACCGCTCCGCCGCAATGGTGGAAGCACAGGCGATGGGCCAAGCGCGTGTTCTGGAAGAAAGAGCGAAAGGCGACGCGCCGAGCAGCGAAGCCTAGATGAACTCCGCCATTGTTATATCGCGGGCTGTTCCTGGCCGCATGAAGATTGTGGTGCGCGCCCTGGCCACCCGCGCTTTGAGCGCCTCGGCAAGCTGAGGGTTGGGATAAAAGATGATCAGGCGATCAGCCAAAATGGCCGTCAGGGCGCTGTCGTAGCGGGCGTTGGTGGGCATGGCGGCGTCAAGCGTCAGGGCGCTGGCTTGCACCCACGCATTCGTATCCGCCCGATACCAATAGAGGGCCTGGGCCGTGCCGACCATCTCCACCCGAGCCCAGTCACGCGGTTGGCGAAGTGTGGTGCCATTGGCGACGGCTGCGGAGCCCTGTGGGGGCAAGAGGCTAAGCGTAAGGCTGAAACCATAGTCATTCGGGTTACAGGTCACCGCTTGCGGGACTGAATTGGGTAGGGTGATGGTCGCCGTATCGCCGACCTGAACGCGGATGCGCTGATTTTCCCCGGCGATATAGGTCGTGGCGCTCAGATCCACATCGACCATCGGGCCGCGACCCTCGTGGAGTTCCAGCAGCAGGCTTTGCAGCTCAAGCAGGGCGTTGCTCAGTTCCTCGACGATAGGATCATCGCCAATGGCAATTGCGCCGATAGACCGCAGAGCGCTGGTGATGATCGCGCGGCAGGTGGCCATTTACCGTTGTCTCCCGCGTCACGCGCGGACCGGCGTCAGCCGTAGCGCCGATAGATGTCGTGATTGCCTACATCGATAAGTTCGAAGGTATCGGGATCGACCTGGCGCAAAATCACCCGGTCGCCCTGGGTTACGCGGATCGAATAGAGTTCCGTGCCCTTCAGCTTTTCAAAATTCAGGCTGGGGTGACGGCTATCCACAGCAAAACGTTCGACCGCCGATTGCACCGGTTTTGCGCGCGCCGTGTCCGACTTGGCTATGACCTGCAACGCTTTGAGAAAGCGCCGGTCATAGCGGATCACCATCATGCCGCCGCGATAATCCCGTCGAACCAGGCGGTAAGCTTTTCAGGGCTGTCCAACATGGGCGCATCGGGGTCAGGCCGGCATTCCGGGTCCAGATCGATACGCAAAGCCATGAGGCGATAATACTGATGCACCATGTCGTCATGGGCTTCGATCATCGCATCGATTTCGCCGGGATCGTCGTCGAGTTCCCGCACCTTGAGGTCTGCGGCGCAGACATCAATGGCTGCGGACATCATGGCGACCATGCCGTCAATGACCCGCAGGTGCGCCGCAGCCTGCGTCTCGCTCATGCCGGGCTTCATGGCGAAGCTCTTGACCAACTCATCGACCGCCAAGCCCATACGCACAGTCCTCGCCTCAATGTCAGCGATCATCGAGCCATGCAGCGGCGCAGCCAGCTCATGGGCGAAATGCTCAACAGCCGTGAATTCGCGCTCTAGCAGAGACATACCCGCAAACTACCACCTTGGTCGGAGGTTTCAACCTTAGGGCCTTAAGCCGTTGCCTCAGCCAGCAATTCCCACAAACGAGCCGAGCCGGCACGGTGATTATATTTAACCCCGCAACTATCCAATAAACTGCGCAAGCCGATGATTTCGTCGTCATCACCGACCACACGCAGAGCCGGAGCGTTGCCATCGATCATCACCATAAACATGCGGTTCAGCCGCAACATTTCCTGTTGATCCCCCGTCAGACCAGAAATATCCATAGGATGCTCACACCGGAATGTCATGCCGAAGACGGTGCATTCCGTTGCCTCGGTCTCATCGCGTTTGCCGTTGGCATCGGGGGCATAGGCGTCTGCGCCAAGGAATAGGGCCTTCATTCAAGCCTCCTGCAAATAACGTGGGGCGAGCCATGACAGCCCGCCCCGTTAGGCTTAGGCCGGAGAACCAACGGCCTCTTCGACGTGATAGGCAATCATGCATTCGAGATTGCCAGCCACGCCCGTCAGCGCGACGGTCGATGGCGAGGCGATCACCAGTTGCTTGAGGCCGCTGACGTTTTTGTAGAGATAGCCAGCCGCGGCCATCGATGTGTTGCTATCGAAGGAAGCACCAGCAACACGGCCAACGGTAATCACCGCAGACTTGAACAGCGCAGGGGTGCCGACGACGCCCAGATTGAAGGCGAGCGTCGGTGCGCCATTGCTATCAAGCTGGGTCTGGGCTTTGAGGCCCGCGCCGGTGACGATGGCATTGGGTGGAATCCAGCCAAACGCCACAGTGTCGGTTGTCGCCAGGGTAGCGGGAACGGCAACCGTATTGTGAAGGTGGATGGTATTGCGAGAAACGCCCTCAGTAAGTGCGGGCTGGACCCCCTTAACATTGGGGCCGTTGTATTGGGTATTCGCCATTTTAATGGCTCCTTATGAATGAGACGGGCGGCCACCGATGCGATGACCGCCCTATCAGGGGTTAGAGGTCCGCAGAGGCCCCAACGATGCCGGTCACCATGCCGTTCTGAAAGCCGTTGAAGTTCAGCTTTTTGACGCCAAGCAGCTCCTCAATGGCCACACCAGGACGGAAACCGTAATCCTTGATGTAGTCAGAGCGAGGCGTTGGCATCTGGCCCCAGGCGACACCCACCGAAGCGGCACCGCAGAAGAAGATGGGGCGAACGTCAGCACCGGCGGCACCCGCACCGTTGAACGAACCGGGGTTGCCGGTGCCGATCAGGGCGCAATAGTCGTCAATCTCAGGCACTTCACGGTGAATGACGCCATCATAGATCAGGTCACCGTCTTGGAAGAGCGGGTTCTTGTCCATGCCATTGGCTTCACGACCGCGCGCCTGGGTATTGGCGTTGACGATGGTGGCATCCAGCTTCAGGTCGCGGAACGTCCGGGCACCGTGGAAAGCGACGTAGTATTCGCGCGCCATGGTGGCCTCAACTCGGAACGGACGGATGCGAGGATCGGCGGCCTTGGCCCGGCGCTTGAGCAGGGAGATGGACGTTGCCGATACCTTAGCCGCAGCCGCTACGTTGGCCACTGCGGTTGCCCACACCGTCGAATAGTTCGACAGCAAGAGGCCGAACACCAGACGGTCCGCGTTATTGGTTACAAAGGTGTTGAGCTGTGCCGCCGAGGCGATATCAAAGTTCACCGCCGTGCCGTTCACATCGACCACAGCCGCAGTCAGAGCCCGGATAATATCATCCCGCAGCTTTTCAGCGTGCCACACCTGCAGCCCGCTTTTTGCGGCGTTGAGCAGGTTAATCTCAGTGCGGAACTGCGCTGATTTGGGCACCCGAACCGCATTACGACGCCAATCGATGGTAATCGGCATGTTGAAGTTGGTCAGTTCCTCTTCCTGGCCATCCAGCCTCATCCCGCCCGTCACCCCGGCGCTTTTCAGGCGACCGATGAAGGGAATGTTGATGGTGCGGAAAGCCTCTTGCTCATCCTGGAACTTGGTCAGGATGATGCCGCCCTGGTTGATATCCGAATTGGACATATAGGGCATGAACCGCGAGTCTCGAACGTATTCGCGGCAATAGTCGGTCACCCAAGCTTGGCGCTCGGATGCGGTAGCCAGTAGAACTTCAGCCATGATGGCTAATCCTTATTTAAAATCCAGCGCGTCATAAGCGGACTGCATCGGCGCGTCTTTTGCGTTGCTCCCAGAACCGGGCGCATTGACGAGCGAGCGAGGCGGCGGCGTGCGTGGCGTTGATGGGGGTATGATTTGGTTCGGGGCGGGAATTCCGCTCTGTGCGGCTTCCCAGGCTTCAAAGGCGGCGAAGCGGTCAGGCGTTACCTTGGTCACGATCTGTTCGCGATTATAGGCTTGCATGGCAGATTCGTAGGGATCATCCGAAGTGCGCATCTGTTGATTGAAGATCGGATCGGCATCACAGCGCGACTCAGCCCAATCGTGGACCGTGGCTGTCAGCTCTGCCCCATACTGGCGATCAGCAAACTTGCGGCTGACCTTCAGGTTCTGGTTATACAGCGCGACCTGTAGGGCCTCTGTAGGCTCCAATGCGGCAGGGGGTTCCTGACGGGCTCGGAGTTCAGCGACTTGCCGTTCAAGCGCCTGGCGCTTTTCCCGCTCATCCAGCATCGCACTGATCGGCACATGACCGGGTTCAGGGGGTGCCACAGGGGCGGCGGCGACAGGCTCCGGCACTGGTTCCGGCGTGGCTTCCACCACATCAGCCACAGGCTCGGCTTGCACATCTTCAATCACAGCCTCGGGGTCATCGCCCAAGACCGCGTTCATTACGTCACTCATAGATGATTATCCCTCGTCCGAACGGCGACGGCCCGAAACGCCCGAAACCCGGCGGCGGTGTTAGGTGGTAGATGCGCCCGTTACTCAGAGAGTGCCCGGCGGCGGTTAGGGGTGCCTAAAATCCCCCGCGACGGAGGACTAGGTGGCATTCTTTCAGCGGCTTTTCGCCGGGCGACAGGTCCAAGACCCACTCCCGTTCGCGGACCGTATATTCAAGCCGACTATCCCCGATTTGCAGTGTGATCTTTTCTTGAACTTCGGGAACGCTGCTCATTTTGACGTTGAAGCTTTGTCCCCATTCGCCCGTTGCGTCTGTGAACGTGGAGATGTGGACGCTGATCACTGCCCGGCCCCTTGCGGCCCGTTCTGCTGCGCCTGTTGCGCCATATCGGCCTGATGCGATTGGGCGCTGTCTTGCTGATCGTTGCTATTGGCCATTTGGGCCGCCTGATTAGGATCAACGGCAGGGGCCTGAACGGGCTGTTGCACGCTGTTGAGCCCGGCTTCCAGCGCACCGGCGGCGTGATCGTTGTGCATGATGTGGGCTTCGGTCAGGGCGTTCAGGCTCTTGGCAAACCCGGTTGCGCCCGCTTCTTCGGCCTTTGCGCCGTGCAGCTGGGTCCGGGCCTGGATTTCCCCGACCTTGGCTTGTTCGGCCTGTTGCGCCATGGCCTGGGCCTGGGCTTGCTGTTGCTGTTGCGCCTCGGCAGCTTGTTTGATCTGATCCAGGATGGCGCGCTTGTGCGGGATCGGTGAAAGCTGGATCAGTTGCACCAGGCTGATTTGTTGCTGATAGACCGGGCTGGCCGAAACCAGTTGCATGATTTCGGTAAAGGCTTCCTGGGCAATCGTGCCGGTATCCTGTTGGGTATCGATCTCAATATCGACATCCATTTCACCGACGACGTTCTTATAGCCCAGCACGCCCGGTTGCAGGGTCGCCATGCCGGTTTGCGGATCCACACCCACAGTCGGCGGCCCGCCCTGGACCGGCTGATTGAGGCCGACGAACTTAGGCGCATCTTCATCATCGGTGACACGAATGAACTGCGGGGCTTTCCAGAACTGTTTTGCCCGCGCCCAGCACTGACGATAAATCCGCAATTCCCAGTCTTCAAGCCCGCCGTAGAGGCTGGCCAGCTCCACCAAGCCGCTCTGTTGCCGCGCCAATAGCGCCCGGCCCGAACTGTCCTGCCCATCACGCCCCAGGATCGCTGGGCTTGGACCCATGCGCTCAATCTCGGACTTGGATTCTTGCATCATTTCCAGATGGCCGGATACGTCGGCTTTATTGTCGGCAAACTTGAAACCAGGGGGCAGAACGCCATCAGGCTTCACCGCCTCACGACGCGCCAACTCAACATCGGTCGACATGGCGATGGGGTCAGAGACCTCGACCTGCTTAGACACCAGACGCCACAAGGCCGAAGACCGGCGTTTGTTGATTTCGTCCTGAGGCCCGATCATATCCCACACCGGGCCGTAGCGGCTGTTGTCACGCTTGACGAACGCGCTCATGGCCTCAATCGGGCAGTCAGGACGCCCCTTGTGATCGGTATAGGGCGATGGCCCCTCTTCCAGCACGTCAGAGCCGGTAAACACGCACCGCTTCCAGCCCGCGTTCTGGTAATACATCTCCACCACCATCAGGCGGCGCATCTTCTTATCGACCCAGCCGGTCATTCCGGTGCCGGCCCCGGTCAGCGGGCGGTCCTGGTAGCTTTCATCGGGGAACACACCGGCACTCGCGCCCATATCCGCCGCAGACTGGATCGATGACGCCTTATCCGGATACATCCCGGCTACGTCGTCTGCATACATCCACTTTGCAATGCCGATATAGCGCGCGTCCTTGAAATCCTCACGGCGCGACATCGGATCGGCGAAGAATTCTTCCCACCGGATTTGCGTGATGGTGACCTGGGTGTCGTGATCAGCCCCAACCAGAGCCGCCATGGTGCCGAGGACCAGCATATCGCGGAAACACGATTGCTTAATGCGCTTGAAGCGGTTGAAATCCGAGATATAGCGCAACACATCGGTCGCCGCATCGGCGGTGTCCTCTTCCTGCGGGTTGCGAGGCCAGCACCGGGGCGCGCTGCGGCCCTTTTCCGTCACCCCGATGATCCCGTTGATTGCCGGCTTAATGCGGTTGATGACAATGGGCGGTTGATTGCGGTCAGCCAGCTTGGCCAGCTCCGGCGCGGTGTATTGGTCGGAGTCGTAATAGTCGATGCATTGCAGGGAACGCTTGCGGGCGTCCTGCGTGCGGTATGAGGCCTCGGCGAAATAGCGTTTCAGCTTGTCGAGGTCGGCGGCGTGGGACTCCAGGGATGCGGGGCTATCGATCATTCGCGCCCCCTTCGAGTCCTGAAAGCCGCCGCCCACAAGCGACACACTCTCCACACTGCATATTGCACCATGCAATGGGCCGGGCGTCAAGCGATAGTTTGCAATTCGCAAATTTATATCGATCTGTGGCGCAACACTGGTCTACGCTTTTGCGCAAAGCGCCATGCCGTGGGAGATAGCGGTTCGTTGTGCAACCTCAAGAGACCCGCCTGCAATGAACGCCAAGTCCGCAGCCACCGGCCCCCTCACCGACATCCGCGTCGTTGAAATGGGAACGTTCATCGCCGGGCCATTTTGTGGACAGCTGCTGGGGGATTTCGGGGCCGAGGTGATCAAGATCGAGGATCCTGCGAAAGGCGATCCCATGCGGGTCTGGGGCCGCAAGTCTCCGCAAGGCGTGTCCCTTTGGTGGCCAGTGATCTCGCGGAATAAAAAGTGCGTTACGCTCAACCTCCGCCAACCGGAGGGCCAGGCGCTCGCGCGCAGACTGATCACCCGATCAGATGTGGTGGTGGAAAACTTCCGCCCCGGCACGCTGGAGAATTGGAGCATGGACTACGGCGATCTGAGTTCCGATCACCCGGGTCTGATCATGGCCAGAGTGTCTGGCTACGGCCAAACAGGCCCCTACAAAGACCGCGCCGGCTTTGGCGCAATCGGTGAGGCCATGGGTGGGTTGCGCCATGTTACCGGCGATGCGGACCGCCAGCCGTCCCGCGCCGGCATTTCCATCGGCGACAGCCTGGCGGCCACCTATGCTACCGTTGGGGTCCTGATGGCGCTGCACCACCGCTCACGGACCGGCCAGGGTCAGATGGTGGATTCGGCACTTTATGAAGCCACCTTTGCCATGATGGAAAGTCTGGTCACCGACTATGACCAAGCCGGATACATCCGCGAGCGCAGCGGCTCAATCCTGCCCAAAATCGCGCCATCCAACATCTATCCCTGCGCTGGTCAGGAGATGATCCTGATTGCGGCCAATCAGGACGCAGTGTTCCGCCGCCTGGTCGATGTTATGGGCATGCCCGGTCTGGCGGATGACCCGCTCTATGCCACCCACGCCGCCCGAGGTGAGGTCCAGGCGCAGCTTGATGCCTTGATCGCGGGCTGGACACAGGGCCTTGCGGCGGACGACATCCTGGCCCGACTGAATGCCCATGGAGTCCCTGCAGGGCGAATATACAGGGCTCCGGAAATGCTCGCCGATCCGCACTTCGCCGCCCGCAATGCCATCATCGACGTGGCCCACCCCGTGCTGGGGCAGATGAAGATGCAGGGAACTTTCCCCCAACTCTCCAAAACCCCCGGGAACGTCCGCTGGACCGGTCCGGACCTTGGCCAGCATAATGAAGAGATTTGGGGCGGCCTCGTTGGCCTGAAGACCGCTGAGATTGCCGATCTCAAAGCCCGAGGGCTTGTCTGATTTGCGCTAGCGCCTTTCCCGGCTGAGTTAGTTCCACTCTGCCGGGATAAAAAGGCGCGTCACTCAACAGTCAGCGCGCTTTCTAACGCAAAACCGGTGTCCATTTTTGCGGAAAGCGCGCTAGGCCAAGGCCCCAGGATTGCAGACGCGCCAGTGAAAGCGCGACAAGGGAGTCACCCGATCATGACCATCCAGAACATCGCGCAACCAGGCTCGCCCATTGCTCAAGGCCATCACCCGGTAGATCGGCAAGCCACCAGCTTCGGCAGAAATATAGGTTCCCGGGCGAATGACAGCCTCGGTTTCCTGGTCAAAATATTCCCACTCAATGTGCTGCGCCCGATTTGCCATGATCGCCTCGTCCTTTGCGCGTAGAGCCAATATGGCTTTCCGCCGAGCGGCTGTTGTGGCAGCAGACATTTGAAGCCAGCCTGAAGCTCGCCTTCAGGTTGCGTTCATCTTCGGCAAGCTGGCACCCTCTCGTATCGCCGGCCTCCCGCCCATAGGCGCTAGAATAAGGTGAAAACGGGCACATCAAATTGAAAGTTCAGACTAAATTCCTCCCTCCCCTTTCCGGGGAGGGTGGCTTGGAGCGGAGTGAGAAGACGGGTGGGGCTCTTTGATGCGATAAATTGGCCGCGGTACCCCACCCTGACGGCTTCGCCGTCTGTCCCTCCCCATAAAGGGGAGGGAGGAAACATATGTAATTTCACAATAATTGTGAGTCGCAGCCCTTATTTTAGCGCCTATGGGCGTCCCGCCGGCTTTTTCTACCAGACCGTAGTCACTCACGCGCCGCAGATGCGGGTCGGCGGGACGAGAAAACGCCTCTCCAGATTCCTAAAAATCGCGCCGAGGGTAGCGGATAGCTGGCTCAGCTAAGGGGCAATCGATTGATGAGTTGGTATTAAAGCAGATCCAGCACGCGTTCGGCTGGCCTGCACAGCCGCGTCCCTTTGGGCGAGGTGACGATGGGTCGATTGACCAGGATCGGGTGTTCGACCATGGCAGCAAGAATCTGGGCGTCTGTCGCCGAGGCTTCGTACAGCCCCAGGGCCTCGGCAGGCGGGCTCTTTTCCCGCAGGATATCAAGGGGTCGCAAAGCCATGGCTGATAGCAGACCCTCAAGCTGCACCCTCGTCCAACCGGTTTTCAGGTAGTCGACCACGTCAGGCTCGTAGCCTGCCTCTTGTATGAGCGCCAAGGTTTTGCGCGACGTGCCACAAGCGGGGTTGTGGAAAATGGTCAAGGTCTCAGACATGACCTCCTGATCTCGCACGCACGCTCACAGCGCAAGTGCCTTCATCAGCTATCAGGGCCCTGCGACCTCACATGAGCAACCGTCAGGGCAAGACCCGTGGGCAAATCCGTGGCCGGTTGCCAGCCCAGCTCTCGCTGTAGCGAGACATCCAGCAGTTTTCGCCGCATGCCGGTGGGCTGGGTTGCGTCGTGAACAAAACCACCGCGAAACCCGGCAGCCTGCGAAATCGCCCGATAATAGTCGTCGATGCTGTGGTCGGTGCCGACCCCAACATTCATCGTCTGTGGCAACTGATCGATCTGCGCGACATGAGTCCAGATGAAATCGGCCAAATCTGCGGCGAACATGAATTCGCGCCTCGCCGTTCCGTCACCCCATATTTCGACCTTGCTGCGGCCCATACGCTGGGCTGTCATCACCTTGACAATGGCGGCGGCGACCATGTGTGAACGGTTGGGCTGAAAATGATCCCAAGGGCCATAGAGGTTCGGTGGGATCAGGGTTACCCAGGCCAGATCGGGCCTGGCTGCACGCATGGCTTGCACTAATTTCCAGATGGTAAGCTTGGCCATCGCATAGGCTTCGTTGGTCGGTTCAAGCGGGCCGGTCAGCAGGTCAGTTTCCTTCAGCGCCCCCGGCCGATCCCTGGGGTACATGCAGGAACTGCCCAGGTTAATCAGTCGCGGCGTTCGAACCTCGAAAGCGGCTCGCAACAGGTTCATTCCAACCCGCAGGTTGTCTTCCAGGAAAGCCGCCGGTGCCGCGATATTGGCACCAATTCCTCCCACCCGTCCCGCCAGATGAATGATCAGATCCGGACGCGCTGTAGCCAGATAGGACCTGCATGCCTCTTGATCCTGCAATTCCAGCTCCACCCGGCCCGGAGGTAAAATCTGGTGGCTGGCGGCACGGTCATCCGCCAACAGGGCTCGCCCGACGAACCCCGCAGCCCCGGTCACCAGAACCTTCATTCGCGCGCCATCCCGTCCCCGGTGGCGACCACCAAGGCCTGTGATAGACCTGATCGTAACGATCTGTGGGTCATCGGTGGAGCTGCGCGGTATCGCCCTTAACGCGTGTCAGGTCGGCTTCCATCATTTCGCTTACCAACTCGGCAAACCCCACCTCTGGACACCACCCCAGCCTGGCCTCAGCCTTTGCGGCATTGCCTAAGAGGCTGTCCACTTCGGTAGGCCGATAATAGTCAGGATCGACGGCCACAAGGCAACGCCCACTCTCATCGACACCGATCTCTTCGGACCCCGCGCCTTGCCACCGCAGTGTGATGCCGACATGAGCGAAGGCCTGCTCAGCAAACTGGCGTACCGAATGCGCATGGCCTGTCGCCAGAACATAGTCGTCCGGCACAGCCTGTTGCAGCATCAGCCAGATGCCCCGGACAAAGTCTCGCGCATGACCCCAGTCGCGGCGGGCATCCAGATTCCCCAGATACAGTCGATCCTGATGGCCATGACGGATCGCAGCCACCGCCCGGGTAATCTTGCGGGAAACAAAGGTCTCACCGCGCACCGGGCTCTCGTGATTGAACAAAATACCATTCGAGGCGTGCATGCCATAGGCTTCGCGGTAGTTCGCTACGATCCAGTAGGCATAGAGTTTGGCCGCGCCGTAGGGACTTCTGGGACGAAAGGGTGTGGTCTCCGACTGCGGACTTTCTTCGGCATTGCCAAACAGCTCTGAGGTTGATGCCTGATAGAACCGGCACGTACCGGTCAGGCCCAGCAGGCGTACCGCCTCAAGCAACCGTAACGTACCCAGACCATCGGCATTGGCAGTATATTCCGGAGTCTCAAAACTTACCTGCACATGTGACTGTGCCGCAAGATTATATAGCTCGTCAGGTTGGGTTTTCTGCACGATCGAGATCAGGTTTGTCGCATCCGTCATATCCCCATGGTGCAATATGAAACGCGGATCAGGGTCATGCCGGTCTTGGAAAATATGATCGATCCGCGCAGTGTTAAAGGACGATGATCGGCGTTTTATTCCGTGTACGATATAGTTTTTACTGAGCAAAAGTTCGGCCAGATAAGCACCGTCCTGACCCGTCACACCGGTGATCAAGGCAACCTTTCGACCGTCAGTCGTCGGCATAAGCTAGCGCTCCAGTGTTGTCGGGGGAAAGCTCGCCATTGCCGCAAAGTCCGCAGCCAGTTCACCGCCGACCACCGCCTGGCTGCCAACCTTTACCCAGACGTGAGCTTGCAGATCACGGGCGCAATTCCATCCCGCTCCGAAGACCATTGTGCTGGGGACCCCGCGCCATCTGAGCATGGCCTGAGCCGCGATGGCCTGGTCGAAGCACGCCGCGCTCCACGGCAAGCGATGTGCCATCGCCCGAACCGCCCAAGCCACCTGCTGCATCCTTTGCGCGCGCCGAGCAGCACAGCTCACCGGGGATCGCGTTCGACGGCTGGCGATTGCCGTCAAGGCTGAAAAGAGCAGCAGACGGCGCAGAATTAAAGCGGCAACCAGCCAAAGCCCCGCTTCCACAGCGGCAAGCCAATCGGCCGCAGAGCGTCGCATTATCCGTTTGCCCCCAAGGTGCGCCGCATGAACCGCCCGGCAGACACGGCGCGTAGCAACTTCAGTCGATACGCCACCATGACTTTGTCCTTATGCCACCCCGTCACTGGCCATGACTGCACCAGGCGCTGCAACCCAGGTATATCCAGCAGGTTCGCCACCGGTTCGCAAGCTGCCAGTCGCTCAAGCTCAAGGGTCAATTCCGCACGCCCGGCGATGAGGCCTTCATGCCAGTCGATGCCCTGGTATCCCCTAAGAGGTTCAGCCAAAACCGCTGCGGGAACGCGGTCGGCCAGCGCCCGGCGGGCTAGTGAGCGGAACTGGCCTCCCAAAAGCACCTGCCGCGTTGGCACATTCAGGCAAAATTCAACCAGCCGCCGGTCTGTCAGGGGGTCGCGCAGGTCAAGACCATAGCTGGCCAGGACCCCTTTCAGATAGGGCCCAGCATCAAAGGCCGTCAGGGCAAACACGCGGTCATCGATGATGTCACCGGATCTGGGCCAGGCAGGCTCTACCCAATGCTGTGGCTTGAGCGCTGAATAGGTTCCAGGCCGGGTTAGGTAGGTGCCGCGCAGCCAATCGCGCAAATGCCACAACCACTTGGGCAGGCGGTCGGCAAAGGTGGCGGCCAGCACGCCGCGCCAACTGATCGCCCTGTTTCGGGTCAAGGCGCGCACTTCATTCCACCATTGCCGCCACTCTGCGTCGTGGGCGCGCTTGACCAGCCGATCAAGGCCCGCCTCACTGAATGCCAGATTACCAATATCACCGGTCAGCAAGACCTGGACGCCCCGCCCCTTGGCCACTCGATGAATGTCGTTCAGCCAGACCTGATTGCACAGATTCAGCATCGGCCGGGCGTTCATCTCCATATCCCGATCAATATCGTCCAGGGGCGAGCGCGCAGATGACGGTGCCAATACCAGGTCCAGGTTGTCGTGCAGGGCTGCGGTCTGTGCGGCCAAAGGTCCCTCGTCAGCCAAGCGTCCGACCGGCGGCTGTCCTCGATAGCCAGGCCTTGGCGCGGCGGTAAAGGCCAATACACTGGCCCCACCCGATTTCAGCAATCGTGCGGCGGTTGCCGCCACTGCGGCACTGTCCAGACCCGCGCTCAGATGTGCGCCGAGCCCGCCGCTCTCGCGCCGCAGTCGGGCACCGACAGCCTGATCAAGCTGGGCCCTCAAGGCCACGACGTAGGCCTCGTCACTAGCCAAAGTAACCGGTCGTCGAATGCACCGGTAATGGCACCGCGCCGTCTCGCCGTCCGGGGTCACCATGACCAGACCGCCGGGCTCAACCCGCGAGATGCCTTCAAAAAAGCTCTCACACCCCGTTTCGGGGCCAAGGGACAGAAATTTCGCCAGGTGACGCGCGTCGGGTCGCTTTGGCATATCTGGCAAGGCCAGCAAGCCAGCGGGCATGCTGGCGAAGGCAAAACGATCAGGGTTTCTGGAAAAGAAAAGGGGTCGACGCCCCATGGGGTCGCGGGCAAGTACAACGCGTCGAAACTCGGGCTGCCACAGGGCAAAGGCATAATCGCCCACGAGATGGTCGAAACATGCCTCTTCCCATCGTGTCCAGGCGGCGAACAGCACCGCCGCGTCGCATAGTCGTTGGTTTGACAGTCCAAGGCTGGCCTCGAGCGCCTGACGATTGTCCAGACGAACATCGGCGACCATGGCAATGCCCTGAGGCCTGGTCAGGGGGCCCTGGTCAAAGCGATCTTCAGGCAGGGTCCGATAGAGGCGGCGTCCCATAGCCATCTCTTCATCCTCCCAGAGCGCCTCGCCATGGGGGCCATAGCGGCTCTGCGCGGCAAGCATGTGGGCACAGTCTTCGCGGAATGACGCCCCCCCTCGCAATCGCCAGGCCCCAGCGATCGCAGTCATCTCATGGGCTCAGGGCGGCATGATCTGAGAGGTCGATCTCGACCAGACCTTCAGCCACCAGAGCATGGATTAGCTCCAACACCTCGCGCTCGCAGGTCGCGGGATCGACCGCATAGTCCTGCATCAGGCGCGCACACATCTGACGACCGTACTGGGCCTGATCTAGCATCTCCCACACCCGCGAGCCCGTTGCGTTCAAACCAAAACAAACGCCTTTTTCAACGTCAAGCGCCACAACATCCCCATCGACAAGGGCGAAAATAGCTTGGCCTGATCGCGCCAGACGGTCATCAAGTGTGACAGGGCCCGCGTCCTTTGCGCGGGTCCGCCCCAGTCCGAGGGTTGCAAGCGCCGTCTGTGCGAGACCCGCCATCTAGGAGGTGTGGATTCCATCCACCGATGGCAGCGTCTTGCCGTGGGCGGGATGGAGATTGCGCGCGGCCTTCGCTTCGATCCGCGTGAGCTGCGGCTTCACCCATTCGGCTAAACGAGGTTCGGGACCCTCTGCCTTCGGCACGTTCCGCTTCTTGTCCACCACGCTTCTGCCTCGCCTCACTCAGGTTTGCTAAACCATACAACTATAAGGTTACGAAGCTTTGTGGCTCGAAACAAGATGTATGATTTCCTGAGGGTTTTGGTGCATTCGCTGGGTAACATCAAAGCCAAGCGCCAGTACCTCTGCGGACCGGGCAAGCTGAGCGCAGCGCGTAAAGAGCAGCCGCCCATATCCCAGCGCACTTAACCATTCCCAGCGATAGACATTCGACTGGATCGCGGCAAAAGCGGCCGCGCCGTGCAAAGTGCAGGGCGAGCTTGCCGCACGCAGTTCCGGGTCCAGTAGGCAAAGCTGTTTAAGCAAAACGGCCTCCTGCCTCAACGCTGACGGGAGAGGCAAACTGAGTTTTTCCGCACCATCGGCCAGAGGCGCGAGGACACCCACATCGAGACCGAGCAACTGGGCTGAATCGGCCCAGAGTTTGATCCGGCACACCCCTGGCCAGACCACCGGTCTTGTCTCAGCAGTAAAGCTGATCGCGCACAGATCATCTCCCATCACCTCATGCCCCTGAGCGAGCAAACCAGCGACAAGCGTGGATTTACCGATGCCCGAGGCGCCCATGAAGGCCAAGGCGGAGTCACCAACCCTCATCGTCGCTGCGTGCAGCGGCAACAGTCCTCGCTGGCAGCACAAAACAGCCAGCACCGATCCCAGAATGACCAGGCGCGCCTCGGCCTCGGACCGGCTTTCGCTAAGGTCGGCGACGATCACTTTGCCATTACGCACGCGGTAAAGTCCGCCCGGGCCAGCCTCAATCTGCACATTCCGCGGGCCCATGTCAGGCGCCTGAAATACCTTGCCTAGGGTGAGCGTGACATCGTCAGCCCCACCGTCGTCCGCGCGTGCGAGTTCCGGCAGACTGATCTGAGATCTTAGCTTCAAGCCAAACACACGGTAGGCCGGCCATTCAAATGGCGATAGGCTGGGCACTGACCCTCCAGAACGAAGCCGCAAGATCACATGCAGCGCCCTCGATCACCAGACATCTCTGCGGAATTTGCTTTTGTCGCAACCTGCTGCGTGTGGCCACCGACTGAGGCCACCGATGCGAATATCGCACAGGCAGCAGCTCGCGTGACCGATTGGCAGAAGATCCTGGGCATGAGCTACCGTCATCGTATCGTCCCCTTGCTCTGGCATGCGGTATCTCGCGCCGCGATAAAAGTGCCCGAGCCCTGCGAACTTATCTTAAGAGAGCGTGCCTCGGTCCTGGCACAAAGATCTCTGGTTCAGGCCGCCCAATCCTTCGCTTTGCAAAACCGCCTGGATCAGGCTGGCATCGCAAATTTGATCCTCAAGGGCACGACCCTCGATATCCTTGCCTACGGCCGGCTGGGGCTCAAACAGGCCTGGGATATCGATATACTGGTGTTACCCGGTCAGGTTCGCGACGCGGCGCAGGCGCTGCTCAGCTGCAGATATGATTTCACCGGAACGCACCCGACGTCTCTGACCGAACTGGACCCTTGGGTCCCCCTGGCCAAGGAATGCGCCTTTCGCCACGCTTCTAGCGGACAGGTTGTCGAGCTGCATTGGCGGGCTGTGGACAGCGATCAGCTGCTGCCAGCCCTGTCGTCCACCTCGCCCAGCCAGACGGTTCTGATTTCCCCGCAGCTGTCTCTGCGGACGCTAGCTGACGAAGAGCTATTTGCCTATCTGTGCGTGCACGGAGCTTCGCACGGGTGGTCCAGGTTGAAATGGCTGGCTGACCTGGCAGCCCTGGTTCGCGGCCTTTCACCCGAAGCGATAGAACCACTGTTTGAGCGTTCGATTGATCTTGGCGCGGGCACCTGTTCGGCCCAGGCGCTCTGCCTTTGCCAGGACATTCTTGGGCTCCCCTTGCCAGACTCCCTATCGTCCCGACTGCGGCGAGACATCAAGGTGCGTTGGCTGATCCGCAGTGCCTGGGGGGCTGTGGCCGGCGGCGACGGGCGAGAGGTCGTTGATCAGCCATTTGCCAACGACAGGATACTGCTCGCACATCTGCTCTTCGACCATGGATGGCGCTTTCGTTGGCGAGAATTTCAACGCCAGTGGCTGAGCATCAGTGATCGGCACCGCGTTCGCCTTCCCCACGCCCTCAGCTTCCTCTACGATATGATACGCCTGCCCTCGTGGCTGCTACGCAGGCTGGCATCGGGCGGTCTTAGTCGACCTTGACCATGCGTTTGCCAATATTTTTTCCGGCCAAGAGTCCGATGAGCGCCTCGGGCAGGGCCTCCAGCCCGTGCAGAATGTCCTCATGCACTTTTAACTCACCTGATTCGACCCAGGTCTGCAGCTGCGCTAACGCAGCATCACGTTCGTCATAGAAATCCATGACGACGAACCCGGTCAGGCACAGCCGCTTGGTCACGATCAGGCCCGGTACGCCGCGCGGTCCGTGTGCCGGTGCGGACCCGTCATACTGCGAGACCGCACCGCAGCAGGCGATTCTGCCGTGGGTCTTCATGTTGAAGAGGCAGGCTTCCAGGATGTCGCCGCCGGTATTGTCGAAATAGACATCTATCCCGTCAGGGCAAACGTTCCGCAGGGCGCGCCGCACGTCCCCAGCTTTGTAGTCAACCGCGGCATCGAAGCCTAACTTCTCAACCAGCATCGCGCACTTTGCTGCGCCACCAGCGATCCCGACGGTCCGGCAGCCGAGGATCC
>JAYTXQ010000015.1:0-6416 GCA_043742825.1 Caulobacteraceae bacterium | reverse complement strand
GGTCAGCGTTACCGGCGAGGATGCGCGTGAGGGCCTGACCTGCGTGCTCTCGGTCAAGGTGCCGGATCCGAAGTTCTCATCGCAGACCAAGGACAAGCTGGTCTCTTCCGAGGTCCGCCCGGCCGTCGAGGGCCTGGTCGGTGAGGGTCTGGCCAGCTGGTTCGAAGAGCATCCGGTCGAAGCGCGGATGATCGTCACCAAGATCGCTGAGGCCGCCGCCGCCCGCGAGGCGGCGCGCAAGGCCCGCGAACTCACCCGTCGGAAGTCGGCGCTGGATATCTCGTCCCTGCCCGGCAAGCTCGCCGACTGTTCGGAGAAGGACCCCTCCAAGTCGGAAATCTTCATCGTCGAAGGCGACAGCGCCGGCGGCAGTGCCAAACAGGCGCGAAACCGTGAAAACCAGGCGGTATTGCCCCTGCGCGGTAAGATCCTGAATGTCGAGCGGGCGCGGTTCGACAAAATGCTGGGCTCTGACCAGATCGGCACTCTGATCACCGCCCTGGGGGCCGGTATCGGCCGAGACGACTTTGATATCGAAAAGATCCGTTATCACCGCATCGTCATCATGACCGACGCCGACGTCGACGGGGCCCATATCCGCACCCTGTTGTTGACCTTTTTCTATCGCCAGATGCCGCAGGTGATTGAGCGCGGCTATCTCTATATCGCCCAGCCGCCCCTCTATAAGGCCTCAAAAGGCAAGTCCTCGCGCTATCTGAAGGACGACGGCGAGATGGAAGTCTTCCTGATTGATGAGGGCCTGGACGGGGCAGAGCTGGATCTTGCCTCAGGCGAACGGATGATGGGTGCCGACCTCGCCGATCTGGCCCAGACCGCGCGTCAGGCCAAGGCCAATATCGAGCGTCTGTCGGCCCGCGCGCCCGCTTTCGCCGTTGAGCAGGCTGCCCTGGCCGGCCTGATGGGCGAGCACCCAGATATCGCCCGGGCGGCGGCCCGGTTGGACCTCTATGCCGAGGAGGGTGATGGCCCCTGGTCTGGCGAGGGGGCACAGATCGGCGGCTATGTCTTCCAGCGGGTCAAGCGCGGGGTTTCCGAGCGCATCGTCCTGGACGATGCCATGCTGCACAGCGCTGATGCCCGCCGTCTGGGCGAACGCGCCGGCAAGCTGGCCGAAACCTTCAGCGCCCCGGCCACCTTCCGCCGCCGCGACCGCAGCCACACGGTTCGGGGGCCACTGGACCTGACCTCGGTGATCTTCGACTCCGGCCGCCGGGGCCTGGCCATCCAACGCTACAAAGGCCTGGGCGAAATGAACCCAGACCAACTCTGGGAAACCACCCTGGACTCCAACGCCCGCACCCTGTTGCAAGTTCGCGTCAACCACGCCGACGACGCCGATGATCTGTTCACTCGCCTGATGGGCGATCTGGTGGAACCCCGACGGGAATTCATCCAGGCCAATGCGCTGGATGCGGCGGTGGACGTTTAGGGGGCTATATCAATCCGCCAACGCCTTGCGAAGGGCATCCCCCACATCGCCGTAGAACAACACCTGTACCTTTGTCGCTGCCTCGTCTGACAGGTCCGCCAGGGCCTTGCGGCACGCCACTGGCATCAGGACGTAGGCGGCACCCTTGGCAAGGGCCAGTTCTACCACGTCCACCGGGTTGTGGATCGGCTCGATAGAGCCACCGAGGCTGACATTGCCGACGACCGCCATGCCGCCCCGCAGAGGCTTACCCAGAAGGGCCGAGCAAAGGGCTGCGACAATGGCGACGCCAAGCTGGGCACCAGACTTGTTGGCGTCCATCGCCCGCATCTGTACCGCGAATTCATGTTCCCTAGGATTGCGATCGCCCACCAACTCGCGGGACCTCGAATAGAGGTTCTGTTCCGCAACCTTCAGGCTCTCGCGGAACGGGGCCGGCGGTGACTGGTTGAGGATGCGAACGCCGCCGCCCGGGCTCTCGGTCACCTCGATACGGACAAGGCCTGAGCTGTCGCCGCCATCGCCTGGGCTTATTCCCCACACCTGACCGGCCGGCAAAGGATCGGTTCCCAGGCCCTCGGCGCTGGCCAGTTCGGGAGTCGAGACGAACGTCTCCACCCCGTCCAGGCCCATCACATAGCTAAACTGGGTGTTGCGGAACTCCGCCGAGCCGATCCGCTTCTGTTGTTCCTTCACCCGCCGACGCGCCTCCAGGGCCAGGCGCACCGCCCATTCCAGGTCCTCGTCGCTCACGGTCGCCGCCGGGTCTGGGGAGATCAACTTGATCAGTCCCGACACCGTCTTATTGACAGCGTTCTGGTCTCGGCCGGACAGGGCACCGCCGAAGCGCACCCGGTCCTGCATTACGCTGGCCCGGCTCTGGCTGCGCAAGTGGGAGAACCATTCGGCCAGAACGTCACTCACCAGACCAAAATGTTCTGTGAACAGGTCGCGATTAACTTTTGGTAGGTCCCAGCCCGGAAGATAGGAATGGATTCGATCCATGAAGGCAGTGTCGTTGCGCATCTCTGGCGGCAGGGGACCGAACAGGTGGCCGACGCGCTGCTGGTGCTGCACATCGACCTCGAAGTTGCCAACCAGAACGATGCCGCCCTCGGCTCGGATGCTTTCGCGGCCTCGGGAGAACTCGCCGGACTCCATGTACCCCTTCATAATGTTGACGCCATCCTTCTGATCGAAGGAGACGCCTGACACCTCGTCGAAGCAGACAACGTCGTATTGGCAGACCAGACCGCGCTGGCCGTTGGCCATGTTGACGAACATGCGCGCCACGGTTGCCTTGCCGCCGGAGACGAGATGCGCATAGGGGGAAACCTGCTGGAACAGGTGGCTCTTGCCCGTGCCTCGCGGCCCCAGCTCAACCATGTTGTAGTTGCGCTCCACGAACGGCACCATACGCAGCAGCATGATGTCACGCGCGCGCGGCGTCAGGCGCTCGGGTTCCAGGCCGACGCTGCGCAGCAGGATCGCCTTCCATTCCTCTGTGGTCAGGGAGGCGCGGCCGGCACCGATCTTCTCCAGAACCTCACGGTTAGAAAGCTGGATCTCCCGCAGGTTCAACACCTCGAAGGGCCGACCTCCCTTCTCCTGGGCGATAGAGGCGTCATAGCCCAGTTCGATCTCGGCGTAGAAGCCGCCGGTGAGCATCCGCTCGTGGCGTGAGACCAGGGCGTCGCCAATGCGCACATCGTTCAGGCGCAGGGACGGCAGCGTCGCCAGATAGCTGTCGGTCTTGGCATCCAGGCGGGCGCTGACGATCTCGATCAGCTTCACCGAGCCCCGTTCGCGGGCCCTGGCCTTGAATAGCTCCTCCTCGCCGGCGCGCACGGTGCGATCAAGAAGTTGTTCATTGACCAGTTCAAGCCCTTCCTCGATCTCGGCCGGGACGATGCTGGCGCAATATCGGCCGAGCATGAATTCGACGACATAGGTCGGCACCGGGAACTGGCCGCGGAACCGCTGCACCAAGTCCTTGCGCACCAATTGACCGGGGAAGGCTTGCGCTGCTTTGTGGTCGAGGGCGTCGAGTTCCATGGTCATGCTGGCTGCGCCCTCATCCCGCTTCGGAAACGCGCCGTAAGAGCGCGACGAGCGGCGTGTTGATGTAATAATTGTTGCGACCGTGCTGTTGCTTCTGCACCAGTCCTGCAGCCGCCAGTTGTTCGAGATAGCGCGCTGCAGTCTGACGCGTGACGCCAAGATCGGCCTGGACAAATTCGATGCGCGTGTAGGGGTGACGGAACAGGTTGTTGAGGAGGTCCTGGGAGTAGCGCACTGAGGCATGCGCGCGAAGCCGTTGCTTATACTCGGCCATCAGCGTCCGCATGCCTTCCACCAGATCCAAGGTTTGGAGCGCGGTTGTCGAGACCGCCCGCAGCATAAACAGCAGCCACGGCTCCCACACGCCATCGTCACGCACGCTTTGGAGCAATCGGTAATATTCAGCCTTGTGCTGAATGATGTAGCGGCTGAGATAGAGGACAGGGATTTCCAGTAGGCCGACCTTAGTCAGGTAGAGCACGTTGATGATCCGCCCGACCCGGCCATTGCCGTCGGTGAAGGGATGGATACTCTCGAACTGATGATGGATCACCGCCATCTTGATCAAGGGATCCTGGCTGCTCTCGGCCTCATCATTGATGAACCGCTCCAACGCCGTCATGGCGTTGACAACCTCGGTTGGGTCCTGCGGGGGGACGTAGACGAGGTTCCCCGTGGCCTCTAGCTTCAATGCCGTGCCGGGTGTCACGCGGAACCCTTCGTCCGTACGCTTCAGAACCCGGAACATCTCGATAATGCTGTTGCAGGTGAGCAGGCCCTGGTTCTCGGTCAGGGCGTCGAACCCCCGCTTGAGTGCGTCGCGATAGTTGGACACTTCCTTTGCAGCGGCGGAGGTCGGTGTGTCGAACAAGGCACCCGCCTGGAAGAGTTCGTCCTGGGTAGTGATAATGTTCTCGATCTCGGAACTCGCCTTGGCTTCCTGCAGCGCCAGGGTGTCGATCAGGATGCCCTGATTGGGCATACTGGCTGCGCGGCCCTTGAGTTCGGCGAGGTGGCGGTGGGCATGCACCAACAGGCGTAAGACAGCGGGGGTCTCAAGTTCACCGGGTGGCGGCAATGCGGGCAAGTCATACGTTGGAGTTAACACATACCTTCCCACATGTTCGCTAACCGTCATTTTTGTAACACGTGTCGCCCGACATGTTCGATATTTTCGATATTTTTAACATGATGCGCCTGACATGTTAACTGTGGCGACCTTCACCGGCCCACCTCTACAGTCCGCCAAGCCAGCACGCGGTCATCGTCGTCCAGCACCACCACCGTCGCAGTCTTGCCTTCGTGGTCGTCGGAGACCGGCATGGAGGCGCGTCCGTTCTCGTCCAGGCCGCGAACGGCTTTGAGTAGCGACGGGCCCGACGTTTCATCTCCGGCCCTCAGGTCCACGCGCAGATCGGCGCCGCCGACAGTCTCCACCCTCAGCCGCAGACCGGCCCATTCCACGCTGGCGATGCTGACCGTGCGCACCGCACCCAAGGGCGCGACGTCGATCACCGGGGTGATGCACTCCTGCGGGCTGATCCCGCCGTGGGCGTAGTCATAGCCGGCGAAGAAGCTCATCGCCCCGGTAGCGAAGGCCACACGGACCTCGCCGTTCCAGCTCCAGGGCGCAAAATCATAGGTGGTAGGCGCGCCGTCTTTGATCCGCGCGCAGCGAGTCCGCTTACCGTCGGCCTCGACCACGGCAGTGTCCAGAATGGCCTTCTCCAGTCCCCCAGGAATAAGCAGCCAACCATGGTCAGTCACCACCCGCACACGCCGCCCGGCCCGCGCCAGGCGCAGGATGAATGCGGCGCAGTTGGCGACACCCTGCTCGATCTGGTCCGCCAGTCTGGCCTGGAGGCTGTGGCCGTCCTCGTCAAAGGTTCCGGTCTCCAGCCAGCAACGTGGCGCGGCTTCATCGAAACCCCAGCCGTGAGCGGCCATCAGTTTGCGAAGGGTCACATGGTCGGCGCTGCGCCCCTCAGGCGTCGAGGGCGTCAGGTCCAACGATCCCGCTTCGCCATGCAGCAAGGCGGCCACAGGCGAGGCCAGGGGTTTGCAGGTCGCCGTCGAGGTTGGGAACCCCGTCCAGCGCCAGTCCAGGCTCGCCGCCGCTCCGGCCTTCTCCAGGGCTTCGGTCAAGGCTATCCCCAGGTCCATACGCAGGCCGTCCACGAACACCACCGCGTCCGCCGCCGTCGGCGCGGGCTCGGCCTTGAAGCTGAGCGCCCCGCTCTTGACCAGGCCCTGCAGGGTGAGAGCCCCTTCCTCCACCCATGGCAGATAGACCGACCGCACGGCCACGCTCACCGCCGCCCGGTCTCCCTCGCCCGGCGCAGCGGCCAGGGCTTCGAGCGCCGCCCCGTCGATCCTTGCGCCGCTCTGCGCATACTCAGCGGCAAAGGTGTGGGGATCGTGCGCCGGCCAACCGGGAGCCTGGGCGATCACCGCCAGCCGGCCCAGAGCCCTGGCCAGCGGTGCCTCGCCCCGCCGGCCCCACACAGTCTCCCGGCGTGGCCCGTGCACGCCCTCCAGCTTCAGAATTTCCGTCGCCGCATGGTCGCGGGCCACCCCGCCCAGCCGCAACAGGGCCTGACGCAGCTCTTCCTCGCGCCGGGCATTGACGATGGGATAGGCGTCATTGTCCTGAAAGAGGTCGCCGGATTCCTCAAGCCGCAGAAGGTCGACGATAGCGTCGAGGCCAAGCCCGTTGGAACTCACGAACCGGCCCCACACCTGCGCCCAGCCGCCCTCCTTGCGGGTCAGACGCCGAGCCGCGTCCTGGCGCGAGAGCTTGCGCGGATCGAAACCGAGGTCCTTGACCGCGCGGGAGGTGAAAGCCTTCAACCGCGCCTCCGGCAGGTCGCCAGCCATCCACGCCAGCATGTCGGCCTCCAGGTCG
>JAYTXQ010000014.1:0-19490 GCA_043742825.1 Caulobacteraceae bacterium | reverse complement strand
GCATCGAGCGGATATTTGGTCGCCACACAATTGACCATCGCCGTCAGGAATCTCGAATCAGGTCCCTCGTCGTTCTTCCATTGTTCCCCAAGCGGGCCGCCGGCGCGCCCCTCGGCCCAGGGACGCCAGTTCCATCCGCCGACGCCAGGACCATTACAGATACCTGCGCGCAGATCCGGGTCCTGATTGGCGCACTCCCGCACCGGGCCGATGACCATGAAGCCCTTTTCAGCCATCAGGGCGTTCGCGCCGCTACGTGGTAGGTGGAGGTTGTCATTGGTGGATTCCACCGACCCGACCAGGGGAACCCACACCGGAACCGGCTCGGTCGAGATCGCTGGCGGGACGACAATGAAAGCGCGCATTTTCCCGTCGCTGGGAAAGTCGATGTTAAGCCCGGGTTTGACCTGATAGCCGGCCGGGCATTGTCCTTTCAGTGGACTTCCGGCATCCGCACTTGCCGCCGGACTCAACGCCACCACCAGTAGCTGTAACAATGTGAGTCCACTACGTTTCTGCATGCCCGAACACCCCATCCAAGACTGAAGCCGCAATTGTCGCAACAGTAACAAGCCCAATGGCGATAGGGAAGGGCGGAGCATACCGTTTGGTGAATTTCTCAGGTGTGTGTACGGACACCCACCGCCCGGCGTTCGCGTCAGGCTTCGCTCACCAAGCTTCGCACGCCCTCAAACAGAGGTTGGAGAAAAGGGGCGCTGGCCTGTTTCGGCGATAGTCCGGGTGCCCAGTCGTTGAGTTCCGCCGCTGCGTTGAGCATACCCGTGATCATCTGGGCACAGATGTTGGCGTCGATTGGCCTGATCGAGCCGTCCGCGATCCCGTCGCTGATCACCGCCGCAAAGTACCCCGAAACCCGGTCGAATTTCACGATCAGCTGGGTCCGCAACCCCTCTGGCACCGAGGTCAGGGCTGAGGTTCGCAGCAACGGCGCATCGCCGGAAGCCTGGAAATCCACCAGAGTGGCCGACGCCGAACACAAACGATCCCATCCGCTGACTGCTATTTGATCGGCTGCGCGCTGCGCGGCACGCATAATGTCGACTGTGCGCTCGAAACAGGCCACCACCAAGTCGTCCTTGGCCTCATTGTGGTGGTAGAATGATCCCTTAGTCACTTTCACGCGCGCCGATATCTTCTCGACCGAGGCCCCCAGATAGCCCTGTTCGTTGATCAACTCGGTCGCCGCCCGCAGAAACGCCTCCCAGGCGGTTTTGGCGTTGGCGCGCGCCAGCGGAAACTCGAGCGCCTTGGGTGCCCAGATCTGCCCCTCGCCGCAGACACCATGCCGCAAAATGTCCAGCATTCGGTCACCGGCGCGCTCAAAGTCGTCCGGATCGTATTGCGGCAGCCAGGCGACGGCCCAGAAAAGTTGCGACAGGATGTGGTGGGTACGCGCGTTGAGGGCGCGGCGATTGATGTTGGCGGGTGGATCGGGCTGCAGTAGCGCGCGAGCGCGCCGGAACATGCTGGTGTAAGCCTCGTTCACGACCGCATCGCCCAGAGCGCGAACATCGTTGAAGAGGGCAATCGGCTCTGCGGCACCGATCGCGACGTCGCGGCGGAAGGCGAAATACCGCCGCACAAGAATGGCGAGACGCAGATCGGCGGTCTCACCTGTCGCCGCTGCGCTGATCAGTTTATCGAAGGCCTCGATAGCCTTCAGAAAACAGGCCGCCGCCAAGTCTTCCTTGTTGGCGAAATAATAGATGATGCCAGTCGGGACCAGTTTGAGATTGGCCGCGACGTCGGCCAGAGTCATGCCCCTGACGCCCTTTTGATTCAACACCGTCACCGCAGATTTGACGATGGCTTCCTGGCGCAGGCGGTACTTGTCGGTTCGGGCACCCTGCACTGCGACCGCAGCCGACGAATTCGCGCCAGAGCCAGACGCGCCGATGCCACGCTTGGATGCGCGCGCCACTAAAGTGTCTGCGGCATGACGTCGCCCACGCGGATCGCGCGAAAGGATGGTGAGGCGGGTCGGCGATTGCGCATGTCAGCGAAGTCTCAACTCCATTGCGGCTGAATCGACGACTAATCGAAATTCAGTTAATCGCCAAGTTCCGATCTGGCGCAGTGGGTAAGTGAAATTCGCACCAGAGGGTTCAATTTCTCTGACTCTGGACTTCGCCTGTGGACAGCGCCTTGCCCGCCTAATGATAACGAGTTACCGTTTTTCCAATGGGCAAAGAGACAGGGAGAAGAAAGGTGAAAACACGCAAACTCGGCAACACGGGTCTGTCGATCAGCCCAATCGCCCTTGGCACCGTGAATTTCTCCTGGCTCACCGACGAAACCGACAGCTTCGCGATCCTCGACAAGGCATTTGAACTTGGCGTGAACTTCATCGATACGTCGGACAACTACAACGCGGGCCAGAGCGAAGCCCTGATCGGCCGCTGGTTCGCGCAGGGTGGCGGACGGCGGGAGAAGACGGTGCTGGCCACCAAGGTCTATTCGGCACCGATGGAATGGGGCTCGAGCGACCCGGAAAAGCGCACGGGAAGCTGGGTTGGCCCCAATCAGCGCGGGCTCTCGGCCAAGCACATCCGCGAAGCCTGCGAAGCCAGCCTCAAGCGGCTCGGGGTGGATTACATTGACCTCTACCAGATGCACCATGTTGATCGAGGGACACGCTGGGAAGAGATTTGGCAGGCGATGGAGATTCTGGTGACGCAGGGCAAAGTGCTCTACGTCGGCAGCTCAAACTTCGCCGGATGGCACATCGCGCAAGCGCAGGAACTGGCGCGCCAGCGACATTTCCTCGGCCTGGCCTCCGAGCAGAGCGTTTACAATCTCCTTAGGCGCACGGTGGAGCTGGAGGTCATCCCCGCCTGCCGCGCCTACAACATGGCCTTCTTTCCCTACAGCCCGCTCGCTGCCGGCCAGCTAGGCGGCAAGCCCCAGGACAACGCGCAAGGACGACGCGCTTTCGTAAGCGAAATTCCGGCGATTGCCGAATTCGAGGCGCATTGCGAGTCTATCGGCCAGGCACCGGCCAGCGTCGCGATGGCGTGGCTGGCCGGTCGGCCAGGCGTCACGGCACCCATCATTGGTCCCCGGACGATGGCACAGTTCGACGCCAGCCTCGCGGCGCTCGACGTCGTACTGGACGACGAAACCCTGAAGCGCCTCGACGAAATCTTCCCAGGCCCCGGAGGGCCCGCTCCGGAAGCCTACGCCTGATAGACGCGGCTCACTTACCTTGCTCTGCGAACACAACTCGACGCACCGAGATCTCCGGCGCTGGATCATAGGCGGCCCGCGCAGCCTGCAGGCTGCGCCGGCGCGCAAGGCTGATTTTTTGAGTCGCCGGTTTGGCGGCGCAATGATACGGTAAGACGATGAGTGGAAACATAATCGCGCACGCCGATCACCATCTGGAGCGATGGCTATTGACCGGCTGCGGAGGTCACCCGCGACGCCCCAAGGAGAGAGCCTGATGCCGCTGCCCCAACCGATAGAGCCTCTACACCAAGGCCTGCAGGACACCCTCTACAAAGCCGCCGACGCCGTGTGGATCGAGAACTCGCCTGGGCTCGCATGGAGTCGTATCCTGTGGACCGGCTCGGAGAGCGGCACGTGGGCGGTGGTGTTTCGCTGGAAAAAGGGCTTCGTCGCCCCGCCGCACAAACACCTTTCAGCCTCGCACACCTACATCCTCAGCGGTAAGCTCAAGGTTCGCGATGGGATTTTCGATGCCGGCGACTACGTCTATGAACCGAACGGGGTGCTGCACGGGGCGACCGAGGCGCTCGAGGACACAGAATACCTGTTCATCTGCAACGGCCCCTTGCTCTACTTTAACGGCGACCAGTTCACCGGCTATCTCGGCTGGGAGGAACTGGAGAAGATGCGCGCCCGCGGGGCGACGATTCCGGCATAGACTTCGGCAGATATGACCGGCGTGCGCCTCGCGGCGATTTGACGGCCTCTCACATTGCGATCAGGCCGCCATCGACGCTGTAACAGGTGCCGGTGATGTAGCTGGCCGCGTCCGAGGCGAGGAAGGCGACCACTGCGGCGATCTCCCGCGGGTCGCTCCAACGCTCGATAGGCGGGGGGTTGTAGCGGGCGGGCCGGGCCGGATCGGGAGGCGGCGCGTTTTCCTGGATGATGGCCACGAAATCGCGCAGCATCCGACCCTGTATCGCGCCGGGTGCCACGGCGTTGACGCGGATGTTGCTCGCCGCCCACTCCTTGGCGGCGACCACCGTCATCGCCCTCACTGCGTGCTTGGAGGCGACGTAAGCGATCTGGTTGCGAGCCCCTTTAAGCCCGTTGATTGAAGAGGTGTTGACGATCGACCCGCCGCCGCCGGCGACCATCGCCGGGATCACGTGCTTGAGGCCGAGGAAGACGCCGACAGCGTTGACGGCGATGATCTCCTGGAAATCCTTGAGTGAAAGCTCTGTCAACGGCTGCCAGGCACCGGTGCGGCTCCCCTCGATGCCAGCGTTGTTGAAAAAGACGTCGATCCGCCCAAAGGCGTCCTTGGCGGCGGCGACATAGGCCTCGACCTGAATTTCGTCAGTGACGTCGCAGGTGAGGCCAAGAATGGTCGCGCCGCTGGGGGTGCGGCGGGCGAGGTCCTCCAGGCCCGCAGCGTTGCGATCAACGGCCACGACCTTCGCGCCCTGCTCCGCGAAAAGGAGGGCGGCCGCAGATCCGACATCCCCAGCGGCACCGGTGATCAATACTACCTTGTCCTTGAACGGGGGGGTCACGCGGTCATTCCCCCATCGACAGGATAGACCGCGCCGGTGACGAAACTGGCCTCGTCGGAGGCCAGGAACGTTACGAGCTCGGCCACTTCCTCGGGTCGGCCCCAGCGGCCGGCCGGGATGTAGCCGGCCAGGCGGTCGGTCGGCGCGCCGCCGGCGCGATTGCGGGCCATGCCGGCCACGATCCTTTCCATCATCGGCCCTTCGAGCGGTCCGGGTGCGACGCAGTTCACCCGCACCCCCGCTTCGCCCCATTCGAGGGCCGCAGTGGCGGCCATGCCGATCACAGCCATCTTGCTAGCCGCGTAGGCGATCTGGCCGGGCCCAGGTCGAATTCCCGCGACGCTGGCGGTGTTGATTACTGAACCGCCGCCGCCGGCGGCCATCATCGGGATGGCGTACTTCATGTTCAGAAATACCCCTGCGACATTGACCGCGAACACATGGTCGAAATCAGCCCGATTGACCTGCGGCGTCAGTCGCCAGGCAGTGCTTTCGCCGCCCTCCACGCCGGCGTTATTGAAAAGGATGTCGAGCCGGCCGAACTCGGCCCGCGCCCTCTCGACGTAAGACGCAACTGCTGCTTCGTCGGTCACATCGGCGACGACGCCCACAAAAGGTGCTCCTGAGGGCAGAGCGGCGCGCACGGTTTCCAGCCCTTCCGCCGAGAGATCGACGCCGAGCACCCGCGCCCCACGGGCGATGAATATGGCCACGGTAGCGGCCCCAAGGGTGCCGGCCGCGCCGGTGATGATCGCCGCTTTGCCTTCCAGGGACCTTGTCATTGGCGAGCGCACCGATCTGCCACGCCTGCTATATGATTGATCGCGGCGTGCCGATTTGGGTCACGCGAACCGATGGAGCGACAGCCATGACCCACGCCGAACCGAGCAGCGATTTTGTCCTCAGCCAGACCATGTTGCGGGTCAAGGATCCGGTAAGATCGGTGGCCTTCTATTGCGACGTGCTCGGCATGACCCTGGTTGACCGCTACGATTTCCCGGCCGGCAAGTTCTCGCTCTACTTCGTGGGCTATCCTGGCAGCGACCTCCCGACCGATCCGGCGGAAAGGGCTGAGTGGCTGTTTTCGCAGCCTGCGATGCTGGAGCTGACCCACAACTGGGGCACCGAGCTCGATTCGGGCTTCGGCTACCACAACGGAAATTCCGAGCCGAGAGGTTTTGGTCATATCGGCGTCACGGTGCCGGATGTTCACGCCGCCTGCGCCCGATTCGAGGCGCTTGGCACCGAGTTCGTCAAGCGTCCAGACGAAGGCAACATGAAGGGACTTGCTTTTATCCGCGACCCCGATGGCTACTGGATCGAGATCCTCTCGGCACGCGGCCTCAGGGATCTGATCTTGGCACGTCCCAGTTAAACGTAGGCCTAGGTTAACCGTCGCATCAAGGAGAATGAGGTTTCGCCGTTCTCGGCCGCTGCGACTCGCGAGACCATAACTGCCATCAGGTCCGTCGGCCGGGGCGGGGGGCGGTTGATCGGTCAATCGAGCACGGCTCGCAGTCATGTCCATACCCTGAATTCAAATCAGTCTTGCGCCATTTGCTACCATACCCAGCGCCGCGACGCCAACCGGCGCGGGCCGATGTTCCGGGCGAGCGACGATCGGCTGCGTTTTTAGTTGTCGGTATGGGCGCGGGGCAATAGGGTTGAGATTTAGGGATCACGAACCAGGCGAAACATGGATTTCGAAACCTACATTCAATCGCTGGAACAGCACGGTTACGCCATCATGGAAGGCGCGATCGAGCTCAGCCTGTGCGACGAGATCATTGGCGAGATCAGACGTCTGGAGGCGCATAGTGAGCCATCGTTAAAGGGGAACGCCTTCGTCGGTTTCAAGACCGTCCGTTATTTCGATCTGCTGAACCAGGGCGAGGTCTGGCAACGGGTAGCGACCCACCCGAACGTGCTTCCCGTTATTCGCAGCGTTCTGGGCCAGGATATGCTGCTCTCAACGATGGGCACAGCGGTGATCGAGCCTGGAGAGCGCGCCCAGCCCATCCACCGCGACGACGAACTCTACGAGATGACCATGCCGCATCGAAATCTGGTCTGCAACACAATGTGGGCTCTGACCGACTTTACCGCGGAGAACGGTGCAACGCGCGTTGTTCCCGACACTCATCGGCTCGTTGGAGCCCCGGATTTGCATCAGATTTACCCCTCCATTCCGGCCACTATGCCCAAAGGGAGCGTCTGCTTTGTGCTAGGCACGTGCTATCATGGCGGTGGTGCAAATCAATCGGTTGACCGCCGCTGGGCGCTGACCATAAACTATTACGCCGGCGCCATACGACAACAGGAGAACCTGATGCTGGCGGTGGAGCGCGAGCGCGCGGCGACGTTTTCCGCCCAACTGCAGGGTTTGATCGGCTACGAAATGACTGTCCGCAATGTCGGCCACGTGAATGCGGCCCACCCGGACCGGCTTCTCAAACCCTACAGGTAGGCCTGAGCGATGGACGAAGCCCCTTCTATCCGGAGGCTACCTCAGGGCTTCGAGTCGGCCCCCTATCTCGACCAGAAACGGCGTGTCACTAGGCTCTACCCCGAGCTTAAAGCTCTGGGCCTGCAAACCCACATCGCCGATCTGTCGATGCAGGGCTACACCATCGTCCCGCCGGAAAAGATCGCGCCGCTAGAATATATTGCGCGCCTGCGGGAGGCGGTGCTGAAAGTCTCGGAGCGGCGCACAGGTGTCCGCCCGGACCTCGAAACCGGGTCCACCCACCGAGGCGCAAAACATCCGCTGGGACAGTTCATGCGCTATGTTCTGTTCGAGGATCCCATTTTCGAGCCGATCCTGACCAATCCGGTTCTGCTCGGGCTGATCACTTATCTGGTCGGCTATGATGCCCTTCTCAGCCTCAACGACGCCATGGTCAAGGGTCCGGGCGGCGCGATACTGAACGTGCACAACGACAATGGCGACTTGGCCACAGCCGTCTACCCGGACCAGCCGCAGACCGCCAACATCAACCTTTTGCTCAGTGACTATCAGGCGGGGAGCGGCACGATCGCCTTTCTGCCTGGCAGTCATCGTTTTCGCCGTCAACCGACGCCAGGGGAGATGCGCGAGTTGGTCAGCGAGATGGTTCCCGTTATTGCGCCGGCTGGCTCGGCGGTCATCTGGCCGGCAAACACCTGGCACATGGCTTTCGCGCGCACCGATCCGGGTTTGCGGCTCACCCTGCTTTACGACTTCTGCCGGGGGCACCTGCAGACGCAGTCACCATTTCGCGCCGACGTCACCCAGCCCATGCTGGCGCGCAACCCGCCGCGTTTCGCTCAACTGATGCATTGCCATGGTGCGTTCCCGTTCCGTGAAGAGGACATCGACCACAAGCGCGCTGCGCTAGGCGCGCGGTCTCACAGTCTCTTTGACTGCGACCCGATGTGGTCAGCTTTCTACGGTTTTGACCTGGCGCAATGAGAGGATTTTGCAGGCCGTGGCGATGGTGGTGAGCCATGTGATTGTGGGGGAGGGGGCCTTCCAACCCGTGCTAACATGGACGAAATTCCCGCTTTCGGTCAGGCTCGGTCGATCAGCGGAGCTTTGAGGCTACCGAATCTATGACCCTGTCAACGGCCCAGGCCCTGGAATTTGCGGTGCTGGACAATGCCGCCTGGTGCGTGGCGATGTGGCGCGCCCACGGCCTGGAAGTGCATCGCGGACCAGGAATGGTGATGTGCGTGGGCCAGCCGCCAGCCTATTATCCAAATGTGGTAACTACGGCATCGGGAGTAGATGACGCCGCCCAGAAAGAAATTTTGAACGGCTTGGCGCAGGGATTTGGCGTCCCTGGCATCTCGATCAAAGACAGCTTTGCCCAACTTGACTTGTCTATCTGCGGGTATGGAGTGCTCTTTACGGCCAAATGGCTGGCACGCGCGCCAGGTCCGATTTTGCGTCCGAAGCTGGATTGGCGGATGGTCGAAACGCCCGCTGAGCTGGTCGCCTGGGAATCCGCATTGCGTAGAACAACCTCTGACGGTCGGCCAACCTTTGTTGAACCTTTGCTGGCCGACGTGAGTGTAGGAATTTTTGCCGGTTGGGAAAATGGCCAGATCAACAGTGGCGTTGTGTTGACGCCGTCGGACGCTCACGTTTCTGGTTTGAGCAATATCTTCGGCCAACAGTGTGAAGCTGTAGCGATAGCCACAAGCGTTTTTCCGGATCGGACGTTGGTGGGTTACGAGCGCGGGGAAGAACTTGAAGGCTTGAAAACGTTGGGGTTTGCCGAAACCGGCGATCTGGCCGTCTGGCGAAGTCTATAATTTCCGATAATATATCTTAGGCGCGATAACGGTCAGTCTGCGTAAACCATTGCGCACAGCCATGTGCGCGTGTCCTCAACATTTGCGTGGGGCGGCGTTGACCAATAGCGCATGGTTTCCGTGTCGCTGAGCACCCCATATATCGCCGCCAGATCAGCCATCCGCGCCCGGCGAAGGCGCAGGCGGGCGGTGACGATCTCGACGGGATCGGCGATCATCCGGGTGCCTTACTTTGGTCGGAAGCGCTTGCTGGCTGGAAAGCCTTTGGGGGCCATGCGGCCGGCACTGGCCCGCCTGCCCTGCCACGCTTGCCAATCGGCAAGGGGGCGGTTGCGGCCAGCCTGGTCGATCCAGGTCAGGCCTTCGACCCCGGCAAACAGCATCAGGTCGCGCAGGGCCCCTTCCCTGTAGGTCTGAAGTTTGACCCCCTTGCCCTTGGCCATTTCCGGCAGCTCAGTGAGGGGGAAGATGAGAATCTTGCCATTGTCACCGATCACCGCGACCTGATCGCCAGTGACCTCGACACAACTGAGCGCCCCGGCCTTGTCCACCGTCAGGACTTGCTTGCCCGCCTTGCGGAACGCCACCGCTTCATCCTCATTCATTGTAAAGCCATAACCTGCCTTTGAGGCCAGCAAGCGTCTGCGCCCGGACTTGAAGGGAAAGACCGCTAGGATATCGGTGCGGTCTTCTAGGTCGACCATCAGGCGCAAGGGTTCGCCTTGGCCCCTTCCGGAGGGAAGTTTGTCGCCCGCCAACGTGAAAAACCGACCGTCGGAGGCAAATAGGAGTATCTTGTCCGTCGTCTCGGCCGGCACCGCGAAGGCCAGCTTGTCGCCTTCCTTGAACGCCAGAGTCGTCGGATCATCCACCCTGCCCCGCACGGCGCGGATCCAGCCGCGCTCGGAGAGAATGACTGTGATCGGTTCGCGGGTGACAAAGGCCTCCAGCGCCTCTGCAGTATCGATGACTGGGGCCGTATCAAAGGTTGAGCGGCGCCTACCCACCTCGGTGTCAGCCCCCAGGATCTTGCGCACGCCGCGCAGACCCACGGCGACGAGCTTCCATTGCTCCACATCCGAGGCCAGCAGCACCTGAATGCCGTCGCGCTCCTCGGCCAGATCAGCATGCTCGCGCCGCAATTCCATCTCTTCGAGCTTGGCCAATTGGCGCAGTCGGGTGTTGAGGATGGCGTCGGCCTGAATGTCGGTCAGGTGAAAGGTCGCGATCAGTTGCGGCTTGGGTTCATCCTCAAAACGGACAATGCGAATAACTTCGTCCAGATTCAGAAAGACGATCAGCAGGCCGTCAAGAATGTGCAGGCGTTGTTCAATTTTCGACAGGCGGAAACGCGCGCGCCGGACCAGAACCTCGCGGCGGTGGGCCAGGAACGCGGTCAGGCAGGCTTTGAGCCCCAGGACCCCTGGCGCGCCTCGGGCGTCAAGCACGTTCATGTTGACGGGGAAGCGGGTCTCAAGATCGGAAAGCTTGAACAGGCTTTCCATCAACACTTCGGGTTCAACACCACGCGCACGCGGCTCGAGCACTAGGCGCACATCCTCTGCCGATTCATCCCGCACATCGCCCAACAGGGGGGCCTTCTTGGCTTCGATGAGGCCGGCAAGCTGTTCGACCAGGTCAGCTTTTTTAACTTGGTAGGGTATTTCAGTAACGACGATGCGCCAAGTTCCTCGGCCGGCGTCTTCTTTGGTCCAACGGGCGCGCGTGCGAACACCCCCACGTCCGGTTTCATATGTTTCCAGAAAAGACTCGCGCGCCTCAACGATCACGCCGCCGGTAGGAAAGTCGGGGCCTTGGACGTGGACCATTAGTTCAGCGGTCGATGCTTGGGGTCGTTGCAGGAGCAATAGGCAGGCATCGACGAGTTCGCCAGCATTGTGCGGTGGGATGGAGGTGGCCATGCCAACGGCGATCCCGGATGAACCATTGGCTAAAAGGTTGGGAAAACCGGCTGGAAGCACAACCGGTTCTTCTTCTTCGCCGTCATAGGTGGCGCGAAAATCCACCGCGTTTTCGTCCAGTCCCTCGAGTAAAAGCTGAGCGGCTTCAGTCAGACGGCATTCAGTGTAGCGCATGGCCGCAGCGCTATCGCCGTCGATATTGCCGAAATTACCCTGCCCGTCGATCAGGCGATATCGCTGGGCGAAATCCTGGGCGAGGCGGACCAGGGCGTCATAAACAGCTGTGTCGCCGTGCGGATGGTATTTGCCAATGACATCGCCGACCACGCGGGCGGACTTCTTTGCTGATGTCTGGGGATCCAGCCTCAACAGCCGCATGGCATAGAGCAGGCGTCGATGCACGGGTTTCAGGCCATCGCGCACGTCGGGCAAGGCGCGCTGGGTGATGGTCGATAGCGCATAAGCGAGGTAACGCCGCGAAAGGGCGTCGCTTAGGGGCTCATCGAGAATGCGACCACCGCCCTCATCAGAAGGAGGTTGAACATGTTGGTTCATGTCCAGCTTTCAGACCCGAGTCTTGAGGCCTGTCCAGCCCGGCGCGCCTACAGGCTCTCAGAATCGTGCGCACGCAGAACTTCGACCACCACATCCGCGCGCCCCCAGGGAACGCGCGCCCAAATGCGTTCGTGGAAATAGAACAGGAAAATTTTCGTCACCGTCTCCGTCAAAGCGATCGAACCGGCAATCGAGGCGGCGTGGCGCATCGGGCTGTGGAAGAGCGTGGCGACAACAAAACTGATGATAAACGTGTCGATGCTGCCCAGCATGCGCCAGGTAATCGCCTTGACCAGGGACCGTGATCGCGCTGTGGGGGCAGGTAGGAACATCAATGCCTCGACAAAAAACTGATGGCCCTAATGTCACCAGGAACATCAGAACACCATCCAGTAAAACTTACAGTCGCCCTGAGGCTTCTAAACGATCCAGCATCCAGACTCTGGCGGGTGGCAGTGGTTTGTTCAAGGGTCCAAAGACCCAGGTCTCAAGAAAGTGACCGGTCAAAGCAAATCCGGCAGCGATATCTCCGGGTGTAACAGGCAGCTGGGCCGACAATAAAAACGGTGGCAAAGCCAGAAGGCGAGTGCGGTAGGCTTCTCCAGCTGCAGCGCTGACGGCACGGCCCGTGCGCGGGCTGACGAAAACCAGGTCATCGACTGAACCAGTTGCAGCACAGCGGTTCAGATCAAGACCGAACCCCAATTCCTGCAGCAGGCCCGCTTCATAACGGATAAAAACTGCTGGCCAGATGCTGTCCTGAGCAAACGCCATAAGTAGCGCTTCAAAAGCCAGAAATGCGCCGGGATGCGGTTGGCGTTCTGGCAAAGCGGCCCCGGTAATGGCAGCCGCAGCGGCGAGACCGGACAGGGCCAGCGGCGATTCGAAGAATGCTGAAGGCCCCTCTCCCATCGCTTCGAGGGCGGCCGACCCAAGCTGCTCAGCAACTCGCGCACGATAGCGAACCAGGACCCGTGACCCGGCTTGCAAGAGCGGTTTCAGTTTGCGTGACGCCCCGCCCGCGACGTGCGCGGTAAAGCGGCCGCGCTGGGCGGTCAACAGCTCAACAATGGCCCCGCTCTCGCCGTGCGGCCTGGCAGCCAGAACAAAAGCGTCGTCTTCAAATTCCATTCGATGACGGCTTGGCTATACTCGCAGTGACTTCGAAGCGCCCCGGTATTCGTCGTGTCGCGGGCCTAAATCTCGATAGAGACTTGCGGTTAGGCATCGAAGTCCAGGCCTAGGGATTCAAACAGGCCTCGGTCTTCGGCCCAACCTGTCTTGACTTTCACGTGCAGGAAAAGGTGGACTGGGCGATCCAAGATCTCGCAAAGCTCTTCGCGCGAGGCCTTACCGATCCATTTCAGCGTCTCGCCACCTTTGCCCAACAGGATACCTCGCTGCCCATCCCGCTCAACGAAAACCGTCTGCTCGATCCGTACCGAGCCGTCCGGACGTTCCTCGAAGGCGGTGGTTTCTACGGTCACCGCATAGGGAAGCTCCTCGTGGACCCGCAGATAGACCTTCTCGCGGGTGATTTCGGCCGCCAACAGGCGTACCGGGATGTCGGCGGTCTGCTCCGGCGGATAGAACCACGGCCCCTCAGGCATCAAGCCAGCCAAGCGCTGGCAAAGGTCATCGACGCCGGAGCCATCTGCGGCGCTGATCATGAATATTTCTTCATAAGCTCCCGACTCAAAAAACGATTGTGCCAGGGCGAGCAGTCGATCACGACGCAGGCTGTCAATCTTGTTCAACGCAAGGATGGCCTTTCGCCCCGCCCCCTTGAGCCCCTCGGTAATCGTTACTGTATCCTGAGCTGACTTTCGATCCGCCGCCGTGGCCATGCCGGCGGTCATGGCAATTTCTCCCTGAGCATCGACCAGATGCACGACGGCGTCGGCCTCATGGGCCCCGCCCCATGCAGAGCGCACCATGGCCCGGTCTAACCGCCGGCGTGGCTGAAAAATCCCAGGCGTGTCGATCAGAACGATCTGACATTGACCGGCCATGACCACACCACGCACGGGAAAGCGCGTTGTCTGGACCTTGCGGGTGACAATAGAAACCTTGCTTCCCACCAGGCGGTTGACCAGCGTCGATTTGCCAGCATTGGGGGCCCCGATGACGGCTGCAAAACCCGCTTGGGTCATACTGATCCTTGAATCTGTTGCAAGAGGATAGAAGCGGCGGCTTTCTCAGCGGCCCGAAGGTTGGGCCCGTCGGCGCGGGCCGTGCCGTGACCAGGGATGGAAACCTCAACCGCGAAACAGGGTGCGTGGGCAGGCCCGGTGCGTGATTGCATGGTATAGTGGGGAATTGGCAGAGCACGGGCCATCGCCCATTCCTGTAGCGCGCTCTTTGCCTCCACGTCGCGCGCCTCGGTGATTGCCGAGAGGGGCTCGGCCCAAGCGCTATTGAACACCCGGCGGGCAGCGTCCAGACCCCCGTCCAGGTAGATCGCCGCCATCACTGCCTCCATGGCGTCACCCAATATGCGCTCATTGTCTCGCCCGCCCTGGGAAGACGTGGACCCGGCCAGGCGCAAGGCATTGCCTAACCCCAGCCCCCTGCCGACCTGGGCACAGGCGCGGCCATTGACCAGGGCGACGTGCCGACGATTGAGGTCTCCCTCGCGCCACAGCGGGTTTGCATTGAGCACCGTTTCGGCGGCCAACAGGCCCAGAACCCGGTCGCCAAGAAATTCCAGAGTCTCGTTATGATCGACCTTGCGCACAGACGGACTGACGCTGGCATGGGTAAGAGCACGCTCCAAAAGCCCCCGGTCGGCAAAGTCGTACCCAAGCCGAACCTCGAACTCGGTCACCGCCGCGGCGCGCCTATCCATAGGAGCGTAAAATCATGTGAGGGAATGGAAGAATCTGCTGAATCGAAAATCAAACCAGGTCAGCGGATTAAACAGTTTCAAATTTCCATTCCAGGATAACATGATGAACTGAGCTTTGCCGACCAGGTTTTCTTCCGGAACAAAACCAACGCCCAGCCCCTGGTCAGCATCAAGCCGGCTATCCCAGCCGCAGCCACCCAGCTTTGGGTCTTCCGGCGGTACGCCTGGATCAAAACGGCTGTCAGCAGAATTTCCACGGTTGTCGCCCATCATAAAATAACAATGAGGTGGAACCTGATATTCGCCCGTGTTCTGCGCCCGCTCCTCGGGGTTGTGGACCTGGGTAAGATACTGGCGCCCCTCGGGGGTGGTTTCGCGAACAATCTGAGCCTGTTCGACCAGGCCGGGGGTGTCTTCTGTTTCCTGCCGATCGTTGGTAACGATGTCCCTGACCTTTTCGGTCTGTACCGGTTTGCCGTTAATGAAGAGGTGTCCGGCTTTCATTTGAATTCGGTCGCCGGGCAGACCCACCAGCCGCTTGATATAGTCCTCGTGTCCGCTGCGCGGCAGCTTGAAGACAACGACGTCACCCCGCTTAGGAGCAGAAAAAAATAAGCGCCCGCTGAAAAGCTCCGGACTGAAGACCATTGAATGGTGGCTGTAGCCGTACGACCATTTCGAGACTATGATGTAGTCGCCCTTATACAGGTTGGGCTCCTCAGACTCGGAAGGAATCGTATAGGGCTGGAACAGGATCGTGCGGACAACCAGCGCAATTGTCAGGGCGAAGACCACGGTCTTGACCATTTCATATGTTTCATGGAGAGCCGAAAGCTTTGGCTTTCCGGTCGAAGAGCGTGTCATGGGCGGGGACTCTTGTTTGTAGCGATCAGGAACTGTGAGTGTAGCTAGCCTTTGGCGGTGTCCGGGGCAAGGCGAACAGCCGGCTTTGGACCCCCGAGCACGAGAGCCTCGATCACCACAAAGGCCTGAGCATAGGGAAAATCATCCGTGAGCGAGAGGTGGATACGCCCTTCGTGACCGCTGGGTAGCATTTCGGCAAGTCGCGCTGCTGCGCCGCCACTCAAGCTCAAGGTCGGCTGTCCGGACCTGGCATTGACTACGCCCATATCCCGCCAGAATACCCCGCGACGCAGCCCCGTGCCCAGGGCCTTTGCACAGGCCTCCTTTGCCGCAAAGCGTTTGGCATAGCTGGCGGCCCGGCCCGGTTTGGCCTCAGAGCGCGCGCGCTCGATCTCGGTGAATATCCGCGCAGTGAATCGTACCCCAAATCGTGCCAGGGTCTTCTCGATCCGCCGGATGTCGGTCAGGTCGGAGCCGACGCCAAGGATCAAGCTGCAGCCTCGTGCACCTGCTGGTGGCGCGCGGCATCCATCAGCGCGCGCATCCGGCGTATTGCGGGATCCAACCCGGTGAAAATTGCTTCACCGATGAGAAAATGGCCGATATTAAGCTCCGCCACTTGCGGGATGATCGCAACAGCAGCGACGGTTTCGAAATCGATTCCATGGCCTGCATGCACCTCTATGCCCAGGCTGCTGGCTTGTTCGGCCGCATCCTGGAGCCGGTTTAAAAGGCGTTGGGCGCTGGCTGAACCTTCACGGACGGCGAGGCAATAGGCACCGGTGTGCAGTTCAACAACTTCCACACCCAAGGCCGCCGCCGCCGTAACCTGGGCGGGGTCTGGCTCAATGAACAGGGATATCCGGATGCCGGCCGCCTTGAGGCTGGTAACGACTGGGACGAGACGATTGTGCTGACCGGCGACCGCAAGCCCCCCTTCGGTGGTGACCTCCTCCCGCCGTTCGGGAACCAGACAAGCAGCATGCGGGCGGTGCTTTAGGGCGATCGCCGCCATTTCCGCTGTCACGGCCATTTCGAAGTTCAGCGGCTTCCCACGTTTACGCGTCAACCGGGCCAAGGCCTCAATGTCGGCATCCGAGATATGGCGCCGATCCTCCCGCAGGTGTGCGGTGATACCGTCCGCGCCAGCCAACATCGCCAAGTCTGCGGCCCGCGCCGGGTCAGGATAGCCTTCCCCACGGGCGTTGCGGATAGTCGCCACATGGTCAATGTTAACACCCAGGCGCAGGTGATGCATCAGTTCGCCCTCCAAAAAAATGATCCTGTTGATCGCCGCAAAAAGCCAATTGACCGCAACGATGCAGAGCGAGAATAGCCCCTTAAGCCACGCTCGGAAACTGCAACTATTCTCTGCCGATGTTTTTTTGCCTGCGCCTAACCCTTAGCCCGTTCAACCGTCTCCACACTCGGGCAGGCGCGCAGGGCGGCGGCAATGTGAACCAGATGCCGGGCATCATGCACCTCGACATCAAAATCGACATCGAAAAAATCAGTATGCCGCCGGCGCAGATTGACACCCACTATGTTCCCCCCCGCCTCGCCGATGATGGTGCAGGCCTGGCCCATCACCCCAGGGGCGTCGTGGACAGTCGCGTGCAGGGTCGCGGCCGAAAGCGTGTTTTGTTCAGCCTCAGGTGTCCACTGTAGATCGCGCCAGACCTCTTCGCGATCTTCAAACGCCGCCAGACTGGCACAGTCTATCGTATGCACGTTCAGTATCTTATCAGTATCGGAGATACCGACAATTCGGTCGCCAGGAACGGGGTGGCAGCATGGGGCGAAATACAGGCTTAACCCAGCGCTCAGTCCTGGACCCTGGACAAAAAAGCTTGCCGCGCGACCATCGGTAATCCGACTGCGGGCAGATGCGGCAGCCTTTTCGCTGTCCTTCAGGCCCGGAAATACCGTTGCCAGCACCTCAGAAGGCGCGATGCGCGCTCTGCCTACCGCTTCGAAGAGTTCCGCGTCGTTCGTCGCCCCAAATCGTTCCAGTGCGGATCGCAGCGACACATCGTGACGTTTTTTTCCCGCTCGTTCAAAGGTTTGATCTAAAGACATTCGCCCAAGTCGCGCGAACTCCTCGCGTTCAGACAGCCTTGCGTGGCGCCGAATTGCCGAACGTGCCCGTCCGGTGACAGTAAGACTGCGCCAATCGCCGGGTGCCCCGCTGTCAGCCCCCCGGATTACTTCGACCAAATCACCATTTGACAACAAAGTGCGTAGCGGTCGCGCCTCGCCATTGATCTTCACGCCAATGCAACTGTCGCCAACATCAGAGTGCACGGCATAGGCGAAATCCAGGGGCATGGCCCCTGTGGGCAAACTGATCAGTCGACCTTTTGGCGTGAAAACAAATACCTGATCAAGAAACATATCAAGCTTGGCGTGTTCCAGCAGGTCTTCGGCGTCGCCCCCCTGTTCCAACACCTGAAGCCATTGTCGCAGATTGGCCAAGGTGTCGGTACCCCCGGCCTCCGCTGCGGCTTCCGGGTCAAAGCCATAAGTTTCATTCTTATAGCGCCAGTGCGCGGCCACCCCCTCATCCGCAACCCGGTCCATGGCTTGTGTGCGAATCTGCAACTCGATACGCATGGCGCGTGGGGCGACCACTGTCGTGTGGATTGACCGGTAATTGTTGCGCTTCGGCGTCGAGATGAAATCCTTGAAGCGTTCGGGAACACTGGGCCAGGCTCGGTGGATCACTCCTAGGGCGCGATAACAATCATCCTCATTTTCCACCACGACTCGGAAGCCGTAAATGTCGGATAACTGCGCAAATCCAATAGTTTTCCGCTGTAGCTTACGCCAGATAGAATAAGGCGTTTTCTCTCGCCCGGTGACGCGAGCGGTAATTCCCGCCGCAGCCAGTTTTGACAACACCGCGTCGCGGGCCTGGGTCACTGCACCGCCCTGCCCTAAGCGCAGGCTATCAAGTCGCCTGATGATCGCATCACGGGCAACCGGGTTTAGGTGCGTGAATGCCAACTCCTCAAGTTCGGTGCAGATGCGGTGGCAACCGATCGAACGGGCCAGAGGCGCATAGATCTCTAGCGTCTCGCGGGCGATCCGCTCACGTTTAGCCGCACTCTTAATGAACTCCAGAGTGCGCATATTATGCAGTCGGTCGGCCAGTTTGACCAACAGCACACGCACGTCCTTTGAGACGGCTAGAATAAATTTCTGCAGGTTTTCGGCCTGCCGCTTATAGTCTGCGGTCGCTTCAAGCCGGGAGAGTTTGGTCACCCCCTCGACCAGTTCTCCGATCTCAGAGCCGAACAGGTTGTCGATATCGGCACGCGAGGCCTCGGTATCTTCAAGCACATCATGCAGCAGCGCCGTGACGATCGTCGCTACATCCATGCGATATTGCGTCAGGATTCCGGCAACTTCGATGGGGTGGGCGAAATAGGGATCTCCCGACGCGCGTTTTTGCGATCCGTGCATCCGAACCGCATAGACATAGGCGCGGTTTAGCAGGGCCTCGTCCGCGTTCTCATCATAAGCGCGAACATTTTCGATGAGCTCATATTGACGCAGAAATCTGCGACCCAGGGCAACTGGGGGTAGAGTTTTGGCCGTAGTTTTCCTGGCCGTTGCGGGGGCCGCGGACGTCTCTGAAGTGTCGAGAGGCTCGAGACTCAGTAGCGCTCCTCCTGGCCACCATCACGGTCGCTTTGCAGAGCCCGCACCAGTTCCTGTTCGCTCATCTGAGCGTGGCTGGTATCTGCCAACAGAGCCAAGGTTTCGGCCTCTTCCTCGGCCTCGGAATGTTCGTCAACGCGTTGTAACGAGCCGATCAGAGTTTCGCGCAGTCCTGTGGGGTCCACGGTGTCTTCAGCGATCTCTCGCAGAGCCACGACGGGGTTTTTGTCGTTATCTCGGTCGAGGGTCAGAGGCCCTCCCGCCGCGATCGCCCTGGCCCGGTTGGCAGCAAGTAGCACCAAGCTAAAGCGATTGGGAACTCGGGTAACGCAATCTTCAACGGTAACGCGGGCCATGAACTCTCGCAGTAGTGTGGGGATTTGACCTCTTAAGATAGCGACCCGCGCCCGATTGTGCAATGCCGCATTGACTGGCGACTGAATGGAGTTGCAAGCTCGCCCGCTGAGCAACATCTCGACAGTGAACGCCAGCTTGGGACCGGGCACAGGGTTTTCACAATCTTGCTTGGGATCGGCTCGTCAGCAAGCCAGGGCTCCGACTACGTGGGCATCCCGGCCGATATGGGCTGTAGCG
>JAYTXQ010000013.1:0-16655 GCA_043742825.1 Caulobacteraceae bacterium | reverse complement strand
TGGCCCTGATTGAGCGTGGCGCGGCGGTCCTGCCTGCCCCCCGCTGGGTCCGGCCGGCTCTGGGCGGCGTGCTCCTGGCCCTGATCGCGTGGCAAGCGCCCACGACCTTGGGAGCCGGGCACGGGGCCATGTACATGAACTACGAGCGGGACCTCGCGGTCCCGGCCCTTGTCCTGTTGATCCTCAGTAAGGCCGGGGCCTCAGCAGTAGCCCTGGGCTTTGGCTATCGCGGCGGCCTGTTTTTTGCCTCGCTCTATCTGGGCTCCTTGGTTGGGCGTCTGTTTTTCCTGCTACTCTATGCGGCGGGGATCGATTCGGGGATCGACCCTCAGGCGGGCGCTCTTGTCGGTATGGGAGCCATGGCCGTCGCCATTATTGGCGGGCCCTTCACCATGTCGTTTCTGGTGTTGGAGACAACCGGCGATTTCGGCCTCACGGCGGCTACTCTTACCGCTTCCATCGTTGCCAGCGTGATTGTGCGCGAGACCTTTGGCTACAGTTTCAGCACATGGCGGTTGCACCTGCGCGGGGAGACCATCCGCAGTGCCCACGACGTCGGCTGGCTACGCACCTTGACGGCACAAAGGATGATGCGCCCCAGCGGTCCGACTGTGCCGGTTGATACACCGGTGGTAATGTTTCGCCAGATGTACCCCCTGGGTTCAGCCCGCCGGGTCATCGCCCTGGACAGCGCCGATCACTATGCCGGAATAGTCTTGGTCGCCGCCGTCTATGCCCAGGACGAGCCGGTCGGCACGATCACCGATCTGGCCACCCACGCCGGCAATTGGTTGGCACCGGACATGGCGATCAAGGAGATCATGCGCCAGTTCGACCGGGCTGAAAGCGATGAGCTGGTGGTCCTCAGCGAAAACCACGAACTTTTAGGCGTCCTTTCCGAAGCCCACGCCACCCGCCGCTACGCCGAAGAACTGGAAAAAGCCCGGCGCGATCTGGTGGGAGAGGCGTAAGGGGCGTGGACCGCCTGCGATCTATTGGATTAGCCGCTGTCACCGGTTAAAGCCCGGCCATGCCTGCCGATTTTGCCGCTGCCTTTGCCCGCCTGCCCCTTGTCGCCATCCTGCGCGGGATCAGGCCTGATGAGGTCGTGGCCGTTGGCGAGGCCCTGGTTGAGGCAGGTTTTACCCTCATTGAGGTGGCGCTCAATTCACCCAGCCCGTTTGACGGCATTCGTCTGCTGGCGCGGGCCCTGGGTGATCACGCGGTGGTCGGGGCCGGAACAGTGCTCAGTGTTGAGGATGTGGACCGGGTGGCCCAGGCTGGTGGCAGAATGATCATCTCGCCCAACACGAGCCCCAATGTGATTGCCGCCACTGTTGAACGTGGCCTGACCTCCCTGCCCGGGTTTTTCACCCCCAGTGAAGCCTTCGCCGCCCTGGCCGCCGGAGCCCACGGCCTCAAACTCTTCCCAGCCGAGGCGACGACGCCTGCGGCACTGAAAGCCCAGCGCGCGGTCCTGCCGCCAAGCGTGCCGCTAATCGTGGTCGGCGGCGTAACGCATCAGACCATGGGGCCCTGGCGAACCGCCGGGGCGGCCGGTTTCGGTCTGGGATCGGCGCTCTACAGCCCTGGCCTGAGCGCCCAGGAAGTCGGCGCGCGGGCCCAGGCTTTCGTTGCCGCCTGGGGCGCGGAGGCCGCCTAGGGCTGCGGGGCAACGACGCCGGCGGCGGGATAGGCCGGCAGCATAGGTGGCGGCTGGGGCAGGCCCGCGGACTTGCCGGCTATGGCTTTCAGCATGAGGTTAACGGCGGTTTCCAGTTGCGCGTCGTGGCCGGCCAGCAACTCAGCGGGCTGGTTTTCAACCTCGATGTCAGGCTCGACCCCGCGGTTTTCCGCTGCCCATTGCCTGTCCTTGGTGTAGATCGCCTCTTCCGGGATGGTCACATAGCCGCCGTCGAGCATCTGCCAGTCGCCGCGAATGCCGCGCACCCCGCCCCAGGACCGCGTGCCCACGAGCTTACCCAGGCCATACTCTTTAAAGAGATAAGGGAAGATATCACCATCCGACGCCGACCAGTGATTGAGCAGCGCAACTTTAGGACCATTGAACACTTCCTGAGGTTCGGTGCTGATCGCCCCCTCGCGGTTGGTCGCCAATGAAACCAGCACCCGGCGAAGGCGTTCCAGAGCATAGGGGGCGATGAAGCCGCCACCGTTCCACCGGTCGTCCATGATCAGGGCCTGCTTATCGAGCTGGCCATAGAACTGGCGCACGAACTGCTGCAGGCCCAGCTGCGCCATATCCGACATATAGACATAGCCGACTTTGCCACCGGATAGCTTGTCCACAAGGCTGCGGTTATGGGCGATCTGCGCCGCCTCGCGCAGGCTGAGCTCAGAGCCGACAGGCTTGACGACCACATGACGCGGCGGCCCAGCCGGGCTGTCGGCCAATGTCAGATCAACCGTGGTCTCGGCATCCGCCAGTTGCAACAGGGAGTCGGGATCAGTCGGTGTCTTCAGATCGACCCCATCAACGGCTAGCAGATAGTCGCCAGCCTTTACGTTCAGGCCCGGCTGCACCAGCGGACTGCGGTAGTCCTCCCGTGTATTATCGCCGGGATAGAGCGCCGCCAGACGGTATCGACCGGAAGCGGCATCGAGGGCAAAATCTGCCCCCAGCAAAGCGGTGTGGCCGTGCGGGGTGGTGTCGCCGTCATCGCCCCCGCCAACATAGGTGTGCGAATTGCCGATCTCACCCAGCATCTGGCCGATGATATAGTTGAGGTCCTCGCGCGATCCGGCCAGGGGGACCAGCTTGGCATAGCTGTTATGGACCGCCTTCCAGTCCTGGCCGTTCATCACCGGGGAGAAGAAAAGATCGCGCTCCAGCCGCCAGGCATTGTTGAACATCTCGGTCCATTCGGCCGGCGGATCGATCACGGCACGCAGGTGGCCGAGGTTCAAGGTCTTGACGCTATCAGGGTCCTTGGTGGCGTCGGCTTTGGCGTCCAGGACCATAAAGTCACTGTCATGGCGGACCAGGACCTTTTCGCCATCGCTCGACAGCGAATAGGCATCCACATCCTGGGTGACGACGCCGTCCTTTCGGGTCGTCAGATCATAGACGCGCAGGGCCGATTTCTCGCCCTTCAGATTGCCTTCGATCAGGCCGATGGGCTGGGTCAGATAAAAGATTTTCTGACCGCGCGTGTCCATCTGCGCGATGTTGGCGGCATCGACAGGTATGGCCACGGCGCGGGCCATCAGGCCGTCCAGATCGATGCGGGTGGCCGGCACTGCGCCCGATGCGGCGGGCTTGGCACCTTTGGGCGTCTCCGGGGTCTTAGCCAAGTCGCCCTCATCGGACTTCGGGGCCAGAGGCGAGAGCGTGTCACGCGCCAGAGGTATGGCATAGACGCCGCTAGACTTGAGAACAGCGAAATCAAACTCCGCATCGGAACCGACAGTATTTTCGTGTCGGCTGGAGACGAAATAGAGATACTTGCCGTCGCTCGACCATGACGGTGCCAAGTCAATGCCACTGCCGTCGCCCAGGCGCGTGGCCTTGCCGCTGGCAATTTCAAACAGATAAAGATCGCGTCGACGGCCCACGGTGGCAAGGCTGTAGGCAAGCCAGCGTCCGTCCGGGGAAAAGGCTTGGTCGTGGATTTCGCTCTGTTTATCCTGAGCGACCTGTTTGGGTGCGCCGCCAGCGACGGCGAGGGTCCACAGGCGGTGGGCTCCGTCGCTGAATGAAAGCGTTTTACCGTCCGGCGAAAAGATCGGGCCATAGAAATAGCCATCGGCAAAGCTCGTCAGTACCTTTTCTGTTCCGCCCTCGGCCGGGCGGACGGCGATCTGCTGCGCCCCGCCGACGTCGGTGACATAGGCGATGGTCTTGCCGTCGGGGGACCAAGCCGGATGATCCTCGTCGATGCCCGCCGTGCCGGTCAGGTTGCGGGTCGCCCCGTCTTCGGTGGGCACGCTGAAGATATCGCCTCGCGCTGAGAACAGCGTGCGCTTGCCGTTCGGGGCAAGAGCGAAATTGGGGTTGCCCGAAGGGTCAGTGGCGCGGATCGCGCCTTTGACGGCGGCGGCGTGGACACGAGTTCTGGTATTGTCGTCGGGCACGCTAACGGCCACTTCGCGCACCTGCTCGGTTGGCAATTCGAGATTGTAAAGCTTGCCCCCCTGCTGGAAGGCGATGGCATCTCCACCCAGGGCTGGGAAATCTATGTCGTAATCGGTAAAATGAGTGACCTGGCGGGTCTGTTTGCTATCCTGGTCATAAACCCAGATATTGGCCCGGCGATGGGCATCCTGGTCCGAAAGGAAATAGATGCGGCGGCCATACCACATGGGCGAGGTATTGGTGCCCGACCAGTTGGTGATCTGCTCCACCTTATGGCTATCGAAATCATAAGTGAAAACCTGTTGTGCCAAGCCACCATTATAGCGTTTCCAGGTGCGGAAATTGCGAAAGATGCGGTTGTAGGCAATGGTGTGGCCATCGGGGGCGAAGGTCGCCAGACCCACGGCGCTGTCGATCGGCATGGCCACCGGCGCGCCGCCAGCCACGGGCACCTTGTACATATACTGGATCCAGCTGTTCCACTGATCCCGCTTACTCAGATAGACGATAAATTTCGAATCCGGCGTCCAGGTGACGACCATATTGTCCGGGCCGTGCCGTCCTCCCGTCCCCGCTTCGGTCGTCGGATGCCAGGTCAGACGCCGCGCCGCACCGCCCGCTGCCGGGATCACCCAGATGTCGGTGCCTGCGTGGCTGGCTTCGGTATAGGCGATCCATTGCCCGTCGGGTGAAACGCGGGGAAACATGTCCTGACCCTGGGCACTGGTCAGCCGCAGCGCCGTCCCCCCACTCTTGGCCACCGACCAGACATTGCCGTCAGCGACAAAAACAATGCGATCCCCATAAGGCTGTGGAAAGCGCGGCAGGGCCGCGTTGGCGGCTACGCTGAGGGCCAGAGGTGCGGCAGCGAGCAGAAGGGCACGGGCAAGACGGCTTAATTTCATCGATGGGAGCCTCGGGATGCAAGATTTTGCGTCCCTATAAAAGCGTCAGGCCATCTCCGCCAGCAATCGGCGGATTACTTCGCCGTAATGCCAACACCCACTCCCATCCACAGTCCCAGCGTGATTGGGAAAGGGCCGGTGAGTTCACCCATCAGCGAAAATTTTAGGAATCTGGAGAGGCCATTACTTGAACCGTCGGCGTCTCGCCGGCCCGCATCTACGGCGCGCGAATGACTGCGCTCGGGTAAAAATGCCAGCGAGATACCAACGATATGAGGGGTGATGGAAATATTTGGGTCAGGGGCAATAAACGCCCCTCACCCTCGCAGCCGGCCTCAGACCGATCCGAGAGGCCGGACGTCCCGAAGCGTGACATCACATTTGACTCTGCAGCCCGAGGCCCGCCCACCTCCTGAAACCTCTCAGTGCCACCAGCAACTTTGTGGTGCGCTTTCTTTCTACCTGGCAGGAAGCGCTCAGGCTATGGACAGAACCTGATCGCGTTGTTCACGGAGTTCCTCATGCCGCCCACATTTGATGCCACCACCGCGCGGGTGCAATTCCCAGCGTTGAGCCTCACTGACGACGGCGCGGCACGGGTCTATTTCGACAATCCGGCTGGAACGCAGGTGCCCAGGCAGGTGATTGATCGGACCGTGGACTGTCTGGTGGCAAAGAACGCCAATCTCGGAGGCTATTTTTCGACGACCCGTCAGGCCGGAGATCTGGTTGATGAGGCTCACCATGCACTGGCGGATTTCTACAATGCGGCGTCGCCCAAGGAGATCATCTTTGGACAGAACATGACCAGCCTGACCCTGCACATGTCACGATGCATAGGTCGCGCCTTCAGCGCCGGTGATGAGATTGTGCTTTCCCGTATGGACCATGATGCCAATGTCGCCCCCTGGCTGCTGCTGGCACAGGATCTGGGCCTCGTCGTACGCTGGATGGAATTTGATCCGCAGACCTATGAATTCCCAGACGACGCCCTTGAGCAGGTGTTATCGGCGAAGACCCGCCTGGTTGCCCTTGGGATGGCGTCCAACTGCACCGGCACGATCAATGATGTGAAGCGATTTGCCGCTCAGGCTAGGGGGGCAGGAGCTCTGACCTATGTGGATGCCGTCCAATATGCCCCGCACGGTGCGATTGACGTTCAGGATCTGGGTGCCGATTTCGTTGTCTCGTCGGCCTACAAATGGTTCGGCCCGCATCAGGGCATACTCTGGGGCCGGCACGACCTGCTGGCTGAGACCTTTGGCTATAAGGTTCGTCCCGCCGGTGATGATCTGCCGCACAAATTCGAAACTGGGACCCAGAGCCACGAGGGCATGGCCGGGTGCCTGGGCGCGGTGGAATACCTGGAACAATTTGGTGTGGGCGAAACCCGCGCATCGCGTCTCCGATCAGCCTGGACCGTGATCGGCACTCATGAGCAAGCCCTGGCCCAGACCTTGATCGAGGGGCTCAAGACCTTCAGTGGACTGACCATACGCGGCATCACCTCTGCCAACGCGGCCCACCGGAGGGTGCCAACAGTGTCATTCACCCTTGAGGGGCATGATCCAGCCGACTTGGCCAAAGGCTTTGCTCAGGACAATATTTTCGTCTGGTCCGGTCACAACTACGCCATTGAGGCAATCACCCGCATGGGCCTGATGGAAACTGGTGGCGTACTTCGCGTCGGCCTGGCGCATTACAACACCCAGTTCGAAGTCGAGGCCTTGCTGGCGTCTTTGGCGAAACAGGTGAGGGCGAAAAGCAGATAATTCAACACGAAGGACAGCGCGTGTCCCGACCGCGCTTTGTATCCTTAGTGTCCTTAGTGATTCGTCTTAACAGCCCACTTAAACCGCCACCTTAGAATAAAGCCCGTCGGCCTGGGTCCAGTTCATGGTCGCCATGACCGCATCGACATAGGCTCCCGCCTTAGCGCCATAGTCCAGCGCATAGGCGTGCTCATACATGTCCAGCACCATGATCGGGGTCGCGCCAGCCATGCTCATGGAGTGGTCGGCGGCCCATTGGTTGGTCAGGCGGTTGTCGCGGTGGCTGTAGGTGAGGACGACCCAGCCAGAGCCGCCACCCAGGGCCTTACCCATAGCGGCAAACTCGGCCCGCCAGCGGGCATCGCTGCCGAAGTCGCGCTCAATGGCCCCAGCGAGCGTGGAACCCGGCTTGGAAGGCGTACCCAGGCCGGCGAAATAGATCTCATGCAGGATCATCGAGTTCCAAGCGATCAGTTCTTCGCGCTTAAGGCCGTTGAGAGTGTAGTTGGGAGCCGTCGCCGGATCGAGGTTGGCAAGTTGGGCATGGATGGCCCCCAGGCGTTTGACCGCTGATGCATAGTTGTTGTCGTGGTGGCTGAGCAACAGCTTTTCCGACAGCCCGGTTATGGTCTTAGGGTCAAAGGGCAGGGGTTTGGCACCCGCAATGGGGCCGGCTGGACCCACAGATACAGCGGTCTGGGCCGACGCGGTTGCAGCCGATGCGAGGCTGGCCAAGGCCCCGGCCCCGACTAACACTTGACGGCGATCAGGGGATGGCGGGGTCATCGACGGCTCCTCGAGGGTGAATTCAAGATGCCCGACTATACGCCCCGGCGGGCAAAGGGTCTCTAAAGAATAAACCGCGACAGGTCGGCGTTTTTGGCCAGATCACCGATGCGTAGGTCGACATAGGCCGCGTCGATATCAACCGTTTCGCCGGAACGGTCAGCGGCGTTGAAGCTGATCTCCTCAACCACCTTTTCAAGCACGGTCTGCAGGCGGCGCGCGCCGATGTTTTCCACTGCCCCGTTTACAGCTTGAGCGGCGTCAGCCAGCGCGTCGATCGCATCTTCGCTGAAGTTCAGGGTCACCCCTTCGGTGGCCAGCAGGGCCTGGTGCTGGCGGATCAGATTGGCTTCCGGCTCGGTCAGGATGCGGCGCAGATCGTCCCGGGTCAGAGCTTTCAGCTCCACGCGGATGGGTAGCCGCCCCTGCAGTTCGGGCAAAAGGTCCGAAGGCTTTGCCACGTGAAAGGCCCCCGAAGCGATGAACAGCACATGATCGGTCTTCACCGGTCCGTATTTGGTCGAGACGGTCGTGCCCTCGATAAGCGGCAAGAGATCGCGCTGCACCCCTTCGCGCGAGACATCGGCCCCGGCGCGGTCTGAGCGTGAGGCCACCTTGTCGATTTCGTCGATGAAGACGATGCCGGTGTTTTCCGTCAGGTCGATGGCTTCCTGCGTGACCGATTCCTGATCCACCAGATTGTCACTTTCCTCGGCGATCAGGGGGGCCCAGGCGGCGGCGACGGTGGTCTTGTGCGCCTTGGTCTTGCCGCCAAAGGCCTTGCCCATCAGCTCGGATATGTTGAGCACGCTCATCGATGCACCGGGCTGGCCGGGGATATCAAAGCCCATGGCGGGGCTGGCATCGGCCAGGGTCAGCTCGATATCCTTATCGTCCAATTCCCCGGCACGCAGTTTCTTTCGAAAGCTTTCCCGTGTCGCCGCGCCGGCACCCGACCCGACCAGGGCATCGAGAATGCGCTCTTCGGCCGCCAGCTCCGCCTTGGCCCGCACACCGCCGCGCCGACGGTCCCGCACCATGCCCATGGCGATTTCCATGAGGTCACGGACGATCTGATCGACGTCACGGCCGACATAACCGACTTCGGTGAATTTGGTCGCTTCAACTTTAAGAAACGGGGCCTGGGCCAGTTTGGCCAGACGACGGGCGATCTCGGTCTTGCCAACGCCCGTAGGCCCAATCATCAGGATGTTCTTTGGCGTCACCTCATCGCGCAGGGCCTCGTCCAGCCGCCGCCGCCGCCAGCGATTGCGCAGCGCCACAGCCACAGCGCGCTTGGCTTCGGCATGGCCAACCACATAGCGGTCCAGTTCGGAGACGATCTCGCGGGGGGTAAATTCACTCATGCGCGGGTCACGCTCTCCACGGTCAGATTGCCGTTGGTGTAGACACAGATGTCGGCGGCAATGGTCATGGCGCGGCGGGCGATGTCTTCCGCGGTCAGGTCAAAATCGATCAGGGCACGAGCGGCGGCCAGGGCATATTGGCCGCCCGAGCCTATCGCCGCGATACCGTATTCCGGCTCCAGCACATCGCCGACCCCGGATACGGTAAAGATCGCCTCGCCATCGGCCACCAGCAGCATGGCCTCCAGGCGGCGAAGATAGCGGTCGGTACGCCAGTCCTTGGCCAGATCAACGCAGGCCCGTGCCAGCTGGCTGGGATACTGCTCCAGCTTACTCTCCAGACGCTCCATCAGGGCGAAGGCATCGGCGGTGGCCCCGGCAAACCCGGCCACCACCCGGCCGGCGGCCAGGGTGCGCACCTTGCGGGCATTGCCCTTAACCACGGTCTGGCCCATGGAAACTTGGCCGTCGCCAGCGATCACCGTCGATCCGGCCTTGCGCACGGCCAGGATGGTTGTGCCGTGCCAGTCTGGAAAGTTAGAACTTGTCTGCATAGACGCGGATGTGGCGGCGCGGGAGGCCAGGGTCAAGACGCATGAGCTTTTCCGACGAAGAAGTTGCGCGTTACGCCCGGCATCTGGTGCTGCGCGAGATCGGCGGACCGGGGCAGCAGGCGCTGAAAGCGGCGCGGGTGCTGATGATCGGAGCGGGAGGCTTAGGCGCGCCGGCGGCCCTCTACCTGGCTGCCGCCGGAGTCGGCACACTGGGCCTTGTGGACCCCGACACCGTCAGCCTGTCGAACCTGCAACGGCAGATTCTTTATGGGGGTATAGACCTCGGCGCGCCCAAGGTGGCCATCGCCGCCTTGGGCCTTTACCGGATCAATCCGCACCCACAGTACGTAACGATCCCCAAGGCTCTGACTGCCCAAAACGCCCAGGCCCTGATCGCCGACTATGACCTAGTCCTGGACGGCACCGACGATTTCGCCACCCGCTTCATCGTCAATGCCGCCTGTGTCGCGGCAGGCAAGACCCTGGTCAGCGGGGCCATAGGCCGCTGGACCGGCCAGGTCGGCGTCTTCGCCGGCCGACCCTGTTACCAGTGCCTGGTCCCCGAGGTCCCCCCCGATGCAGAAACCTGCTCCGCCGTCGGCGTGGTCGGGGCCCTGGCAGGGGTCATCGGCTCAATGATGGCGCTCGAAGCAATCAAACTGATCACCGGCGCTGGCGAGCCCCTGGCCGGCAGGTTGCTGATCTTCGACGGCCTGGCGGGCGAGGCCCGCACGGTAAAGCTGGGGGCCGACCCGGCATGTAGGGTTTGCGGCGACGGGGGGTTTTCCAATTTACGCACCTAAAAATCCCTTCTCCCCTTGCGGGAGAAGGGATTTTCTGATGCTTGATCAAGATTGCCCTTTAAGCGGATGGAGGGAGGAATGCTCCGCCCCCCCCCGCCCCGACGCGATCTGGCGTTCGGCGGCTTCCATGCCCATGCGGGCGAGGGCGTCGGCGCGTTCGTTTTGCGGGTGGCCGTTGTGGGCCTTGACCCAGCGCCAGTCGACCTCGTGGTGCAGGCGGGCGGTGTCCAGAGCGCGCCAGAGGTCTTCGTTTTTCACCGCGCCCTTGCTCATGGTGCGCCAGCCTCTGGCTTTCCACAGACCCAGCCACTGAGTGATACCGTTGCGGACATACTGGCTGTCGGTGTGCAGGATAACTTTGCACGGGCGTTTGAGCGCTGTCAGGGCCTCGATGGCGGCGGTCAGTTCCATCCGGTTATTGGTGCTGTCAGCCTCGCTGCCAAATATCTCGCGCTGATGCTCGCCAAAGATCAACAGCGCGCCCCAGCCGCCCGGCCCGGGATTCCCGCGACAGGACCCGTCGGTATAGATCACCACATCCGGGGTCATGAGTTAAGGTTGGTCAGTGTCAGGCCGGCGCGGTGAACGGCGAGCTTGCGCTCATATTCCATCGGATCTTTGGGCCGCACCAGAGATCCGACGGGGACAGGGCCCCAATCGTGAAGTCGAGTTAAGAAAAAGCGCATGGCTGCGCCATGACTGAGCACCGGCAGAGCGGCGAGCTCGGCGGCGGATAGCGTCCTGCGACGCTGATAGCCGTCCAGGAAGGCGGCGGCATTAGTGACATTGAAACTGCCGTCCGGCTCAAAACACCAGGCATTGAGGGCGACGGCGATGTCATAGGCCAGGGCGTCGGTGGCGGCGAAATAATAGTCAAAGGCGGCGGCAAACTGGCCCTCGAGGAAGAAGACATTGTCGGGGAAATAGTCGGCGTGAATGACCCCCTGCGGCAGGTCCGTGGGCCACGCGTCGGCCAGAAGGCGCAGATCGCCGGCGATAGTTTTAGCTAGGCCAGGTTTGAGAGCGTCTGCGGCACCCGCCAGGGGTTCGAACAGGCCGGCCCACGTGCTCTGACCCAGAGTGTTGATGCGGTTGCCGGTGAACCCATCAACGGCACAGTGCATCCAGCCGAGGCCCTCGCCGGCGGCGCGGCAATGCAGTGTGCGTGGCCGACGCACCGAAAGCCCCTGCAAAAATCCGACGATTGCGGCGGGCTTATCCCTCATACTGGAAAGCACCTCGCCAGCGCGATTGGCTACCGGTGCCGCACAAGGGAAACCGTGTCCTGCCAGCCATTGCATCAGCCCAAGAAAAAACGGCAGATCCTCCCGGCGCACCCGTTTCTCGTACACAGTCAGAAAATAGCGACCCCGGTCGGTCTCAAGCAGAAAATTGGAATTCTCCACGCCCTCAGCAATACCCTTGAACCCGATGGGGCGACCAAGGTCATAGGCCTCAAGAAAGGCTTCCAATTCGGTGTCGGTAATGTCGGTATAAACAGCCACGCGCCCTGATCGGTGACCGGCGCCGTGCCGTCAAGGGTGGGAAGGCGTTATCCGCAGATTACGCAGATGATGCAGATGGGCCTGTGAGTTCGTCTATAAAGCCGAAAAATGCCCGGCTGGGTTTTCATCGCTGCAGAGCAGGAACAGCCTGTCATCTACCTCTACCTGCGCCATCTGCGGACAAAATTCTTTGCTCGCCCACCTATGCTCTGAAGGCCCATTCGTTGCCGCGCCGCGCTTATACCTCTATCAGGCGGCAAGATCGTTGGTCTCTCATCGCCCTGCCCCAGTCTGGATCCTACATGCGCAGCCCTCGAACGCTCCTTTTCACCGCCTTGTCGGTCCTGACTTTGATCATCAGCCTCCCCGCGCATGCGCAATATGGCGGTCGCGGCGGTGGAAGTGGTGGCGGCGGCAGTGGAGGCGGGGGCCGTGGTGGGCGCGGAGGCGAGGAGCAGCAGGATGAGGAAGACAGCAAACGCAAAAAACGTGATGCGGAATTTGGCGGCTCGAATCTTTCCTTACCAAAGGTTCGCAACGCCGGCCCCTGCCCTCACGTAAAAGTGCTCTACGACGCCGCTCGCTATGTGGAATTCAAGGGCGGCGCAGAGGCCTCGGCTTCGGTGGCCTACACCGGCGAAATGCAGAATATTGCCTCAGGCTGCGCTTATCGCGGCACCGATCCGATCCTGATCCGGTCGCGCGTATTGTTCGAGTTTGGTCGCGGCCCCAAGGCCGGCAACAACCGCAAAGTCTATCGCTACTGGGTCGCCGTGACTGACCGCAATCATGCGGTTCTGAACAAGGAATATTACGACCTGACGGTGAATTTTCCCTCTGGGCAGGATCGGGTTACGATCAGCGAAGACCTGGGTCAGATCACCATTCCGCGCGTCGACAGCAAAGTCAGCGGGGCCAATTTCGAAGTCTTGATCGGGTTTGACGTGACCCCGGCCATGGCGGCCTTCAACCGCGACGGCAAGCGCTTCCGCCCCAATGCCGGCCAGTCCAGTACCGCGGCTGCTACCCAGCCATGATGCAGTTGCGACGCGTCCTGGGCGAGATCGCCGGGGACGCTTTTGTCGCGCTGGATATGGAGCGTGATTTTGGCCGCGTGACCGGCTCTGACCGTCCGGACCTGGCGGATTTTCAGTGCAATGGGGCCCTGGCCGCCAGCAAGGTGATGCGGCGCAATCCGCGCGAGTTGGCGGCGCTGATTGCCGAGCATCTGGCCGCCGCGCCCCAGGTGGAGTCTGTCGATGTCGCCGGGCCGGGGTTCATCAATATCCGCGTCACCGACCAGGCCCTGAGCGCGCGGGCAGAAGAGCTTGCCGGCGATCCTCGAACCGGTGCCAGTCTGGTGGTGGCCCCAGGACGGGTGCTCGTGGACTATGGCGGGCCCAACGTGGCCAAGGAAATGCACGTCGGGCACCTGCGCGCCTCGATCATCGGCGAATCGATCAAACGGATCATGCGTTTTCGCGGTCACGAGACGCTGGGCGACGCACATTTTGGCGACTGGGGCTTTCAGATGGGCCTTTTGATTACCGCCTGTGCCGAGGAAGACGCCACGATCGCCGCGCTGTTGCAGCGCCTGGAACAGAAACCGGCGGATTTTGACGAGGCTCAGGCCGCGGCCGTGAAGGCGCAACTGGCGGTGCGGATCGGGCTGGCCGATCTTGACCGATTGTATCCAGCAGCCGCAGCGCGGGCAAAAACCGGCCTGGACTATCGCGACATCGCCCGCCGGGCGACCGCCGAACTGCAAGCGGGCAGATTTGGCCACAGACTGTTGTGGCAACATTTTGCAGAAGTGACGCGGGTGGCGCTGGAGCGTGATTTCGCCGCGCTCGAAGTGCATTTTGACCTGTGGCGGGGCGAGAGCGATGCCGAACCTCTGATCGAGGACATGGTGGCTGAGCTGCGGGCCAAGGGCCTGTTAGAGGATGATCAAGGGGCTCAGATCATCCGCGTGGCACGCGAGGATGACCGCCGCGAGGTGCCGCCATTGCTGGTCGTCTCTTCGGAAGGCTCGTCCATGTACGGCACCACCGACCTGGCGACGATCCTCGACCGCAAACGGTTCTTTGACCCTGCCCTCATCCTCTATGTCGTTGACCAGCGTCAGGCCGATCATTTCGAGACAGTCTTCCGCGCCGCGCGACTGGCGGGATATGCCGGCGAAGGGGTGCTGGAACACGTCGGCTTTGGCACCATGAACGGGCCCGATGGCAAGCCGTTTAAAACCCGCGAAGGCGGGGTGTTGAAGCTGCGGGATCTGATCGACATGGCCTGCGGCAAGGCGGCCGACCGCCTGCGCGAGGCGGGCCTGGGGGCAGAGCTTACCGCCACAGATTTCGCCGAAACCGCGCGCAAGGTGGCCGTGGCAACCTTGAAGTTCGCCGATCTGATGAACTTTCGCGGCACGTCCTATGTATTTGATCTTGATCGGTTCTCGAGTTTCGAGGGCAAGACCGGACCCTATCTGCTCTACCAGGCCGTACGGGTAAAATCGCTGCTGCGCAAGGCGGCGACCGAGGGGATTGTGGCCGGCCCGATCCGGGTCTCGGCGGATGCGGAACGCGAGTTGGTGCTGCTGCTGGACGCCTTTGAGCATGCGCTCAGCGAAGCCTATGACAAACGGGGGCCCAATATTCTGGCTGATCACGCCTTTCGTCTTGCCCAGGGGTTTTCGCGTTTCTATGCCGCCTGTCCGGTACTGGCCGCGCCCGATGCTGCAACACGCGGCTCTCGGTTGGCTCTGGCGGGTCTGTCCCTTCGCCAGCTCGAACTGGCCCTCGACCTGCTGGGCATCGCTGTTCCGGAGCAGATGTAAGCTCGGCGATGGCTATGGTGCGGATCGCCTTTGCAAATTAACCGCTGAGGGCTCAGAGGAAACAACGGATTTACGGATTGGGCGGCGTAAGGAGAAACGCCAAGAAGCCAAGGCGTTAAGGTGACACCGTCAAAGGCGTGATCATTCATTTGTTTGGTGATTATATACCTTGCAAACAGGCCTGAATGGTGTATGTTGAATCCATTGAAGGATTCGACCAATGAGCGTTCTCTCCCAGCCTCACTTTCACGATGAAGCGGCAGCCTTTGCCCGCGTCGAAGCGGTTCTATGGCCGGAAGGCCCCGTCTGCCCGCATTGCGGCTGCATGGACCGTATCGGCACGGTTGCCCCCAATAAAGAAAAGCGCGTTCGGTTCGGCCTAAAGCGTTGCGGTGATTGCAAAAAGCAGTTCACCGTTCGCATGGGCACGATCTTTGAGGAATCTAAGCTTCCCTTGCATATCTGGCTCCAGGCCATGCATCTTATGTGTGCCAGCAAGAAAGGCGTGTCCTCGCACCAGCTGCATCGCACGCTGGAAATCACCTACAAGTCAGCATGGTTCCTGTCGCACCGCATTCGCGAAGCTATGCGCTCTAGCGATCTTACTCCATTTGGCTCTGGCGGCGGCATCGTCGAGGTCGATGAAACCTTTATCGGTCGCGAACCTGGTATGCCGGTCAAACGCGCCTTCCATCATAAGATGAAGGTTCTCACGCTCGTTGACCGCGACAGTGGCAAGGCCCGCTCCATCGTAATTGACGACCTTCGCCCTTCGACTATCGGCCCCATTGTCGCGGCGAACCTATCCCGCGAGGCCCGTCTGATGACCGATGAAGCCAGGGTATACAGCCCAATTGGTAAGGGGTTCGCTACTCACAGTGTCGTTAACCACGGTCGCGGCGAGTATGTCAGCACCATAGACCCGACCGTGCATACGAACACGGTTGAAGGATTCTATTCGATCTTCAAACGCGGGATGAAGGGCGTCTATCAGCACTGTTCGAAGACGCACCTTCATCGCTATGTCGCAGAGTTTGATTTCCGGTATTCCAATCGCATCGCACACGGCGTGGATGATCAGGCGCGCGCCTTGATCGCACTGAACGGCGCTTCCGGACGCAGGTTGACTTATCGCCAGACGCGCCGGGTTTGAAAAAACGGCGAGAAGCCCCCACATCTAGTTGGGTAGAAGTTTCGCGGATAATTAAAACGTTGATCTTTTGTCAAGCGGATTAAAGTGGTATTGATAGATTCATCTCCAGAGAGTAGGACGCCATGAACAGAGCTAAATTCAAGGCGCTCGTGCATTACGTGATCGCAAAATGCGATCCGTCGCGTTTGGGCGCGGTGAGATTAAATAAGGTGCTTTGGTATGCCGACACGTTCGCATACCGGGCCACTGGTGAATCAATGACCGGCGAGGCTTATGTCAAACGGCAACGCGGACCTGTGCCCCAACACATCCTGGGAGTTCTGGAAGAATTGAAGGAAGATGGCGCGATCGTGATTCGCGAACGGGCGCGGTTTGATTTTTCCATTCGGGAATTTATCATGCTTCGGTCCCCTGACACGTCTTTCCTGTCGCAAGAAGAAATGGACGTTGTCGACGAAATGCGGGAGCATATTTGCGATTTACACACAGCAAATTCGATCAGCGATCTTTCGCATGATCAGGTATGGGAAGCGGCAAACATGGGAGAGATTATTCCCATGTGGGCGACGCTTGCGGCTTCTCCTGGCGCCATTACCCCCGAAGTCATTGCGTGGGCAGATGCGGTGATTGAAAACGCCCAAGAAGCCTTGGCAGCATAAATGTCTTGGGAAATTCTGCGAACAGTCTCTGAGCATGCGACCGTTTCAGATACTATCGATGGACTTTCGCAGCAATTTCCCCGACTTAGGGAAGCGTGGGATGGCCTAACTTGGTTGCTTTGCCGCAATCCAACGCCGCATGGAAGTGTGCGCCGTATGGTGGGCGTTGATGAACACCGTCTATATGTTTTAGCTGGAGATTCAGTGGCGAAAACCCCC
>JAYTXQ010000012.1:0-3888 GCA_043742825.1 Caulobacteraceae bacterium | reverse complement strand
AAACGCAGGGCTCGCCGTTGCTGGCTTGCCGAGCTTGTCGCCGCGTGGCTTGATGGATGCGCCAGCCTGCGACCTCGCCGTGGGCGTCGAATCCGCAGTTTAAGGACAACCTTATGACCCCGTTGACCTATATAGAAGGCCACCGCGATCTGCAGGATCGCTTCGACACCCGCCGTCTCGCCGATGCCCTGAGCGCGACAATCGTGCGCGACACCCTGAGCGAAGCCGACCTGGCTTTCATCGCCGGGCGGGACATGGTCTGGCTGGCCACGGTTGATCAAACCGGCATGCCGACGGTGTCCTACAAGGGCGGCGCGCCCGGTTTTGTCCGGGCAGCGGATACAAAGACGCTGGTGTTCCCATCCTATGACGGCAACGGCATGTTCTATTCGATGGGCAACATCGCGGCCACGGCAGGGGTGGGTTTGTTGTTTATGGACTTCGAAACGCCGTTGCGGCTGCGCATTCAAGGTCAGGCCCGGTTAGATCATGACTCGGTGGCGCGGACCCCCTGGCCCGGCGCGCAGTTCATCGTCAGTGTCGCCATCAGCGCGATTTTTCAGAATTGCCCACGCTATATCCATCGCCACCAGAGGTTGGCCGCATCCCGTTATGTGCCCGACGCGGCCGGCGCTGCCCCGGTGGCCGGGTGGAAACGCATCGACGCCATCCAACCGGCGCTAGCCGCCCAGGACCAGGGCAAGGCCGAGGCGGCTGGCGGTCTGCTCACAGCCGCCGAATGGGCGGCCATGGTTACGTCGGGTGCGGCGGGCGCATGACGAGTTACCTGACCTCAATTCAATCTGAATGATCGTAAGGATTACAGGAAACTATACGGATCGACATCGACCGTAAGCCGTACCGAGCCTGGCACTTTTACCCGCGCCCGCCAAGCGGCGAGGAAGGCCGGCAGGTCGATGGCTCTGGCGGCCCTGACCAGGAACCGCTTGCGTCGGCGACCGCGTACCAAAGCCAAGGGCGCATCGGCAGGGCCAAAGACGTCCACGTCGTCAACATTCGGTGCCACAGCAGCAAAGGCCTTGATGAAAGTCTCGAGGATTTCCGGGTCGCTACCCGATACGACTATCGCGGCGAGCCGGCTGAACGGGGGCAGGCCCGCCGCCTTGCGGTCTTCCAGTTCGGCAGCGACGAAGGCGTCGCGGTCGCCCGCAGCTATGGCGGCCATCACCGGATGATCAGAGGCCCAGGTCTGCACCAGCGCCTGCCCTGGCCTTTCCTGACGTCCCGCGCGACCGGCCACCTGGGTTAAGAGCTGATAGGTGCGCTCGGCCGCACGCAGGTCGCCGCCGCGCAGTCCCAGATCGGCATCGACCACGCCCACGAGGGTCAGGTTGGGGAAATTGTGCCCCTTGGCAGCTGCCTGAGTGGCTACCAGGATGTCAAACTCTCCCGCTGCCATAGCCTCAATCAGGGCGCGGGCGGAGGCGGGATCGGTGACCGTGTCAGAGGAAAACACCGCCAGCCGTGCGTCTGGAAACAGGCCCCGCGCTTCTTCCTCAACCCGCTCTACCCCAGGACCGACGGAGATCAGACTGTCCTTGGCCGCGCAGGCGGGACAATGTCTGGGTTTGGGCATGGAAAAGCCGGTGAGATGACAGATTAGGCGGCCGGTATATCGATGTTCCACCAGCCAGGAATCGCTGTCAGGGGCTTTCAGGCGCTCACCACAGGCCCGGCACAGGACAAGGGGGGCATAGCCGCGCCGATTGAGGAACAACAGACTCTGTTCGCCCCGTTCCAGGGTCGTGGTCATAGCCTGGACCAGGGCCGGGGAAAGCCAGCGCCCCGTGGCCGGCGGGTCCTGGCGCATGTCGATCAGGCGGATACTTGGCAGGCGTGCCACGCCATGACGATGGGCTAGGCGCAACCAAGTGTAGCGCCCCTCCTGCGCGTTCCACAGGCTCTCCAGCGATGGCGTCGCCGAGGCCAGCACCACCAGGGCCGCCTCGATCCGCCCTCTGGCGACGGCGAGGTCGCGGGCGTGATAGATAAAGCCATCGTCCTGTTTGTAGGAGCCATCATGCTCCTCATCGACAATGATCAGGCGCAAGCTGGGGAAGGGCAGGAAGAGGGCCGAGCGCGCGCCGACAACAATTCGCCCTGCACCGCTGGCCACAGCCTCCCAGGCTTCCCGTCGCCGAGGCCCGAGAATGCCCGAATGCCATTCGATCGGGGGGCTACCAAAGCGCTCGGTAAAGCGACCGATCACCGCCTGGGTCAGGGCGATTTCGGGCAGGAGGACCAGAACCTGGGCTGAAGGATCGGCGGCCAGGGCGTGGGCGGCGGCTTCAAGATAGACCTCCGTCTTGCCAGATCCGGTGACGCCGTCGAGCAGAGCGACGGCAAAGGCCTTGGTATCCAGCAGGCGATTCAGGCTGGCTGTGGCCGCAGCCTGACTGGGGTTGAGCGTTGCGCCGGGCAAGGTAATATCGGGCGGAGACCAGATCGGCGGCGGCGCGACCATGATTGCGATCAGAGCCCCGTCATCCACCAGAGCCTTGATCACGCCGACCGACACCGCCGCTGCGCGAGCCAGATCGCCAGGAGTCAGGGGCGCGGTCGCCGCCGCCAGAACCCGGTCCCGCGCCGGTGTCGGCCGTCTGGCCCCCTGGCCACTGGCGACAAGACGTCGCTCAGATCTGGGCAAAGGCGCGCGCAGGCCGCGCAGGACCATGGCCAGGGCCTGCCCCGGCGCTTCGACCGCATAGCGGGCCGCCCAGTGAATGAACTCAAGCGTGCGGGCTGGCAGGGCCAACTGCGCCATGCGCGCCAGCACAGGCTTTAGCGGCCGATTGCCCCCCGCGCCGTCGCGGAGCGCCACGACAACCCCGATCACCTCGCGAGGGCCCAAAGGCACACTGACCAGGTCGCCAACCCCCAGCGCCATGCCGTCGGGCTCAGCATAGTCGAACGCCTCGGGCAGCGGCATGGGGATGAGAATCTGCGCGATGCGCGAGGCGGTCATGGCCATGGTCATCGCCGAGAATGATGTGCGCGTCGAGACCGCATTCGAAAGCCCGCGTTAACGGTGCGCGTGTTTTTATGCTGAAATACTGGTGGAGGAGCGATGATGAACGAGACTGATCGGGCGACCGTGGCACCCCTGGAGCCGCAGGACGTGCAGGCCTTTGCTTTGGCCAATCGCGATGCCATCCGCCAGAATCCCGATCTGCTGTCCCAGCTTGGTCTGCGCATCGATGTGGCAAATATCATCGACTTTGGGCCCATAGCCCTGTCTCGGGTTGCTGCAGCGCATGAGCGTGAATCGGGCGAGCGCAAACGCCTTGAGGCTATGGCGCGGGCGAATTTTGCTGCCCAGGCCCAGACCCATGCGGCGGTGATCGATCTGTTGGAATCGCGCAACCTCGCTGACCTGGCCCGCCGCGTCGATGATCTGGCCCGCCTGCGCTTTGGCCTGGCCGCCGGGGTCATTGCCATCGAGGGGGCCGGTAGTGTTCCCGCCGGCTGGAAGCCCCTGATTGAGGGTCAGGTCGACTTAATCCTTGGGCCGCGCGAGCTGGCACGCATGGGCCATGTCCCCACCGCCCTGGGTCTGTTCGGGGCTCTGGCCCCGCAGATCGGCAGTCTGGCCCTGGTTCGCCTTGCCATCTGGACGCCGGCGCGACAGGGCGTCATCGCCTTTGGCTCTATGGATCCCACCGCCTTTTCCGACGACATGGGCCCCGAGCTGGTGACCTTTCTCGCCCGCGTCGTGGAGCGCACAGCGGAACACTGGTCCGTCTGATGATCGCCCAGGAGGCTTTGCGCGCATGGTTGGAGCACCTGGCCCATGAACGCCGCTCGAGCCCTCGCACCTTGGAGGCCTATGCTGCGGCGGTCAGCGCCTATCTGTTTTTCCTCGAGCGG
>JAYTXQ010000011.1:0-8283 GCA_043742825.1 Caulobacteraceae bacterium | reverse complement strand
GCGTTGGCTAAAAGGCTTATGCACATAGTCGTCGGCACCAAGATTAAATCCCAGAACCTCGTCGATCTCATCGTCTTTCGATGTTAGCATGATCACTGGCAGATTGCTGGTCTGGCGCAGACGGCGCAGAACCTCCATGCCATCCATGCGCGGCATCTTCACATCCAGGATCGCCAGATCTGGCGGCTCGGTCTCGAGCGCGGAAAGACCAGACGCGCCATCATAATAGGCCTGGACCTGGTGCCCGTGGCTTTCAAGGGCCAGAGAGATTGATGTAACGATGTTTTCGTCGTCATCGACGATGGTGATGTTGGCCATGAGATGCTGAAATCCGGTTGCACGTCTATGTGGAGGGCATCCCTAAGCGCCCTTTGATGAATGTTCAATGAATTGTGACGCCGGAGGCCAACCAGCGCCAGTTAAGGATTGTCAATAATTGCGGCGTCCATGAACTGAGCCAATTGCGCATCCAGGCGGGTGACGCCGCCGGCATCGTGCGTGGTTAAGACAACATCGACGCGATTATAGACGTTGGACCACTCAGGGTGGTGGTCAAATTTTTCTGCGGCCACAGCGACGCGGGTCATCCAGGCGAAGGCGAGCGCAAAGTTGGCAAACTGAAAGCGTTTTTCGATCGCGTCGCGCCCCTCCGACGCCCGCCAGCCTTCAAGCCCGGCTAACGCTGCCGCAGCACCTATCCGCTTTGGCCGGTTCAATTTGCACTCCCGGCAAAGTTCAGGCCCGTGTAGCCGGACAGTTCGGCGAGAGCCTGTGCCTCACTCACGACCTTGATTGCCGCCATCCCCAGCTGTGCTGCGGGTTTGCAGTTGATGCCCAAGTCATCCAGATAGACACAGCCTTTAGCTACGACGTTCAGCTTTTCACACATCATCAGATAGATTTTCGGATCGGGTTTGCGCACCCCGACTTTGGAACTCTCGATCACATGGTCAAAGAGGGCCATGATATCCGCAGCCTTCTGCGCGCCCTGTCGGCTGGCTGACATGCCAGGTCCAAGACCCTGCGCCATGTTGTTGGTGATGCAGCCAATCTTGAAGCGGGCTTTGCACGCCCGCAAAGCGGCCACCATTGCTGGCCGCACACTGCCTGACAAACGCGGCAGGACATCCGCCCCGCGCACGGCGTGGCCGAGGGCCGACGAATCTCGCAGAAACGCGATGTCAAACCCGGCAGCGTCAATCTCCGCCCGCTCAAACAGGGCCCAGGCATTGCTATCAGGGTTAGTCGCATTGACCGTCCGGATGAAATCCTTGGGCAGCCCATGTTCCGCTTCATAAGCATTAAAGGCCTCGAACGGCGAGGTCGTGATCACGCCGCCAAAGTCCCAGATCACCGCCTCAATCACCAACGCGCTCCCGCCTGAAATCATCGACGCAGCAGTAGGGACTCAGCGGATGCGAGGCAAGCCATTGCCGCTACCGGCCTCGGGGGCCGTCGCGACGTCCGTCGTATCCCTGCTGGGGTGGGGCTTGGCGTTGGGGCGTGGCTGCCTGCGCCTGCGGAACCTCTCTTGGACCCTGGAAAGATGGGTTTACCTGCCGCTGCGGCTGGGCCATTTGCGTCGGTGGCTCACGATAGGTCTGCCGCGGGTATCGCTGCGTCGCGCCATAGCCTTGCTGGGGCACAAAATCCTGGCGAGACCGGTTGGCCGAAGCGATGCCGGAGCCACGAAACGCACCCGACTGGGGAGCCGCTGCGAAGTCGGGTGCGCCGCGATTATCACTAGCTCTCAGGTCGGGGGCCGGACCAAATCTGGGTCGGTCGGCCCCGCGCAACTGTTGGTCGGTTTGCCGGGCGGAAACTGCCCCTGGACCGCCGTTAAAGCTGCTGCGGTTGAAATGATCCGGCTGGCGAATCGGGCGATCATAGACGTGATCTGATCGATCAAAATGCTCGTGCCCGAAATTGTTGGCGCGGCGATTGTAGTAAAAATCCCGGTCCCGCCAATAGCCGCCGTCATAGCCCCAGCCATTATAGCCAAACCCATAATTGATGCCGCCATAATAGCCGACGCTCGGGCCCCAATAGCCTCCGTTGAAAAAGAATTGGCCCTCGTTCCAGGCCCAGTAGGCAGGCGTCCAGAAATAGCCGACATGAGGCGGCCGCACCCAGGTGCCGGGCACCCAGAAATAGTCCTGATTATAGTCATCCCAGCCCCAGTAGCCTGGCGTCCATAGATAGCCGTAACCCGGACAAGGAGGTTGATAGTAGGTGGGCAGAGGCGGGGGTGCATAGCCGACGCTGACGTCAAAAGATGTGCGATCCTCAGCAAGCGTCGGGATCCCTGACGTCACGCCCCCCAGGGATATCGCCAGGGTCAGGGCGGCAGTGCGCAGTGTCACCATCACAAGGCTCCGTTAAGCGTGACGGTTGGTATATAGCCGAGACTGAATTCGGTCAGGCCTCTTTATTCATCTGGCGTTCGTATTCGACATCGACAGTGCTTGATGACCGCCAGACAGGGTGGTCAGCCACAGGCATGGTGTGTTCAACAACGCGTGTTGGCTGAAGGAGTCCAGGCCATTTTGAACACGATTATAGCGGCGATGCCGCCAGAGGTTGCGGCGGTTATCTCGCTACGGCCCACGCAAGCCAGGGAGCGCACGCTGATTTTGCGCCAGTTGATTTTCGAAACCGCTGGCACCTGCGAAGGGGTTGGGTGCCTGACCGAGGCATTGAGATGGGGCGAGCCCGCCTATCTGACCCAGGCGACAAAGAGCGGGACGACCTTGCGTCTGGGCTGGTCCCCCGCCCACCCCGAGCGCTGCAGTATCTATTTCAACTGCAAGACCACGCTTGTGGAAACGTTCCGAAGTCTGTTTGCCGATGAACTCACGCTTGAAGGCAATCGAGCTTTGCATGTCGATCTGACGGCTCCAGTGCCTGAAGCCGCCCTGAGGGTCTGTTTCGCCGCCACCCTGACCTACCACCTCGACAAACGACGAAAGAGCATAGCCACTGGCCAATGAAACGGGTCCAGATTTTAGTCAGGGCGCGACGGCACCGACGAAACCGAAGGTCAGGCTTGAAAACGTTGTGTCGAAATCGGCATCGGGATTGCCAGTCACGGGGGATGTCCACAGAACATTGATCAGCCAGGTCCCGACGCGGGGGACTTTGAAAGTGGCGCGCCCACCGGCGTCGGTCAGGTGGGTCTCCACTGGCCGGGCATCGAACTCAAGACTGGTCAACATTACCGTCGCTCCCGCCAAAGCCCGACCCTGGTAGACCACCTTGACCGGCAGGCTTTCGCCGGCGCGCAGGGAGTAGGGATTGCGCTCAGGGACGATTTCCAAAGGTAGACCGATAGGCGAAGTGACTAGCGCCAGGTCGCGAGCGCTCACCCGGCCCACTTGGACAATCGTCTTGGCGCAGCGGCTATAGATCTCCTTTCCCGGCGTGTCGGTCTTTTTCGTCCGCGCCCGCAGTACCAGGGCCGGGGTCAGGCCTTCGGCCTGCAGGTAAGCGTTGAAGCGAATGGCGGGCAGAACGCTGGCAGCGTGCGTGCTGCGAAAGCCAAGGACGTGTGCGCCCGCTGTGGTGAAAGGCACCGCCGCGTCGCGTTCGCGGCTTTGCTGCAGTGTGTTCCTCAGGTCCACGCGGCCGCGCAGCGTCACGTCAACAAACTCGACGACCCGCTCCAGGCTTCCCGACCACCGTGTGCGATCACGCCCATGGCCGACCTGGATGGTCATCGGCACTTGCGCGCCCGGTGCGACAGTGAAATGCCCAGGTTGCAGCCAGAAGTCGTGCGCCATCGCCGGGGCGGCCAGCGACAGGGTGACCAGGCCGAGTAAGAATGTATGCCGCATCTTCATTCCCTAGCGTGTCGTCACTGTGGGTGCACGCCTAGATTCGGAATCTACGCACTCATAGAGAGAGCGACCGTGTCCGCCTGCGCCATTGTTGATTGACTTGACCAAGGGCGCGCGGCAGACCCCAAAACATAGGGGGGGGCGATGGTGTCTCGGCCTTAAGGAACAGGCAGGGATGCAGTCTCGCCTCGGCCATCGCCACACACTGGCCCTGATCGCACTTGCTGTCTTGGCCGCAGGTCCAGCCCTCGCCCACACCGGCACTGGCCTGCCCGGGGGCATTGTCTCTGGTTTTCTGCATCCTTTGAGCGGTTTTGACCATTTGCTTGCTATGGTCGCAGTGGGTATCTGGGGGGCTTATCTGGGCCGACCGCTGATCTTCGCCCTGCCGGTTCTGTTTCCCACGGTGATGGCCCTGGGCGCCGCAGTCGGCATGGCCAATATCCCAATCCCACCTGTGGAAATCGGCATTTCCCTCTCGGTGTTGCTACTGGGTGGGCTGATAGCGTTCGGAGTGCGTGCGCCGGTGTGGGTCGCTTGTCTTATCGTTGCGATCTTCGCCGTCTTTCATGGCTATGCGCACGGCAAGGAACTGCCCTCGGCCGCCGATCCCATCGGCTACAGCGTCGGGTTCATGACGGCCACGGGCCTTCTGCACGTGGCGGGCATTGGCATCGGGGCGCTGAACGCTCTGCCCTGGGGCAAGGTGGTAACGCGTAGCTTGGGGGGCTTTATAGCCGCCAGCGGCGCGGTCTTTTTGTGGGCGGCGATCAGCGCATGAGGGGCGGCGCGCTTCCGCCGGCTCTGTTATTCGCCGCTTTCGGTTTGGCTCTCGCCTTCGCGCCGCGCCGCGCCTTCGTGCCCAGCCTGCTGGTGTTGCTGGCGACGGCTGCACTCCTCAGCTTCCTGCGGGCGACCCCCGCCTGGCGCGATGTGATCTTCATGGGCTGTTGGATCAGTGTCGTGATCACCGCTCTGGCTGTCCATCTGCCCAAGGGTCTGGGTCCTAGGGGCGCTCTGGTCCTGGCGCTGAACGCTGGCGGGTGGGGCGGGGCGCTCATCGCCTGCGCAGGCACGCGCGGTGACCTGCTGTCGGCGCTTCCGGCGGCGCTCATCTGCCTGCCCGGTGCGTGGCTGGTTTCGACGCGCCGTCAGATCGTGCTCAAAGTCCTGGCCAGCTGGCTCGTCGCCATTTCGCTCCTGGCCGGCGCTCTGCAGGTCACCACACCGACCCCCGGCTACGCGCCCGATCACATGGACTGATGTCGGGGGGTGGATGATGAGGCGCGAAGCGGGAACTGCATCGCGACCTTAAGTCACGCGACAGTCAATCGTTTCGGGAGCCGGCATTAGCCTAACGGAATCTGCAGGATTGCGCGCAGCGTCCTCGGTTCGAACTGATGGAAATGATAGTCTGCGACGCCCGCCGCCGGCTCGCCCTGCAGCCGTGAGGTATAGAAATATTGAATTTCGTCGTCGTGACTGCCGAGCAGATTGAGGACCTCGAGCTTTACCTTGAAGCGTCCGAAATCGTAGTCCATCAGGGCGTTGAGCAGGGTCGCGGGGTTTGACCTTGCGGAATTGTCTTCGATTAAGGGTGCCGGTCCGAGGCGGCGGCCGGTGACCGTCACTGTCGCGTGGCGGGTCACGCGTGCGGTAACCCCGCCGGTCAGTACATATTCCAGGGCATTGGGGACGCGCGGACCTGCCGGATTGTTCACATAGTGCGCGTCGGAAGCCGCCGCGCTGAAATTGAAGTCGAGACGCCGCGATGGCGCATAATCGACCAGGAACTCCACGCCTTTACGCAGCGTCGCGCTGGTGCTGGAGGTGTCTCCACCGTCACCGTTATAGACCAGTTCGGAATCCAGATGGAGGGCGAACAGGGTCAGCGTCGAGGTCAGCCCACCATGCTGATAACGTGCGCCCACCTCCGCGCCCTGGGAAGCGGAAATAATGGGGACGCGCTGACCCGGAATATCGGTTCCCGGCACTACGGTTAGAGTCGCTCCCCGAAAATCGTTGGAATGGAACCCCCGGCCCGCGTCGGCATAGACTTCGAATGACGGCGAGATGAGCCAGGCGAGGGTAAATTTGGGACTGATCAGTGTCGAATTGGCCGTTCCGCTGTTGCGCGGATCGCTGGACGTTACATGGCCGCCGACGTCGTCGAACCGCAGCCCGACAGTGGCGCGCACGGGTCCAAAAGCGCGGGTCGCCTCTGTCCATACGTCGCCGGAATATTCATTGACCCTGTCTTGTCGGACCGTGGACAGCACCGTCCGCTGGTGGGTGTAGTAAAGTCCAATCTTGGGAATGTAATCGTCGCGAAACTCGACGCCTGTGCGGAACGAAGCGCCCAGGAAGGTGTGTGGCCAAGTCCGCACTACCGATCCGCCGAAGGTATAGCGATCGTCCAACTGTTCGAACTGATCCCCGTTGACCGGGTCGCGCAGGAAATAGGTGAAATTCGAGTAGATCGCCAAATAGTATTTCTGGGCATAGGCGTTGATGTACCAGCCGTCGTTCTTGGTCCGTTGCAGCGACAGAATGAACCGGGACGTGCGCGCGCCATCGCTGGGGTCGAGTGCGCCTCGACTGGTGATCTGACCTTCAGTGACTGCGCGCTGGGGAATTTGATCGTTAGCCTGGGTCTTGGCGGCATAGGCCAGTCCGGTCAGCGACCAGTCGCCAAGGCCGACGCGTCCGATAAAGTCGACTTTGCGGAAATTGTCGGGATGGTCGTAGGGGCCGCGATAGGTATCGACCTCGGCGGCCAGGAAGCTGCGGTCGCCAAAGCTCTTCACTCCAAGAAGCCGCCCGTATTGATGTTCGCCAACGGTAGCCTGAACAAAGGAAGGTGCTCCGCGCGAAAAGGTATCGAAACTGGCGGCACCGGCGTTCGAGAAATCGCCCTGTTCTGCGTAATAGGGTCCCTTGCGATATTTGATTGTTTCGATGACCTCGGGAATGATCCCGTTAAGATCCAGATAGCCCTGGCCGTGGGCATGGGTGCGAAGGTTGAGGGGTACACCATCGAATCTGACTGAGAAGTCCGTACCGTGATCAAGGTTGAAACCGCGCAGGAAATACTGATTGGCCTTGGTGTTGCCAGAGTGCTGGGTCGCCGCCATTCCCGGCACCACTTCCACCAGTTCCCCAGGTCGCAGCAGTGGCCGATCCTCGAATTTGGCGAAAGACACCACCCCTTCGCTTGCCGACCCCGATGTGCCCACACCATCCAGACGCTTGCCGAAGACATAAACCGGCGTGACCTCGGTAGGCAGGGCAGTGGCAATGGCCAGGTCGGCAGCCTCCGCCGCGTGACTGGTGGTGGACGCGATCAGAGTGGTGTTGGCGCACAACAGGGCAAGGAGGCGACCACGGCCGGAACGAACGCCTGAACCCAGAACCGTAACTTCGCGCACGGCATCTCCTTTTGCGTATGATCTATCGGCCCTTACTGCTTACGGGCCCTCTTGGATCAAAAAGCCGCGCCTTTTATTTGCGGGTGATGTTGATAGGTTGGGGCTTCAGCGGAGGATCCCATGCAGCGTGTCACAATTTCTCTGGACGAAGACCTTGCCGACGCTTTCGACGACCTTGCCAAGCAACAGGGCTATCAAAACCGCTCAGAAGCGGTTCGTGATCTGGTCCGTCAAGCAGTAGAGACCAGTCGGCTGGAGACGGTCGGCGGTGTGGGTTGCGTCGCCAATTTGTCCTATATCTATGATTTTCGCACTCGAGACATCGCAAGCCGGCTAAGCCAAATCGCGCATGACAACCATGACCTCGTGGTCTCGACCGTCCAAGTCCCCTTGGATCACGCAACCTGTTTCGCGAGCACCATATTCAAGGGACGCGATACAGCAGTACGGGCTCTCGCGGACGCCATTCGCGCCGAGCGCGGGGTCCGCTTTGGCAAGGTCAATGTCATCAGTGTCGAACCCAATGATCACCATGAAAACCCGGCTGACCATCACCACCATGGGCATGTCCATTTGACGCCGCACTCTGGCTGAACGGTGAGCCAGCAGATATCAGGGCCACCATTTAAACCGCCCCCTCTGCCTTAGAAGTGGTTAATCTGGCCGAAGCGCGAATTGGCCTCAGTTCACGGTTACCGCCATCCCATTCGAGGCTATGCCATTAGCGATCACCATGAGGGTAGAGGCACCGGTTTCGGTGCCCGAGGGCACGTCAAAGTTCGTCGATGTCGGCGTTGTGCCCGTGGCGACGCCCATGGTGCTGTGCCCGTGAGTGCGCGCATAGACGACATGGCCAGTTGCGGTGTTAGTTATGCGGACCAGAGGATAATTGGTCGAGGTGTTCAACTCGTCGCCGTAGGCTGCGGCCTGGCTTAGGCCGTTGAACTGTGTGCCGCTGACAACATAAGCTTGGCTCCGGGCGATGGTGCCAGGCACTGCGGTCACAGTCGGTGCCCAAC
>JAYTXQ010000010.1:0-11314 GCA_043742825.1 Caulobacteraceae bacterium | reverse complement strand
CCGAGGCTAAGGCGCGCGGGCACTCTGTCGAGCTGAATTTCGCCCGCTTTGCCTTCATGGGGGACACCTATGGGGTCATTGACTGTCCAGGGGCCGTGGAACTGGCGGCTGAGTCCGACACTGCCCTGGCGGTCTGTGATCTGGCCGTGATTGTCACCGAGCCGGAAGCGGCCAAGGCGGGGTTGCTACAGCCTCTATTTCATCAGCTGGAGGGCCTGGGTGTCCCCCGCGCCGTCTTCGTCAACAAAATGGACCAGGCGAAAGGGGCGTTGGACGACCTGCTCGCGGCCCTGGCTCCGGTCAGCGCCGCACCGCTAGTGGCCAGGCAGCTACCCGTTCTGACCGGTGAAGCGGTGTCTGGATATATCGATCTGGCGCTTGAGCGGGCCTTTGTCTATCGCACCGGTGAGGCCTCTAAACTGGTGGACCTGAGCCCTGATCTGGCACAGATCGAAGCGCCGGCGCGCTTTCATATGCTCGAACAACTGGCCGATTTCGACGACGATCTGATGGAACAACTGCTGTCGGATATTAATCCGGCGCGCGACTTGGTCTTTGCCGATCTGGTGCGTGAGATGAACACCGGGTTGATCGTGCCTGTGTTCTTTGGCTCGGCCCTGAACGGCTTTGGCGTGCGCCGCCTGCTCAAGGCGTTTCGGCACGAGACGGCCCCTCCGGCAATTGCAGCGACACGTCTGGGGTGCGTTGGGGCCGGGGCCTTTGTGATCAAGACCGCCCATGCCGGGCAGGCGGGTAAACTTACCTACGCCCGCGCCTTCGGGGGTGCGCTCAGCGACGGTGCCGACTTCACGTTGCCAGGCGGCGATCATGCCCGTGCGGGGGGGCTGTTCCAGGTTCAAGGGGCGACGACGGTCAAGACGGCCAAGGTGACCAGTGGCGATATTGTCGCCATCGGCAAAGTCGAACAGGCCGCCGCCGGCAGCCTTTTGGGCCTGGCGGGCGGGGCGGGGAAAGCTGCGGCGATTCCTGCGCGCACGCCGCTTTTTGGCCAGAGTATCGGTGCGGCCAATCGCAAGGACGACGTGCGTCTGTCGGGGGCTCTGAACAAGCTATTGGAAGAGGATTCCGGCCTGTCGTTGTTGCATGACCCGGAGAGTCATCAGGTCATTCTCTTTGGCCAGGGAGACAGCCATATCCGGCTGACCCTTGAGCGACTGAAGCGGCGTTTCAGTGTGGATATCATATCTACGCGACCACCGACCGCCTATCGCGAAACGATCCGCTCAGGAATCACTCAGCACGCGCGTCACAGGAAACAATCGGGGGGCCACGGCCAGTTCGCCGATGTCACCATTACCATCGCGCCACGCGAGCACGGTGCCGGCTTCGTCTTCGTCAGTAAGATCACCGGGGGCGCGGTGCCCAGGCAATGGATACCGGCCGTAGAACAGGGCGCGCGGGATGGTTTGCTCAAAGGGCCCCTGGGATTCGTCGTTGAGGATGTGGAGGTCACCCTGATTGATGGCGGTTTCCACGCGGTAGATTCTTCGGAAATGGCCTTTCGCATTGCCGGCCATATGGCCATCGAAGAGGGGCTGCGGCGGTGCTCGCCCTATCTGTTAGAACCAATCGACAAGCTGGTCGTCTTCACCCCGTCAGCGGCCATCGCCAGCATCAACTCCACGCTTTCCTCGCGTCGTGGGCAGATACTCGGCTTTGGCCCGCGCGCCGGCTGGAGCGGCTGGGATACAGTCGAAGCCTATCTGCCCAACAGCGAACGCAATGACCTGATTGCCGAGGTGCGTTCCCTGACCCAGGGCTTGGGGAGCTTTGAAGCCAAGCTTGACCATATGGCCGAACTTGCCGGACGCCTCGCCGAAGACGTGGTCGCGGCAGCTAAGGCTCACGTCTAGGCAGCGCTTAAATCGCGATCAGGCCCTGCAAAATGTCAGATCGAGGCACGTTCACAGACGATTTTGCACTGCGGGGCTTGGCTTTGCGCCGAAAACCATCATTGTCCCGTTACCGGGGTCACCGCAGGGTTCGCTGCACAAGCCACCCCCCGAGCTAGGAGAAAGCATGGCGCAAGACGCTGAGAAGAAACCAAACGGTCTGCAAAAACTGATGCAACCATCCGCTGAGTTGTCGGCTGTAATAGGCGCAGGTCAAATCACGCGCGGAGAAGTTGTGTCTAAGATGTGGGTCTATATCAAAGCAAACAACCTCCAAGATCCAGCTAATAAGCGGGACATTCTTGCTGACGCAAAGCTGAAGCCCGTTTTCGGCGGCAAAGACAAGGTCAGCATGTTCGAAATGAACAAGCACCTGGCGAATCATCTGAAGTAAGCATTTGCGTAGCGCCCGGCCGGGTTTTTCGGTCGGGCGATGTGCTATTCGCCTCGGCGGCTGATTCGTTACCTTGGGGCTGGAAGCGTTAGATTAGGAGGAGCGACCGTTGCGAGTGGTCGTGGTTACCAGCTCCTACAACTATATCGCCGATGGCGTGGCCCTGACGCTCAACCGGTGGGTGGCCTATCTGGAGAGCCGCGGCGCCGAAGTTCTGGTCGTGGCACCTGTTGCCAGGGTTGCGGCCTTTCCCCATTCTGGAACACTAATCCCTGCACCGTCGATCCCGATACCCCTGCGCCCGGAATACCGGTTAGCGCTGGGCCTGACCGCGCAGCTGCGCCGCCAGATCGCGGAGTTTCAGCCCGATATTATGCATCTGGCAACGCCGGATGTTCTGGGTCACCAGACCCTGGAGTTTGCCATACGCTCGGGCATCCCCGTTGTCGCCTCATTTCACACCCGCTACGAGACCTATCTCAGCCACTATGGCCTCGGTTTATTGCAGGGCCCTGTATCGCGGCTGATCGCGCGCTTTTATCAGCGGTGCCGTGAGGTCTATGTGCCATCGGCTTCCATGGCTCAGGTGTTGATCGAAGAGGGCGCGCTGAACACCCAGATATGGGCTCGCGGTGTCGATACTCACAGGTTTGATCCGGCTAGGCGCAACCTGGAGTGGCGCCGCAGCATGGGTTTTGCTGATGAAGATATGGTGGTCTCTTTTGTCAGCCGTCTGGTTCGGGAGAAACGCCTGTCGAGTGTGATTTCGACCATCCAGTTGTTGCGCGCCCAGGGGATGCCGCACCGGATGATGTTCGTTGGTGAAGGTCCCGAGCGGGACGCTTTGACCCGGGCGCTTCCGGGGGCGGTGTTTACCGGGCGGCTGGACGGCGAGGCTCTGGCAACGGCCTATGCGAGTTCTGATCTGTTCTTTTTTCCAAGTGATACTGAGACGTTCGGTAGCGTCACGCTTGAGGCCATGGCCAGTGGCCTACCCACCCTGTGCGCCGATGCGACGGGAAGCCGATCGCTGGTTGAGGATGGCTTCACCGGTTTTCTGGCGCAGGCAGAGGACGCGCAGAGCTTTGCCAGTCACATTACAACCTTGCAGCTCAGACCGACGCTGCGCCACGCCCTCGGGACGGCAGCGCGGGCGCGTAGCCTGAGCTTTTCCTGGGACGCGGTGATGGGAGGGCTGATGCAGCGGTTCGGGGCAATCGTGGGTGATCAATGAAGGTTGTCGATGTCTCAGGTTTCTATTCAGAGACTGGCGGCGGCGTGCGCAGCTACGTGCAGCAAAAACTGGACGAGGCCGAGCGCGCTGGCCACCGCCTGACTATCATCGCACCAGGGCCTCAAGACCGCGTGGATCTACGGCCAGGTGGGGGCAAAATCGTCTGGGTGCAAAGCCCGCCGATGCCATTTGACGCCAATTATCGCCTGTTTGTGAAGGCGCAGCCGGTTTGGCAAATTATCGATGCGGAGGCACCCGATGTGGTGGAGGGTTCCTCACCGTGGCGCGGGGGCTGGATCGCGGCGTCCTGGCCCGGTGCGGCGGTGAAGTCGCTGGTTTTCCATCAGGATTTTGTTGCGGGCTATCCTTATACTCTGTTGGGTGACCGCCTTTCCCGACCGGCAATTGACAGGATATTCGCGCCCTATTGGGCCTACCTTCGCCGACTCAGCACCCATTTTGACGTGACCGTGACTGGCGGTAACTGGCTGTCGGAGCGCCTGGCGGGATTTGGCGTCAATGCACCGCACGCCGTCCCATTTGGCATCGAAAGCGGTCGATTCACACCCGCTCTGGCGGATGAGGGCTTGCGCCGCGAATTTTTGGAACGTTGCGGTGTTGGGGTGGATGGCAAGCTGTTGCTGGCGGTTGGCCGTTTCCATCCCGAAAAACGTCACAGCACCATCCTGGAAGGCTTTGCCTTGGCCCGGGCGCGGCGACCGGGCCTGGGCTTGGTGCTGATTGGCGAGGGGCCAACCCGCAGCCGAGTTGAGGCTCTTGCAGCGCGTGTTGGCAATGTGTGTCTGACCGGGGCGGTCAATGATAGAGACCACCTAGCCCGGATCTATGCCAGCGCCGATACCCTGGTCCACGGATCGGGCGCGGAAACTTATGGTCTTGTCGTGGCTGAAGCCCTCGCCTCGGGTTTACCTGTCGTGGTTCCTGACTGGGGCGGCTCGGCTGACCTGGCGGGGCAGGGGCCGAGTGTCACCTATGCCACAGGTAATGCGCAGGCCTGTGCCAGCGCGATCCTGTGCGCTCTGGAACTGCCACGCCCACTTTTCGGTGAGGCAAAGGTCGGCACCGCGCCAGCGCATTTCTCCGCTCTTTTCGCACTGTACCAAAGCCTGGTCGATCAACGCGGTGGGCAGCGGCTATGAGGCAGCACTACGGTCTCTAAGTCTTTCCGCAGAGGACACAGATGGGAGTAGATCTTTCGTCGCGGGTCGATCTGTAACGCGGTGCGTTGGAAGTGGATAGCCGGAGCCGGGCTTCCAGTTTATGCTGGGCACAATCAAATTCATCGTCTGAAGGACTGCCCCGTTATGACCCTTGCCCTTGATCGCCGCGCCCTGCTCGCCTCGTCCGTTGCTTTTGCTGGAATGGCCAGTCTGCCAGCCTTGGCATGGGCGGCATCTGCTGCACCCGTGGCCCGCGTAACCCCGGTTACCGAGACTTTGTTTGGCACCACCCTGACCGATCCCTATCGCTGGATGGAGGCCCAGGACGCGGAGTGGAAGGCCTATATTCTGGCTCAGGGCGACCATGCAAAACAGGTGCTGGACACCATTCCTGGCCGTGACGCGGTGCGCGCTAGCATTTCGGGATATACGAAGGATCTGGTGTCCGTCAGCGGCGTGCAGGTGGGCGGCGACCTGATCTTTACCGAGGTGCGCCCGGCTGGGGCCCAGACCTACAAGCTCTATGTGCGCCAAGGCCTGCAAGGCATCGACCGGATGCTGATTGACCCAGACACCTTTGCCACGGCGGGCGCGCACACAGCACTGGATTGGTGGAGCGTCTCGCCGGACGGCAGTCATGTGGTCTTTGGTGCCTCGCCAGGGGGCTCCGAAGAGTCGGTGGCCCGCATCATTGTCACCCAGACCGGGGCCTTATTGCCTGAGGTGATTGACCGGACGCAGTTCGCCGGCCCTAGCTGGGTGGCTGACGGCTCGGGCTTTTTCTTCACTCGCCTGAAAGCCGGCACGACCCCTGGGGCTCTGGACAAGTACAACCTCAGCGTCAGCTGGTATCACCGCCTGGGAACCGATCCTGCCAATGACCTGCACGTTTTGTCAAAACGGGGCAACCCGAGCCTGAGCATCGCCGACATCGATGTCCCCAGCGTCGGCACGACGCCTGGGTCGGACATCGTCATTGGGGCAGTCAATTCCGGGGTCCAGAACGAGATCGCGCTTTACGTTGCACATCTGGCCGACGCTCAGGCTGGAACACCCAAATGGACCCAGGTGTGCAGTCCCGCAGATAAGGTCACCGGCGGCGCGGTTCATGGCGAGGATATCTATCTGCTCAGCCACGCCGGAGCCTCGCGGTATCAGGTACTAAAATCGACGGCCGCCCAGCCTGCGGTAGCAAATGCCTCGGTGGCCGTGGCGCAAAGCGACTCGGTGATCCGTGGTCTCGCGGCGGCCAGGGACGCGCTCTATATCAACGACCTTAATGCCGGGATCGGCGGGTTGCGACGCATGGCCTGGGATGGCCAGATTCAGACTCTGACCTTGCCTTTCGCCGGCTCGATACAGGGCCTCTACGCCGACACCTTGCATGATGGCGCGTGGTTCCTGCTTAAAGGCTGGGTGCATCCGTCGGTGCTTTGCTTTGCAGATGCCGATGGCAAAGTGACAGCCACCAGTATTGCGCCAACGCCACCGATTGATGTTACGCCCTATGCCTCGGACGAGGTCTTCGCCACCGCTGCCGACGGGACCAAAATCCCCTTGTCGATTATCTATAAAAAGGGACTGCGCCGGGATGGTCAGGCCCCGGTCTTACTTGAGGCTTATGGGGCCTATGGGATTACTCTGGATCCAGGTTTCCTGGCCCGCTGGTTGCCATTGCTGGACCTGGGCGGCGTCTTCGCCGTGGCCCACGTGCGCGGCGGTGGCGAACTGGGCGAAGACTGGCATCTGGCTGGCCAGAAATTGACCAAGCCCAACACCTGGCGGGACATGATCGCAGCAGCCGAGTATCTGATCGCTGCGGGCTATACGCGCAAGTCCAAGCTGGCGATTCTCGGCGGCTCCGCCGGTGGGATCACGGTGGGCCGGTTCGTAACCGAAAGGCCGGATCTGGCGGCTGTGGTGATTTCCCAGGTTGGGGTCTCCAACGCTACCCGCAGCGAGTTCTCTCCCAATGGGCCCGGCAATATCCCTGAGTTCGGGTCGGTGACCAATGCCGAGGGCTTCAAAGGCCTGCTGGAAATGGATGCTATGCAGCATGTCCGGCAAGGGGTGGCCTATCCCTCGATCATGCTGACCACGGGCCTGAATGATCCGCGGGTCCCGTCGTGGGAGCCGACCAAGATGACGGCCAAACTGCAGGCAGCCACGGGGTCGAAAAATCCGGTGATCCTGCGCATCGAGACCGACGCTGGCCACGGCATCGGTTCAACCCGCGACCAGCGCGACCGGGAGACCGGGGATGTGATCGCCTTCATCCTCTGGCGGACCGGCGATAAACGCTTTAGCCCCAAGCCATTGTGATCAGCTCAGGGCAACTCATGCGGTCGGTTTTTTGGCTGCTTGCGGCGGTTGCTATCGCCGAGCCCGCAAGTGCTGCCGATGCACCCACGATCGGGCCTCCAGCCGCTTGGGTAAAGCCCGCTGATCTGGTCAAACCGCTGGCCATCGCCGCCTCTGATACCGCGCCGGTCAAGGTTCTGTTGAGGGACAGCCAGACCGCGTTCGAGGCGGCGGGCGATTCGATCTATTTCGAGAGCGTCGTCCAGGCCCGGACCGACCAGGGCCTGGCTGAGCTGGGCACTCTCAGCCTGCCGTGGAAGCCCGGAACCTCGACCCTGACTGTGCACAAGGTGCATATCCTGCGCGGAACTCAGGTGATCGACGCCCTGGCCGGTCATGAGTTCACGGTTCTGCGCCGGGAAACCAACCTGGAATCGGCGACGCTCGACGGGGTGTTAACCGCGACCCTGCAGGTCGAAGGCCTGGAGGTTGGCGACGCGCTGGACGTAGCGGCCACAATCACTCGCAATGATCCGGTGATGGGCGGCCAGTCTGAAGCGGTGCTGGACGCAGGGAGCGCCATTGCGGTCGAGCATTTGCGGATGCGCGCCCTGTGGCCCAAAGCCAAGGCCATCCGCTGGCGCGTCGGTTCGGCAGTCGCCAAACCAACATTTTCCCAGACGGGGGATTTGTCCGAACTGGTCATTGAGGCCCGTGATGTCGAGCCCTACCGCGCGCCAAAGGGTGCGCCTGCGCGCTATGCCAGGGGTCGCGAGCTTGAGTTTACCCAGTTCGCCAGTTGGGGGGATATCTCCCGGCTGTTCGCCCCCCTCTATGCTAAAGCGGCAATTCTAGCGCCCGGATCGCCGGTAAAAGCGGAGGCCGCCAGGATCGCGGCGGCTTCCAGCGATCCGGCCCAGCGCGCCGCCGCCGCTCTGGCTCTGGTGCAGGAAAAGGTGCGCTATGTCTTTTTGGGCATAAACGACGGGGCCTTGACCCCCGCTGTGCCCGACGTCACCTGGGCGCGGCGCTTTGGCGACTGCAAGGCCAAGACGACATTGTTGCTGGCCCTGCTGAATGAGCTTGGCGTCACTGCGCAACCGGCTCTCGTCAGCACCACGCGCGGCGATGGCCTGGACCAACGTCTGCCCACCGTCGAGGTGTTCGATCATATCTTGGTGCGCGCCGTAATCGCCGGCAAGGTCTACTGGCTGGATGGCACGCGCCCATCGGATCGGTCGTTGGCGATCTTGCGCGTGCCCCCTTTCCATTGGGCCCTGCCGCTGCAGATGTCAGGAGGCTCCCTAACAGCCCTGACGCAAAGTCCCCTGACCACGCCCGACAGCGAGGTTGTGCTTCGCCTTGATGCCTCGGCAGGCCTGGATGTCCCCGCACCGGCGCACGCCGAGATGATTTTCCGCGGCGACACGGCCATTGCCCTGAACCTGCAGATGGCCAATGTGCCGCCCACCGACATGGACCGTGGCCTGCGTCAGATGTGGCGCAAGATGTTCGAGTCCATTGAGGTAAAATCGAGCCGCGCCGGGTTTGACAAGGCCACGGGCACGGAGCGTCTGGTAATGGAGGGCACGGCCAAGATGGCCTGGCCATCTGCTGCCCCCACCTTGCCCCGTCGCTTTGAGGTTGATGGCTCGGTTCTGGGCGGCAAGGCCGACTTCAAGCGCGATCCGGGACCGGGTGTGGACGCGCCCTACTTCGTGCCTTTTCCGGCCTTCGATCATCATCTGGTCTCTATCGTCCTGCCCTTGGGCGGTGCCGGCTTCAGTTTCACCGGCGAGAATATTGATCGCACGGTCGCTGCCATGGCTTTGCACCGGGCCTCTTCGATTAAGTCAGGTGTGTTCACCATGGACGCGTCGCAGCGCACCCTTGCCGCCGAATTTCCGGCCAAGGATGCGGTGCTGGTCGAGACGGCGCTTGCCGGCCTGAGCAAAAATGTCGTCCATATCGTCGTCCCACAATGCTACGCCGGGACGCCACAGGAATATGCGCAGATCGTCGCGCAGACGCCCACGACCGCGGAGGGTTACGTCCAGCGTGGTAGCCTCTATGACAGCCGGTCCGACCACCGAAAAGCCCTGGCTGACTTCACCAAGGCGCTGGAGATGACCCCAGGCGATGCGCAGGCCCTGGAGCGACGGGCGGCGGCAGAGTGGAGCTTGGACGACGCGGACGCGGCCCTGGCCGACTTGGATGCCCTGATCAAACAGCACCAGGACGAGGGGCATATGCGGATGTTCCGTGCCGAGATCCTGCGTGACCTCGGCCGAGACGAGGCTGCCAAAGCAGAATTCGATGCTGCGGTGGCGACCGCTCCAGGCGACCCTGAGCTTTTGCTGCAACGGGCCTGGGCCTGGTCGCGGATGGGGCGGCGCGCCGAGGCGATCGCTGTGGCCAATAAACTCGTCGCCGAAAAACCTGCGGTAGCACTTTACGTCGCCCGCGCGGACCTGCGTGATCACGCTGATGTCGCCGGTCGTCTGGCCGACTATGTGGAGGTCCTGAAACTGGATCCTAAGAGTGTTTATGCCATCGACCGGCGGGCGGACCTGAGAGTTCAGAGTGCTGAATATACTCTCGGCCTGTCAGAGCTGGATGCGGCGATCCATGCGCAGCCGACCGTACCGCATTTTCTGCGCTTGCGCGGTAATCTGCATGCCAAGGCGGGGCAACTTGATCTGGCGGAAGCCGATTTTGTCAGTTTCCGCAACCAGGTGTCCGCTCTGGCGATCGACAATAACGATCTATGCTGGACTGAGGCCGCCTTTCCGCCACTGCTGACTACGGCGCTCAAGGACTGTGAAGCGGCATTGAAATTAGACGCGACGCTTGGCGGCATTCATGACAGTCACGCCCTGGTGCTTATGCGCCTTGGCCGCCTGGACGAGGCCCTGGCAGAGTTTGATCTCGCATTGCAGATGAGCGCGCACTATCCCGGTTCACTTTATGCGCGGGGCCTGACCCGACTAAAACGCGGCCAGACCCAAGCTGGCCAGACTGACATCGCCTTGGCCAGACGCATCGATCCGCAGATCAGTTGGGAATATGACCAGATGGGGCTGAAACCGTAGGTAGAGTGAGCTTATTTCTTGACTGCCGCCGCGTCGCTGAAATGCCCTAGGCCACGGGCTGGGAGGATTGAACCATGACAAAACCGACGCCGATTCCTGACGACATTGCCATCGCGGTGATCAATCCCATCTCGTTCGCCAAGGATACGCCGGTGCATGATGCCTATCGCTGGCTGCGGGCGAATGCGCCATTGGGCCAGGCCAGGGTTGAGGGAGTCTATCCGTTTTGGCTCGTGACGCGCCACGCCGATATTCTGGAGGTCAGCCGCCAGAACGACCTGTTTCATTCAGGCGACATGCCCGCCACCTTCACCACCATTGCCGGCGACGAAACGGTGCGCAAACTGACCGGCGGCAGTCCGCATCTGCTGCGCACCCTGGTGCAGATGGATGCGCCCGATCACCCTAAATACCGCCTCCTGACCCAATCGTGGTTTTTGCCGCAGAATATTCGCGGCCTGGAAACGCGCATCCGCGAAATTGCCCGCGCGCACGTGGATCATATGGCGTCGCTAGGCGGGAAGTGTGATTTCGTCCGCGATGTTGCTTTGACCTTTCCGCTGCGGGTGATCATGGAAATCCTGGGCATCCCGCAGGAGGATGAAACCAGAATGCTGAAACTGACCCAGGAGTTGTTTTCCGCCACCGATCCTGAGTTAAATCGCTCGCAAAGCGAGACGGATGTCGCTGCGGGCTCGCTGGAGGATATCCAAGCGACGGTAGCTGATTTTTTTATGTATTTCAAAGGGATTACGGACGCCCGTAAGGCCAGTCCTAACGGCGACCTAGCCTCGGTGATCGCCAATGGGCTGATCGACGGGGTGCCGATCAACGACTTCGAAGCCCTCTGTTATTATGTCATCGTCGCCACCGCCGGCCATGATACGACCTCGTCATCAACGGCGGGGGCAATTTTGGGCATGTGCCAATACCCGGAAGCTTTCGCAGCGGTAAAAGCCGATCCCAGGCTGATCCCAGGTCTGGTTGACGAGGCTATTCGCTGGACCACCCCGGTGAAGCATTTCATGCGCTCGGCCACCGCCGATACCCAGCTCGGCGGGCAAGATATCGCCAAAGGCGATTGGCTGATGCTGTGTTACGCGTCGGGTAACCGTGACGAGGCGGTTTTCCCCAACCCGGATGCCTTTGATCCCACGCGGAGCCCCAACCGGCATCTGGCATTCGGCTACGGCGCGCAT
>JAYTXQ010000009.1:0-3229 GCA_043742825.1 Caulobacteraceae bacterium | reverse complement strand
AATTTGGAGTGCGACTTGAGATACTTACCCCTGACCTCCGCCGACCGGACCGACATGCTGGCCGTGATCGGCGCGAGCCACGTTGATGACTTGTTCGCCGATGTTCCCGCCGCAGCGCGGCTGACCGCGCCCATCGCGGGGTTGCCGCACCACGCCAGCGAAATGGCGGTTGAGCGGCATATGGCGGCGCTCGCCGCGAAGAATGTCAGCGCTGGATCGGTGCCGTTTTTCCTGGGAGCCGGGGCTTATCGCCACCACGTTCCCGCCAGCGTCGATCACCTGATCCAGCGCTCAGAATTCCTGACCAGCTATACGCCCTACCAGCCGGAGATCGCTCAAGGGACCTTACAGGTTTTGTTTGAGTTTCAGACCCAGGTGGCGGCGTTGACCGGGCTGCCGGTTGCCAATGCCTCCATGTATGATGGCTCGACCGCTTGTGCCGAAGCGGTCTTGATGGCGAGCCGTGTTACCCGCCGGAGCAAAGCGGTCCTGTCGGGCGGGATTCACCCCCACTATGCCCAGACCTGCCAGACCCTGGCCGGGTCGGCGGGCGTTCAGATCCAGCGGCTCGCGGCCCAGATCGACGCCGAGGCGGCGGTGATTTCAGCCATTGATGCACAGACCGCCTGCGTGGTGGTGCAGACGCCCAACGTCTTTGGCACGGTGACCGATGTGACGGCGATAGCTGAGGCGGCGCACGCAGCCGGGGCCCTCCTAGTCGTAGTGACGACGGAGGCTGTGTCCTTTGGTCTGCTTACGACGCCAGGCGAAATGGGGGCCGATATCGCCGTCGCCGAGGGCCAGTCGATCGGCAATAGTCTGAACTTTGGCGGCCCCTACGTGGGGCTCTTCGCCTGCCGTGAGGCATTGATGCGCCAGATGCCCGGGCGGTTGTGCGGAGAGACCGTGGATGCTCAGGGCCGGCGGGGTTTTGTCCTTACCCTTTCGACCCGCGAGCAGCATATCCGCCGCGATAAGGCGACTTCGAATATCTGCACCAATTCGGGCTTGTGCGCCCTGGCCTTTTCGATCCACATGACCCTTCTGGGTGGCGCGGGTCTGGCTAGGCTGGCGGCGATCAACCACGCCGCCGCGCGGGCTTTGAAACAGGCGCTCTGCCAAGTGCCAGGTGTTGAAGTCCTAAGCCCACGTTTTTTCAACGAGTTCGCCGTCCGTCTACCCAGGAACGCCGCGGCCGTTGTGGAGGCCCTGGCGGCTAGGGATGTACTGGCCGGCGTGCCGTTTTCCCGCCTCGACCCTGGGGCGGGCATGGACGACGTATTGCTCGTCTGCGCCACCGAAACTACCACTGAGGACGACATCGCCACTTTCGTCCGCACCCTGACGATGGAGCTTGCTGCGTGACCTATCAAACCATCGGTAGACCAACGCGGCCGCAATCGGAGACTTTCGAGCGAGAGCCGCCACGCACGGGACGGGGCCTGTTGCAGGATGAACCGCTGATTTTCGAACTGGACCGGTGGGGTGCCACAGGGGTTGATTTTCCAGCCTCGACACTTGGTTGCGATCTGCAGGGTGATGAACTTGGCGGCCTGACCCGCGCGGCACCACCGCAGCTGCCGGGCCTGTCAGAGCCGCAGACGCTGCGCCACTATGTGCGCATGTCGCAAAAGAACCATGCTATCGACCTGGCACTCTATCCGCTGGGTTCCTGCACCATGAAGCACAATCCACGGCTGAACGAGAAGATGGCGCGTCTGCCGGGCTTTGCCGACATTCACCCGCTGCAACCCCAATCGACGGTGCAGGGTGCGCTGGGTGTGATGGATCAACTGGCCCATTGGCTGAAGACCCTAACTGGCATGCCGGCGGTGGCGCTGACGCCCAAGGCTGGGGCACAAGGAGAGCTTTGCGGCATTCTGGCAATCCGCGCCGCGCACCTTGCCAAAGGTGATGCGCGCAAGACTGTTCTGGTACCCACCAGCGCCCACGGCACCAACCCCGCCACCGCCGCCCAGGCCGGTTATCAGGTGGTGGAAATCGCCCAGACAGCCGACGGACACGTCGACCTTGCCGATCTGGCGGCAAAGCTGAACGCCGATGTGGCTGCCGTAATGGTCACCAACCCCAATACCTGCGGCCTTTTTGAGCGCGATGTCCTGGAGATCGCCAGGCTTACCCACGCGGTGGGCGCCTATTTCTATTGTGACGGTGCCAATTTTAACGCCATCGTTGGTCAGGTGCGGCCCGGAGACCTGGGCGTCGATGCCATGCATATCAACCTGCACAAGACCTTTTCTACCCCCCATGGCGGCGGTGGGCCTGGCTCGGGACCAGTGGTGCTCACCGCCGCCCTAGCCCCCTTCGCGCCTTTGCCCTGGCTGGTTCACGATTCTGGTGGACTGAGGCTGGATGAGTTCGCGGACGATGCTTCGGGAACTGGCGTCGGGCGGCTCTGCGCTTTCCACGGCCAGATGGGCATGTATGTGCGCGCCCTCAGTTATATGATGAGCCACGGGGCCGATGGTCTGCGCCAGGTGGCCAGGGATGCGGTGCTGAACGCCAACTACCTCAAGGCGAGGCTCTCGGGCGTCATGACCGCCGCCTATCCAGATGGCCCATGCATGCACGAGGCTCTTTTCGACGACAGCTGGCTTGAGGGCACAGGGATCACCACTTTGGATTTTGCCAAGGCGATGATCGACGAGGGCTTTCACCCCATGACCATGTATTTTCCGCTGGTCGTCCATGGGGCAATGCTGATCGAGCCGACCGAGACGGAGTCAAAAGCCGAGCTGGACCGGTTTTGCGGTGTGCTGTTGGAGCTCGCCGCAGCCGCGAAAGCCGGCGACGTTGACCGTTTTAAAGGCGCGCCTTACCTCGCCCCCTTAAGTCGCCTGGATGAAACCCTCGCCGCCCGAAAGCCCCGCCTTACGTGGAGCGAGGCATAGATGCGGCACGGTGTGCCAATGCGTCCCGCTTAAAACCCCGGTATCCCAGGCAATCCGGCCAGGGGTCCGGCGACGTCGCGCATGATCTGGGTCTGCTGCGCGTCGAGTTTGCGCTTGGCGTCGGCGTGGGCGGCGATGATGAGATCGGCGATGATCTCGCCTTCACCCGGTGCCAGCAGGCTCTCGTCGATAACAACGCGGGCAAGCTCGCCGGAGCCTTTCAGGGTCAGCCGCACCATGCCGCCCCCGGCCACGCCGTCCACCTCGCTTAAGGCTAAACGCGCCTGGGCCGCCTGCAGTTTCTCCTGCATCGCCTG
>JAYTXQ010000008.1:0-5115 GCA_043742825.1 Caulobacteraceae bacterium | reverse complement strand
CCCTGACCGCCTGGCCCCAGGCGAGCGCTGCGCCGCTACCTCCAACCGCAATTTTGAAGGCCGCCAGGGTCGCGGCGGCCGCACCCATCTGATGAGCCCTGCAATGGCGGCGGCGGCGGCCATCGCCGGCCATCTGGCCGACGTGCGGGATTTACTTTGATCCACGCCCTGGACCAGATCATTGTCGCGGCGACCGATCCCGCCATCGCCGCCCAAGCCTATGCGGCCATACTGGGTCAACCGGGCAATGGGATGCGGTTTGAGCTTGAGAATACCGCATTGCAGATCATCGCTGCCGATGGCCCCCCCGAAGGTCTGCATGCCCTGGTCTTCGCTGTTGAAAACATGGGGGCCGCGCGGGAGGCACTGGGGCGACGGGGTTTGGCCAGTCAAGAGCCCGATACTAACGGTCTGGTATGGCTCGATGCGGAGGCCACGGCTGGAATTGTCATGGCCCTGGTCGAGCGGGCTCGAGAGCCAGCTCGCATTATAGGGTCAGCTGACACTGTGACCGCTCTGGATCATGTGGTCGTGCGCGCGGGCGATGCGGACCGGGCAGTGGCCCTCTATGGTGCGCGCCTGGGTCTGGATTTTCGCCTTGATCGGTCAAACCCGCAGTGGGGTGCGCGGCTGTTGTTCTTCCGCTGTGGCGCAAGTGTGATTGAGATCTCTGCACCCCTAGGGGCAGCCAACGCCGATTCTCCAGATCGCCTGGACGGTCTGGCATGGCGGGTGCCTGATCCGGAAGCGGCGCGGGCGCGGCTCTCTGCTGCGGGTTTCGATGTCTCCGACGTGCGTAAAGGCCGCAAACCGGGCACCGCCGTCTTTACCCTGCGCAGCGGCGTGGTCGGCGCGCCGTCATTGCTGATCGGACCTTTGGAAGGCTGAGGGCTGATGAGATCACGCCGGTGACACGCAGTGGTGCCATCCAGTACCTGCGGGCCGTGGCGGCGTTGGGCGTGGTCAGCTATCACATTGTGCAGTGGCGGGGCGGCGGCTTTGATATTGGTCGCGCGGGCGTCGATATTTTCTTCGTCATCAGTGGCGTAATCATGTGGTCGGTCACCGCTGGCAGACCCAGTTCGCCTGCCGCCTTTGCCTGGAAACGCCTGACCCGCGTTGCCCCGACCTATTGGTTGGCGACCCTGGTCGTGGCCACCATCGCCGCGCTCTGGCCGCAGCTGTTGACCCAGGTCCGGCCTGGACCGCTGCATATGGCCCTCTCACTGGCCTTCATCCCCCACCTTGACCTTGCTGGCCTACCCTTCCCAGTTCTTCCTGCGGGTTGGACCCTATGTTACGAGGCCCTCTTCTACGGCCTCTTTGCCCTCGGCCTTCTGGCCCCTGAAAAAGACCGCGCCGCCATCCTGACGGCGACCCTCGGTTCAATCGCCGCCCTGGGCCTGGGACTGGGCGGGGATGTCTACATCCTGATCGCCAATCCGATGCTGCTGGAATTTGCCGCAGGCCTGTGGATCGCCTGTGCGGCTGGCAGAGGAACCCTGCCGAACCGCGCCTGGGGTGGCATGCTTTTGCTGGCGGGCTTTGGCCTTCTAGCCCTCGAACAGCCGGGGGGCCTGTTCACCGAGCTGTGGCGGCCTATGCTCTGGGGCCTTCCCGCAGCGATGATCGTCGCCGGGGTCGTGAGCCTTGGCGCAGTCGCCGATGTCCCCATTTTGAGACATCTGGGCGATGCTTCCTATGCCATTTACTTGTGGCACCTCCCGGTGGTGGCCTTGATCGCCAATCTGTTGGGCTGGCGCACCCCACTTTGGGTATTGATGCCCGTCGCTCTGGTTGCGTCGATCAGTGCCGGATTGGCCGGGCGGGCTTGTCTAGAAATACCGTTGCAGCGCTATTTGCGGCGGCAGGGACGTCAAAGGATTGCCCAATTCTCCAACGGCACCTGAGCGGCAGAATGGTGCAAGTTCTCCTTTTCAGACTGGCGCAAAGTCTGCTCTAATTGCTATCAATCGCGGTCAGAGACAGGAACCGAAATATGGCCAGACCGGGACTTCACGCGCCCCTCTCGCGGCAAGCCATGGCCTATGTGCTTGCCGGCGGACGTGGCAGCCGGCTCTTGGAACTGACTGATCGGCGGGCGAAGCCGGCAGTGTATTTTGGCGGAAAGTTTCGCATCATTGATTTTGCCCTGTCCAATGCTCTTAATTCCGGCATCCGCCGCATTGCTGTAGCAACGCAGTACAAGGCCCACAGCCTGATCCGGCACATGCAACGCGGCTGGGATTTCTTTCGCCCCGAACGCAACGAGAGCTTTGATATTCTGCCGGCGAGCCAAAGGGTGTCGGAAGATATGTGGTACATGGGCACGGCTGATGCGGTGTATCAGAACCTGGACATCATCCAGTCCTATGATCCCGAATACATCGTCATTCTGGCTGGCGATCACATCTACAAGATGGACTTCGAGCCGATGCTCCAACAGCATGTCGAACAGGGGGCCAATGTCACCGTCGCCTGTATCGAGGTGACCAAAGCCGAAGCCGCAGGCTTCGGCGTAATGCACGTCGACGCCGAAGACCGCATCATAGACTTCTTCGAAAAACCCGACGATCCACCGACGATAGAGGGTAAACTCGATGCCTGTATGGTCAGCATGGGCATCTATGTCTTCGATACCAATTTCCTGGCCGCTGAACTCAAACGCGACGCAGCCGACCAGACCTCAAGCCACGACTTCGGCAAAGACATCATCCCGCGTCTGGTCAAACAAGCTAAGGCCGTGGCCCACCCGTTCAGTCGTTCGTGCATCCAGCAGAACCAGGGGTCGAGCGCCTATTGGCGTGACGCCGGCACCCTGGACAGCTATTTTGCGGCCAATATTGACCTGACCGAAGTGGTGCCCGACCTGGACCTCTATGACCGCGAATGGCCGATCTGGACCTATAGCCAGATGAACGGCCCGGCTAAGTTCGTGCATGATTATCCGGGGCGGCGGGGCCAGGCCATAGCTTCGCTGGTGTCGGGCGGGTGCGTCGTCTCCGGGGCCCACATCCATCGCTCACTTCTGTTCAGCGGTGTACGGGTCAACTCCTACAGTCATGTGGAACTAGGCGTTATCTTGCCGGACGTACAAATCGGTCGGAATGTCAGCCTAAAGAATGTCATCGTGGATCGCGCTGTCAGTATACCGGAAGGCATGATTGTCGGTGAGGACCCGATCCTGGACGCCGAACGCTTTCGTCGCTCTGAGGGCGGGGTTTGCCTGATCACGCAGAAGATGATCGACAAGCTGGACCTCTGATGTCCCTTTCGGTGCTCTCGGTTGCCTCAGAGATCTATCCGCTGATTAAGACCGGAGGCCTGGCAGATGTCGCCGGTGCGCTGCCCTTGGCATTGGCGAGTGAAGGCTTCGCGGTGCACAGCCTGATTCCCGGCTATCGGGCCGTGCTGAAAAGCCTGAAGCGGGCCCGGACCGTCGCTACCCTTCCAGCGTTGTTCGGAGGGCCGGCAAAACTGCTGTCGGCGCGGGTTCACGGTCTTGAGCTACTGGTCCTGGATGCGCCGCATCTCTATGACCGTACGGGCGGACCCTACGCCGATCTAAACGGCACGGACTGGCCCGACAATGCCCTGCGCTTCGCCGCACTGGCCCGGGTCGCCGCAAATCTGGGCCAAGGCCTGATCAGCGATTTCGTGCCACAGATTGTCCACGCGCATGACTGGCAGGCCGGCTTGACCGCCGCCTATCTTGCCTATTCCGGTCAACCCAGACCCGCGACGGTGATCACCGTGCATAATCTGGCCTTTCAGGGTCAGTTCGACAAAAACCTTCTTGCCGCTCTGGGTCTGCCGCCAGCTGCCTTCACAGCCGATGGCGTCGAATATTATGGGGATATCGGGTTTTTGAAGGCCGGCCTGCGTTTGTCGGATGCGATCACCACGGTCTCGCCTACCTATGCCGCTGAGATCTGCACACCTGCGGGCGGCATGGGCCTGCAGGGCCTGCTACGTGGCAGGGCCGACAAGCTGACCGGAATTCTCAACGGCATTGACCTGGAGGTGTGGAACCCGGCAACCGATTGCCTGATCGCTGCCCGTTACGATTCCGCGACCCTGAGTGGTCGGGCATCCAACAAGGCTGATTTGCAATTGCGGATGGGGCTGAACCCAAAACCCACAACCCCACTGTTCGCCGTAGTCAGTCGTCTCAGCTGGCAGAAGGGTCTGGATCTGTTGTTACAGGCTCTGCCTGTGCTCCTGGCTGAAGGCGCGCAACTGGCTTTGCTTGGCGCGGGGGATGCGGACCTACAAGCCGGATTTGCCGCCGCCGCCAAGGCGTTTCCGGGCCAGGTCGGTTGCGTATTTGGCTATGATGAGGTCCTCGCTCATCGCCTGCAGGCTGGTGCAGACGCTCTGTTGGTACCCTCAAGGTTCGAGCCTTGTGGGCTGACGCAACTCTATGCCCTGCGATATGGATGCGTCCCCGTCGTCGCCCGTGTCGGCGGGCTGGCAGACACGGTGATCGATGCCTCGCCCATGGCCCTGGCAGCAGGCGTTGCGACCGGCGTTCAGTTCAGCCCGGTCAATGGCCCGATGCTGGAAGACGCTATCCGCCGCACCAGCCGCCTATATCGCAACAGCGCGAGCTGGCAGCGCTTGCAGGCCAATGGCATGTCCGCCGATGTCTCCTGGAACGGCCCTGCCAAAGCCTACGCCATGGTCTATCGCGACCTACTTGGGGCGAGCGCGCAGCCGACGGCCGCACTTACAACGGACGCGAGCTCTGTGACTTGACCCTGTCGCGCACTGGCGTTCCCGACCCATTAGGCGTCACACTCACACAGGGCGGGGTGAATGTTGCGGTGTTTTCCGCCAATGCTGCGGCTATCGACTTTTGTCTGTTTGACACAGGAGGGTTGGTGGAAGTCGCGCGCGTGCCTTTGATTGATCGCACCGGTTCGGTCTTCCATGGCTTCATCCCCGACGTCGGTGAAGGCGCGCTTTATGGCCTGCGTGCCTATGGCCCGTTCGCGCCGGACCAGGGCCACAGGTTCAACCCCGACAAGCTGTTGATCGACCCCTACGCCTTGGCTTTGGATCGTGCCCCTGGCGACGGCAAGTATGTTCCCAAAGCTATGGTGATCGATACAC
>JAYTXQ010000007.1:0-2501 GCA_043742825.1 Caulobacteraceae bacterium | reverse complement strand
TCAATTTATAGTATAAAATTTGCCTTATGATCTCGATATAACGGATACTCGAATTCTTGACCTGATCCAGGCCGACGCCACTCTCGCCGTGGTGCAGATCGCCGAACGGGTCGGCCTCTCGACCAGCCCCTGCTGGCGCCGGATCAAGAGACTGGAAGACGACGGTATCATTCAGCGCCGGGTCGCCATCCTGGATAGGGAAAAACTGGGCCTGAATTTCGAGGTCTATTGCACGGCGAAACTGTCGCTACCCACCAAGGAAAATCTGGAGACCTTCGAGGCGTCGGTGCGGCGCATGCCTGAGGTCACTCAATGCGCCACCGTCACCGGATCGGCCGACTACGAGTTGCGCATCGTCACCCGCGACATCCATGCTTTTGACAGTTTTTTGCGAGATCAAATCCTCTCTCTGGGCCTGGTTTCCAACATCGAGAGCCGCATCGTCGTGCGCTCGGTCAAGAACGTCACCACCGTTCCTCTCGGTCTTATCGGCCCCTTTACGGCGCTGCGCAGCCGGGACTGAGGATGACCATCGGGGCGGCAAACCAGGGGGTGCGTGAACTGGTTTGGAATTTTGTCGAACAGTTCATTTCCCCGTTCGAACCTTGATCGTGCCAACAGGTGCACGCTGGCGGCAAAAATTGGCGACTCGGATTGAACCCTTTGCTCACAACTGCACATCTACTGGAGGTCTAAAGCCTGATCCTGATGCTCTCGCCGTCTGGGGCAAGGGGGGTCAGGCTGTCGGGGGTGGCCGATGTGGGTAAAGCCAAGGGTGCAAAACGTTCAGGGCGGTACGGCAATGCCGCACAGCACGAGCGAGGATGCGCGCCTGATTGCCCGCATCACTCAGGGGGATCGTCGGGCTTTTGAGGACCTCTACAAAGGTTTTCACCCGCGTCTGAGCCGGTTTCTGTTGAATCTGGTCAGACGGCCTCAGGTAGTGGAGGAAGTGCTTAACGATACGATGTTGGTCGTCTGGTCGCGGGCGGGCACCTACAATCAGACCAGCAAGGTCTCGACGTGGATTTTTGCTATTGCCTATCGCAAAGCGATGAATGCGCTAAGGCGGCAGGATATTCCTGTAGAGGATAAACAGGCTGAACAGCGCCCCACTGACTCTCTCAATGCTGACGATGAACTGGTACAACAACAACTGCAGACACAGCTTATGAAAGCCATATCTGAACTTTCCGCCGATCATCGCGCCGTCGTTGATCTTACCTATTTCCAAGGTATGAGCTATCGCGACATAGCGTCTATCGCGGAATGTCCCGTGGACACAGTAAAGACCCGAATGTTCCATGCTCGTCGGCACCTGAAACGGGCCCTGGCAGGCCAGGCCTCGGATTGGTTGTGACCCAAGAATTGGTTGTGAAATAAAAAATGACCGGACACATAATCCCCCTGCATGGTGAAGCCCACAAGGATGCCCAATTGCTGTTGTCGTGGTTCGTCACCGGCAAATTGAGCCCTGAGGAGCGGGCGAGGGTCGCCGCGCACCTGGACACCTGCCCTGACTGTCAGGCCGACGTGCAATTCGAGCGCAAGCTTGATCGCAGACCGATCCCAGCGAATCTCGATGCTGACCACGCGTGGAAGGTGATGCAACAGCGCCTGGATGCGCAGTTGCGGGGTACGGCTGCGCCAACTTGGCTCTCCAAACTCGGTTCCCGCCTGCGCAAGGGCTGGGATGGCTATGGCGCGTGGCTGGGTTGGGCGGTTGCCCTGCAGGCGACAATCCTGCTCGTCTTCGTCATGTTCGGCCTTGACCGACACATTGATCAACACACTGATCGACCGGGCGAACAGCAGCTGCGTTACCATGTGCTCAGTTCGTCAACGCCGACCCCCGTTGGCAACATGGTTGTCATCTTCCGCCCGGAGGTTCGGTTGGGTGAACTGAAGTCCCTTTTGGCGGCCAACCACGCGCGCCTGGTCGACGGACCCAATGGTGCCGATGCCTATCTGATCAATGTACCTGGACCGCAACGCGCGGCGGCCCTGAATCGCCTGCGCGCTGCCGCTGCGGTAGTTATGGCCGAACCCGTCGATGCAAGTGACGCGCGATGAGGGCCGGCTTTCGCAGGATGGGCGCGCTCAGGTTGGTCTTACTGGCTCTGGTCGCCTGGAGCCTGGGATCGGGATGCGCCATCGCTGCCGCCGCCAAAGTGGCTGCTCCCTCGCCGTCGCAACAGATCCTTGTGCTGTTGCGTCTGCCACCCGACCACATCAGTGCGGGGGCTGACTACGGTGCGGCTTATGACGATGGTCCCGGACATGACGCACGTCGGCGAATCGCCAGCCAAATCGCCTATCACAATGACCTGATTTTGGCCGAAGACTGGCCGATGCCCTTACTGGGCCTGGATTGTTATGTGATGACGGTCCCGACCGGCAGAGACCTAGGCTCAGGACTCATTAATCAGAGCCAGAAGATGACGGTTGCGGCGATGGCGATGGCGGACATGAAGGTGTGAGCGCAGCGGTCGTAACGGGTG
>JAYTXQ010000006.1:0-11321 GCA_043742825.1 Caulobacteraceae bacterium | reverse complement strand
CCTGGGACCTGTCATCACCAAAACCCTAGGAGAGCCGCCTAATGACTGCCAGATTGAAAGACAAGGTCGCCGTGATCACCGGCGCAGCCAGCGGCATTGGTGCCGGTACGGCGCGGCTGTTTCATGCCCAGGGTGCCAAGGTCGTGCTTTGCGATGTGCAGGAAGGGCCCGGTGCCGCCATCGCCCGCGAACTGGGGGACCGTACCCGCTTCATCCGCTGCGATGTCATCCGCGAGGACGACATCGCCGCCGCCGTCGATCTTGCGGTGGCTGAGTTCGGCGGCCTGGACATCATGGTCAACAACGCCGGCATCGTTGGTGCCGTCGGGTCGATTAAAGATACGCCACTGGAGGACTGGAACCGCACCCTGGCCATCCTGCTGACGGGGGTCTTCCTGGGGACCAAGCACGCCGCGCGGATCATGGTTCCCGCGCGAAAGGGTTCGATCCTCTCAATTGCCAGCACCGCCGGGGTGATGGGCGGCCTGGGCCCTCATGCCTATACCGCAGCAAAGCACGGCGTCATTGGCCTGACTAAGTCTGCCGCCTCCGAGTTGGCGCAATATGGGGTGCGGGTCAATGCCGTCGCACCAGGCAATACTGTCACTGCCATGACTGCCTTTGTCATCACCGGCGATGGTGCCGATCACGACCAAGCCGCCAAAGCTATAGCTGCCGGTGCGCCGCTTGGCATTGCGGCAACCGCTCAGGATCCAGCCTATGCCCTGCTGTATCTGGCCAGCGACGAGGCACGCTATGTCACTGGCCACACCCTGCTGGTGGACTCCGGCCAGACTACCGGGGGTCAGATTCCCGCCTTCCACAACGGTGCCAATAGCCTCATCGGCGCGCCCGTCGTTATCTGACCAGCCAAGGAGAGGCCTATGACCACCCAACCCGACCCACGCCTGGATGCGCTGCTGTCGCGCCAGGAGATCTATGATCTTAGCTGCCGCTACCTGCGGGCACAGGACCGCCTGATGCCGGCCTTGCATCGCTCAGTCTTCTGGGACGACGCCACTACCGACTACGGTTTCTATCGTGGTGGGCCTGACGGTTTCGTCGATTTTGCTCAGAACGCGCTTCGTGATCATCTGGCTAACCATCACATGATGGGTCAGGCCTATATCGAGATTGAAGGCGATGTGGCCTTTGGCGAGGTTTATTTCCAGGCCTTTCACCGAGTTGTCCAAGACGGCGCAGAACAGGACCTTTTCATCAGTGGACGTTATGTCGACCGCTACGAGCGTCGAGCCGGCGTATGGAAAATCGCCCACCGCAGCGAACTTGTAGACTGGGCCCGTACTGAGCCAGCCGCCGACGACTGGCTAAAGGCCACACCGGAGGTCTTGGTCGGTCTTCGCGGTGACGCGGACCTCAGCAATCAACGCAACCGCGTACGTACACTCTGATAGGAGAGGTCCCATCATGACTATCGATGCCCTGAGCGAGATCGTCGCCAAAACCAGGATTACAGACGTCCTGACCCGCTACTGTCGCGGCATTGACCGATGTGACCTGGCTATCCTGACCGGGGTTTTCTGGCCCGAAGCCGATTGCGACTATGGCTCGGGACCCCAGAACGCTATCGCATGGTCCACCGCGACAGTGACCGGTCTGAAGGGCATGCTGCGCACCCAGCACGCCATCAGCAATATCCTGATCGACCTGAACGGCGAGCGCGCAAAAGCTGAGACCTATTGCCAAGCTTACCACGAATTTGACAGCCCAGAGGGCCTTCGCGAGATGGTCGTCGGCGGGCGCTACCTTGACCGTTTGGAGGCGCGCCTGGGTGTCTGGCGCATCGCCAGGCGAGTGTACGTCATGGACTGGAACCGCAATGGCCCATCTACCAGTGTGTGGGATACCGGGATCTACACCAACCTCAAAACTCGTGGCGCGCGCTCGCCTGATGACCCCTCACAGGGGTTTCTGACTTAAGCAGCCGTCCAGTCCTGCCGGGCCGCCCAAGCCCCCAAGGTCGTCGGGATTATAGGCAATTTCGCCAGGGCAGGCGTCAGGTCCACCGCCAGGGGCGAAACCGGCTGAGCGTTGTACCAGCGATAGAACTGGGCCATTCGGTCATAGATGCTGTGAGGCTGCACGTCAGGCGAGCCGGAGACCAACAGGCTCATCTTGGAAGCGTAAGCGTCCGGGGTAAGGCTCTGAAACCGGATGGTTCTGCCGATGACCTGCGAGAGGCGAGCGGCGACCTCACCGCCGGTGAGGGCCTCGGGTCCGCCCACCAGAACCCGCTCGGAGGTGAGCGCCGATTGTTGCAACCCCATGACCATGTAGGCAGCCACATCTTCGAGACATATCCACGATATCTTCAGCGTCTCGTCGGCGGGATAAGCGAAAACTCCCTGATTGACTACCGCCGGCTTGGTCCAGACGCGGATAATATTGTCCATGAATACCACCGAGCGAACGATAACATATGGTACGCCGCACTCAGCAATAGACCGCTCAATATCGCGCCGACCGTCATGTGCTGATAGCCCCAGGTCGTGGTCGGCGATGATGCAACTGGTGTTGAAGATGATCTTGCCCAGGCCTGCGCGTTTGGCCGCCGAGGCGATGCGCTGGCCGAAAGCCGCTGCCCGCGCCCGGTCAAACTCGAACGGCAAATGCATGGCCAAGGCGTCATGTCCATCGAATGCCCGTACCAGCGATTCCTCGTCATCAAGATCGGCATGCTTGAAGGGCACGACAGCGTAGGGCGTGTCCTTGAACGGATCGGGCCGCCTGACCCCTGCGGTAGGGGCGAAGCCCTGGGCCAGCAGTCGGTCCAGCAGAGGGAGGCCCTGATCGCCTGTGGCCCCCAGGACGATGACTTTACGAATGGAACTCATGGCGGGGGACTACCTATTGTCCGCGCCCAATCCCTGGTCCACCTGCACCTGCGAACTCTGGCCCAGCCTCCTGGCCCAGCAGGATCTTGCCCAGATCGGTGAAAAGCGGATGGGCCACCCACCGATGGGTGGCGCAGCCATGCGCATCGCGCAGGCGTCGCTCAAGCGGGCCGTCCATCCGCATGCCGCTCGTGCCGGCGGTATTGTGAAGGACGTCCACCACTTCCATGCAGGCATTAGCGCCATGGGTGCAGGCAAGTCGGGCGTTCTGGGTGGTTCGCGCGCCGGGGGCCGGCACTCCGCTGCGGAGTTCCTCTTCCACCTCGGACATCGCCTCCAGCACATAGGCTCTGGCCGCGCGATACTTGGCCTCCATCTCCCCCATACGATGTTGGGCGATGGGGCGTTCCACGAGTTTTGACGCCATAAAGAATGGAATTTTATTGTTGGCCACATCGACAAAAGCATCAAGCGCGCCGCGCGCCACGCCCAGAGCTATGGCAACCTTATTGTAGGAGAGGCGCACGGGCACGGGAATGCGGAAGACCGGGTTATCATAGAGCGGCGGTACGGTGACCAGCTCCACCTGAGCATACTTGGCCGGCACGACGGCACCGACGGCCCGCACGGTGTTGCTACCCGAGCCTCGCAGTCCCGCCATATCCCAGACATCAAGGATTTCGAATTGAGATTTGTGCAGGAACCACATCCGAGCCGCCATCGGATTAGCAGTGTGTTCTTGGCCCTCCTCCACGATCGGGGCAGCCAGGAAGCACCATTCGGCATTGTAGCAGCCGCTGATAAAGGTTGCCTCTCCCCACACCTTCACACTGCCATCCTTTTGGACGATAGCGTAGGATGGGAGGCTGCCGGGACCGCCGCCACCGCACATGATGACACGGGGATTGTCGATATAGATTTCCCGAGCAAGATCCTTGGCCATGCCGCCGGCAGCCATCGCGTTGATCTCCGATCCCAGCATAACATTCCAAGCCACCGACGCGTCGATCGCGGCCATGGCCTCCAGAATGATAACCGTTTCGACGGCACTGGCGTTCTCGCCGCCCAGTTCCACCGGGATGGCGAAGCGGAAAAAGCCCTCGTCGATCAAGGCCTCCACTGTGGCATTGGGAAGTCGGCGCATACTCTGGGCTTCATCGCCGCCTTTGACGATGATGTCCCGCATTCGCTGCACCCGCTCTAACGGCGTGCCGATCAATGGCGTGCTGATCAACGGCGTGGTCGCGGGGGCGTCGTACATATTCGTCTCTCTCAGGCGCATTGCGCAAAAGCTGTAATCGGTATTAACCCGCAAAGAGCCAGTACGTCACGATCTAAAACGACAACAAGTTCGGGTTTTTAATATCTACCGCAAAACGCCAGCGCGTTCATTGCCCGCGCCGCGCCCAAAGAGCCTTCAAGACGCCGGGGACCAAGCCGGGTAAGTCTTCGGCGATCAATCCCGGTCCAAACGCCTCACCACAGGCTGCGTGAATCCAGACCCCGGCACAGGCTGCAGGGAAACTCTCCATTCCCTGGGCAATCAGCCCGCCAATCAGTCCAGCCAATACATCGCCCGAGCCGGCGGTCGCTAACCACGGACATCCGTTTACATTAACTGCGGCACGGCCATCCGGCGCGGCAATTACCGTGTCGGCACCTTTGAGCACGACCACCGCCTGGGCGCGTTGCGCGGAAGCCCGAGTTGCAGTGATCCGCTCTGGAGATTTCTGCAACAACCCGGGAAAAATTCGCGAAAACTCGCCTGGATGGGGGGTCAGTACATCATCCCGGTCTAGTACCGAAAACAGCTCATCCGGCTCGTCACGAAATATGCTTAGCGCGTCAGCATCGACAACCAAGGCGGCACCTGTGCGGGCCAGGGCAAGAACATTCGATAACGTCGCCTCCGTCAGTCCGGCGGCAGGTCCAATCACGGCAGCTTCGACGTGTGACGCTGCAAGTTCAAGCTCCATCTCGGTCTCAAAGGGGGTCAACATGATCGCCTCGAGGTGCGCAGCATTGATGGCCAGAGCCTCTGGCGGCGAAAGCAGTGTCACCAGCCCCGCCCCGACCCGCAATCCTGCCCGGGCGGCCAGGCGCGCTGCGCCGGTATTCCACGCCTCACCGCTGACAACGATCAGGCGGCCACGACGATGTTTGTAGTCGGTGGTCGCCGGCCACGGAAAGTCTGTCAGCCAAAGCTCAGGGTTATTCTCAAACAACCGTCCAGGCATCGCGCCCAATCCGATATCGCTGACCAACAACTCACCGCAAAGATCACGTCCAGGCTGCAACACATGGGCTGGACGCTGGCAGTGGAACGTGACCGTCAGATCGGCTCGAAAACAAGCCTCACCCAGGGGTTGACCTGTGTCACCAGACAAACCGCTGGGCACATCGATAGCCACGACGGGACGACCTTCAAGCTGAACGCGGTTAGCCAGGCGCGCCACGTCACTGCTGAGATTGCGGTTAAGTCCGCCGCCAAACAGGGCGTCGATTATCAAACCAGGAAGCAGAGTCGAGCTGGAGAGCGAACCCGTTAGCCCGGTCCAGCGCGAAGCCATGGCCCGTGCCTCAACGGTGCGAGGCGGCGACAGCGCCTCGACACAAGCGCTCCAGCCGCGCTCTGCGAGCAGTCTGGCGACGACATAACCATCACCGCCATTGTTTCCGGGGCCTGCCAGAACCGTAGCAGGACCGGCGGGATAACGTTCACAAATGGCATCTGCGACGCAAAATCCCGCCCGCTCCATCAGATCAAGGCCCGTCACCTCCCCCGTACAAGCTGCCTGTTCGGCGGCGACCATTTCCGCATGGGTAAGAATGACCGTCGGCAAACTAAAGCACTCCGGTCTGCGCTTCGTGGCCGCGTTCGAAAATCTTCAGGCCGGACTCGCCAACCTCAAGGACGGTGATCGAGGTGTGGTCAGGTCGAAAGTCAATCACCCGATCGTGACCGGCCAGCACAGAGACTACGGCATTGATCGCGACGAAATGACTAAAAACTGCGGTAAGCGGCGCATTACCTACGGCCAGGGCCACGTCACGGCGCCATGCGTCATAGTCCAGGTCCCCATTTATTTGCGACCATCGCCCGGCGAACGCAGTCGAGAGCCACGCTGATCTGGAGGCTGCAGCGATGTCGAGCGGGGTTGGAATTTCGCCTACCTCAGCGACAATTTTCGCGGGCATTCCCAAGGCGTCGGCAAAGGGTTGTGCAGTCTCTCGACATCGGCGCAGCGGTGAACTGATCACCCGAATAGGTCTCACAGCCTCGGGCAGTGACAACAGGGTATGGGCGACCGCTTGAGCCTGCTCGGCTCCCACAGCATCCAGGCCTGGGTCAGGATCGCCATCGCCCCAGCTCGAAGCTGGCCGACCGTGACGGATCAGATAGATACGGGCCATGTCTCAACCTGCCACAAATAAGTTGCGTCGCCCGTCGCTATGGGGCCCTACCACACCGGTGCGTCCGATCTGTTCGTTCGCCTCCATCGCGCGTAGTGTGGCTTCATCGTTAGGGGTCTGGGCAACAAAGCGTCGCCCTTCGCTGTCTCGTCCCACCACAATCCCCATTCGATAGCCTTCGCGTTTATGCACCACTGTGTAGGTCTCGACGCTGGCGGGGCCTACTGGATGATCAATACGTTCGGGATGGGGCAAGGCATCGATCTGTGCCTGTAGAGCGTCTGGGGCCTCACGTTCGAACGGACCCTTGGGTGGTGAAGCCGAGTAAATCCCCGTCGATTGCTTGGTCAGGTACCAGCCGTTGGCCGTGGTCAAACCCCAGCGCTCGGGTTTCCCCCGCACTAGGCCGACCGTGGTGGCGATTGAGTGCAGGGCATAATTGTTACCCGGACCACCAAAATAAGGAAGCCCGCCGGTCACAGTCAGCCCGCGCGGATCATCCAGAGCCAGCCCCAGTTCCTCGGCCCCAACCTGCACAGCCGACGGGAAACAGGAGTAGAGATCTATGTGGGTCAGGTCATCAAGACCAATCCCAGCCATCTCCAAGGCCCTTTTGCCGGCCAGGCGCATGGCTGGACTGGAGTGGAAATTCTGTCGGTCGAGAGGACACCAAAGGTCATTGGCGTCGGCGCACCCGTGCAGAAAGACCCAACTGGCCGGATCAATGCCAAGTTCACGGGCTTTGCGGACGCTGGTGATCAAGACCGCAGCGGCCTGATCGACTTGCATGATCGCATTCAGAAGTTTCGGATATGGAAAGCTGATCATGCGATTGTCAGGGCCGACTGCGATCAACTCCTCTGCCGTTCGCTCAGTTTGAAACCAAGCGTTGGGATGGGCGGCCGCGACCTTGGTGAATGGAGCAAATACCCGACCGATATGGTCTTGATGCGCCTGAAGGCTGCGCCCGTCACGAGCGCGCAGAGCATTTTCGAACATCGGGTAGGTATTGACCGGCAACCCCATGCCATGAATCTCTTCTATTTCGCTGACACCGGGACGCGGATCACCGATCCGGTCTGGCTTATGGCGCGCGCCGTCGGCGTGGGCTTGCAGCGATAGCCCTAACTTCAGGCGCTTCATCAGCGAACCCAGGTATTCGGCTCCCACAGCCAAAGCGAACTCACTGCGGCCCTGCGCAATCCTCTCACACAGACAATTGATCAGATATTGCGGGCTGTTACCGCCGTTTTCCGTACAGACCGCCCACTCCGGCGTTGCGCCCAAGGTTTTTGCCAGGGTCGCTGGCGGATTGACCATACGAGGCACTGGCATGTCGGCAAGAGCGCCCGGCGAATCTATGGCAAAGCCGACGACGCCCAAGGTATCAATATCCGCCAAGGTCGCAATAGTCAGGCCTGCATCACGCGCCGCAAGGTCTGCAGCCTTAATCAGGAGATCGAGCGGGGTCGGGGCCTCAGCCGGCCCCCCGCGATACGTGAACTGGCCGGCGCCAATGATGACCGGTGTGTTGTCGTCCATATTAAGGGCCCTCCCGGAACACCCAGTCGCAGCCTAGCCCATCGCAGAGGCCGGCTGAACTTCTAACCGTTCACTTTCCGGAGCGAGGTTTGTCAATCCCAAGGTCGTGAAGTCGTTTGCGCAGCGTATTGCGATTGAGCCCCAAGACCTCCGCAGCCCGCAGCTGATTGCCGCGCGTCGCCGCCAGGGTCAGTTGAAACAACGGCCGCTCAACTTCGGCCAGAACACGGTCATAAAGTCCGATCGGTGGGATGCCGTCTGGTTCAGCCGCGAATGCGGCGGACAGGTGCCGCTCAATAAGTTCAGATAGACTGGCCGGTCCATCACTGGCCCGCGCAGCTACGTAGTCGGCGAGCTCGCGTTCGATGATACGAGAGGTAATCACCGGCTCGGCATAAAGCGCGCAGACGCGCCGGATCAGATTTTCAAGTTCACGCACATTTCCGGGCCAGCTGTGCAGTTTCAGCCGGTCGATTGCGCTCTGATGCAGGGTTTTAGAGGGCAAGCCTTCGCGATGCGCGCGTAGGAGAAAAGCCCTGGCAAGGTCAGCGATATCATCATCGCGGTCACGCAAGGGTGGCAGGCGGATCTGCGCCACATTCAGGCGGAAGAACAAATCCTCGCGAAACAGCCCCTGGGCAATCAAAGCGCGCAGGTCGCGGTTGGTGGCGGCAATGACCCGGACATTCGGTCGCCGACCGGTTTTGGGGTTTATCGCCGGCTCCTCGCCATCAAACACACGCAATAAACGGGTCTGGGCATCAAGAGGCATATCGCCGATTTCGTCGAGAAACAAAGTGCCACCATCGGCCTCGACAAGCTTTCCGACATCGCCGTCGCCCCGGCCAAACAACTCACTGTCCACCCGCTCACGTGGTACGGCGGCCAAATTGACCCCGACGAACCGTCCGTCCCGACGGCGACCAAAGTCATGCAGTGCACGTGCAGCCAGGGCCTTGCCTGTGCCAGACTCGCCAAGGATCAAAACGGTCAGATCGGCTCCAACGAGACGCGATACCATACGATAAACCTCCTGCATCGCAGCTGACCGGCCAATCAAAGGCAAGGCTTCGTCCCTCACTGCTCTGGCCTGGGCCTTGGCGGCATCAGCGTCGGCTGGACGGGCCAGCGCCCGGCGCACGCAGGCGGTCATATCGTCCAGATCAAAAGGCTTGGGCATATAGTCGAACACCCCAACCTCAGCCGCATTAACCGCAGTCAGCAGTGTGTTTTGCGCGCTCATGACAATAATCGGCAGTTTCGGCCGTTGTTTGCGGATGTGCGGCAGAACATCAAAGATGTTTTCATCCGGCATAATCACGTCAGTAATGATCAGGTCGCCCTCCCCGTCCGTCGCCCATTTCAGCAGGGTCGAAGCGTTGCTCGTAGCCCGCACATCATAGCCAAGGCGGGTAAAGGCCTGGGACAGGACTAAACGTATTGACGAATCATCATCGGCAATCAGGAGCTTTTGAGCCATTTAGAGGTATCCTCAACGTGCAGGCGCAACGGGCAAAAGAACGCGAAAAACCGTGCGTCCTGGTTCAGATTCGAAATCGATCAAGCCGCCGTGGGCAGCGATAATCTTGGCGACCAACGGCAGACCGAGGCCCGCGCCTTGAGCCTTTGTCGTTACAAACGGTTCGAACAGATGATCGCGCAACCGCCTGGGAACGCCAGGGCCATTATCCATGAACCTTACCTCCAGGGGCGCGCTCGCCCCAGGTCGACCGTCACCACCGCGCACACGCACGCCGTGACGATAGGCCGTCGAGAGCGTGATCTCGCCGCGTCCGTCTCCGCGCATATGGGCAGATTCCGCCGCGTTCTTGGCCAGGTTGAGGAAAACCTGAATCAGTTGGTCCTGATCAGCCCAGGCTGGGGGTAACGAAGGATCATAATGTGCATGCAACATCAGATCTTCGGCTATCCCATTGCCGATCAGGGCCATGACCCGGTCCAGCGCCTCATGCAGATTGACCGGCACACAATTGGGCACGGTCTCGACCGCGAAGGCTTCCATCCGGTCAACAAGGCGGCGGATACGGTCTGTCTCATCGACGATCAGCTGGGCCAGCGGAATGTCTTCGGGGCTCGCCGCGCCTCGCAGCAATTGCGCCGCACCCCGAATTCCCGCCAGGGGATTCTTGATCTCGTGCGCCAGCATCTGGCCCAAACCCACAACCGACATCAGGCCTGCGGACTCGACGCCCAAGTCCGCTGCCGGACCGCTACCGCGTGGCGTAAGAGTCACCATCACGGCTGCCTCAGGCATAGGGGTGGCTACGACATCGGCAATGAACGAATGTTGCCCAAGTACCGTGACCTCAAGCCCACGTTGGCGAACCGACGCCAGTTCGCCGCGACACCGTGCGATGACCTCACCCAACAGGCATCCCGGTGATAACGCAGAGAGGAATTTACCGCGTGACACATGGCTGAGACCCTGGCCGAACAAGATTTCCGCCGCCTCATTGATCGCAATGATGGCTCCCTGTGCATCGAGTATGAGCGCCGGTTCCGGTGCCAGATCAAAAGCATAAGCTTTGAGCCCATCGTCCGACATGGCTTTTGCGGTCATGCGGCGAGGCTTTCTGGGTCGCACCTGAACAGGTGGCCAAGTTGCATGACGATATCGCCGACGCTTTCCAGGCGACACAGTCGCTGGCGGGCCTCGCGCCGGGTTTCGAGCGAGCCCAGGCTGATATCGGCGTCAATATAGGCGGCCAGGTGCTTGCGAAACATCTTCAACCCCAGACGATCGCCATAGAATTTTAGCGATAATTCAAAATGCTGTTGAACGATGTCAATGACTGCCTCACGACCGGGAGGCGACCAGTCACGCAGAGCCAGCCCTGCCTCGATCTCGCTCGCCAGCCATGGCCGGCCGATTGCACCCCGACCGATCATTACCCCGGCGGCTCCGGAATGAACCAAGGCCATTTTAGCCTGTTCAATCGTCTGGATATCGCCGTTAACGATGACAGGAACGTCAACCGCTGCAACAACATCGCGCACTGCAGTCCAATCAGCCTTGCCGGCATAAAACTGACAGCGCGTTCGCCCGTGGACAGTTACGCCTCGAGCCCCCTTCCGCTGGGCGCGCGCAGCGAAATCGGCAGCATTTCGGTCCCCGTCATCCCAACCCAGACGCATCTTGACCGTTACAGGTATATCCACAGCATCCACTGCCGCAGAGACAAGGTCCTCGGCGAGCCCAGGCTCGCGCATGAGGGCCGAACCGCATTGAGCCCCAGTCACAGATTTTGCCGGACAGCCAAAGTTCAAATCGATGATATGCGCTCCCGCCCGCTGGGCGGCCTGCGCACCCCGCGCGATCAGTGCGGGATCGCGGCCGACAAGCTGCACGACCATTAGAGGCAAGCCATCTGCCACGGCGGCCCGGCGCACCATATCGGGACGAGCGGCGGCCAGCTGCTCGCAGGCAACCATTTCAGTAGCGACATAGGCCGCGCCAAGTCCGGCCGCTGTCAGGCGGAACGGCAGGTC
>JAYTXQ010000005.1:0-9725 GCA_043742825.1 Caulobacteraceae bacterium | reverse complement strand
CACAGCGCGGGTTTTAGCCCCGCGTCAGCAGATCACCCCTGTCACGCAGCAGCGTCTTTCCCATTCTGGCCAGCGGTACCGGTGCGCCACCGCGGGCGTCTTCAAACCGCTCGATTACCTTGTAGCCGGCGGTACGGTACAGAGGTTCTCCCGAAAGTGTTCCGACCAGCTCCAGGCGGTTAAACCCTTCGGCGGCGGCGGCAGATTCGCAGAGTGTCAGGATCAACCGGCCGACGCCGCGTCGGACAAATCCTGGCGCGGTATACATGGCCCGTACCCGGGCGGCATCGACCGATGGATCAAGCTTCACGGCATCTCTACCAGGGGAATGATCGCCCCCATACAGCGTTGACCGCCGACTCCAGCCGCCGCAACCAGCGATCTGTCGGGCCTCCGATCCAGCAGTCTCGATGACGAAATAGGTGCCGTCATCAATCAATTGGGTGTCCAGACCCATAATGTTGCGGCTGGATTCAATCTGATCAGCGCGGAGAAAAGGACGCTGCAGTTCGCTTATGGCCAGATCCATAAGGACAGTGAGCGCGGGCAGGTCACTGCGTGTCGCGTTGCGATGTTGGAAAAACTCGGCCATTTGGAGTGTCATTAGCATGTACGCACGGGCTCCCTCCAGGCGGGCATTCAAATGTCGGGGGCAATGCATGATCTCTGCGGAGGATTTCAAAGCATGACCGATCCTGCGGATAGGCTGTACAGACCGCCAACCCAGCTCTCGCGGGTGCTGGGCATCGTTTTTGGTCTTGCCGTTGTCGTGGGCGGGATCATCGGCTCGGGGATCATGCGAGCGCCGGGTGTGGTCGCCTTAGGCGTGCACAGCATCCCTGTGACCCTTTTACTGTGGGCGGTGATCGGCGGCGTTGCGCTTCTGACCGCCATGCCCCTGGTCGAGGCGGGCGCATCCGTTCCCAAGGCGGGCGGCAGCTATCCTATCGCGACGCGGGCCTTTGGACCTGCCGCCGGATTCATGACCGGCTGGCTTACTTGGCTGCAATATACCGCCTCCAATGCTTTTATCTCGGTGGTCTTCGCTGAATACGTCCATCGCCTGGGCCTGGCGACAGCGGTGCCTAAGGCGGCCCTGGCCGTGGGGCTTATCGGCGCGGTGACGGTGATCAACCTCACGGGCACCCGGATCAGCGGTGCATCGCAAAGCCTGGCCAGCGCCGCGAAGGGCGGCGCGTTTCTGCTCGTTGCTGCGGTTCTGTTTGTATCGCCTCGAGCCCCGGCGACGTTTCACACGACCACCAGTGCCCACCCGGTTCTTGTGGGTGCGGCTGCACTCAGCGCCGTGGTCATGGCCATTCGGGTTATCTATCAGACATATGCCGGCTGGGACGGTGCGATCTATTTCTCCGAAGAGGTCAACAACCCCGAGCGCAATGTAGCGCGAGCAACCTTTTTGGGAATTGGCCTGGTGACGGTGGTCTATCTTTTGGTCAATGCCGCACTTTTTCACGTCCTGACCCCGGCGCAGATTGCCGGCTCAGAACTGGCCGTCGGTGATGCGATCAAGGTGTCCATGGGCACGGCGGGCAATCAGGTGATCACAGCCATTGGCGTGATGTCTCTGGCCGCCATCGTCAACCTGCAGATCATGGCTGCCTCGCGTATCACCTTTCGCATGGCAGCCGACGGGGTGCTGCCGCGCTTTCTCGCTGTCGTCGCCCGTGGCGGCGCGCCCAGGCGCAGCGTGGCGATTGTCGCCATCGCCTCCGCCATTTTTGCCGGCTCAGGCAGCTACGAAGGCATTGTCCGCATCTATGCGCCCTGGAGTATCGGCAGTATTTTGATGGTCTGTCTGGCCGGCATCTGGCTGCGCTATAAGGAGCCAGGGCTTGCCCGTCCGTTCAAGACGCCATGGTTTCCGGCGCTGTCGGTTATTGCAGCCCTGATCCAGGCAGCACTGATCGCTATTGTCGTCATCGACGATCCAGCATCCGGGATATGGTCCGCCGTTGTCGTGGCTGCGCCTTTGCCGATCTTTCTGGCCCTCGCAGGTCGCCGCCGCGCACAGGTGTAGCCTGGTTTTTCCGCGGCCAAATATCACAGCCCGGCTTTGTTCTGTGGCTCTGATGTCACAAAAGTGAAAAACGGCTATCGGCCTCGCTTGACAGCCCCGACTTCTCAGATAGGGTTAAGGCACGCAAAATCGTCCTTGCCGAAATCGGAACGAGTGCGTTGGAATGGGGAAAAGGCTACTGAGTTCAGGCATTTGAGGCGGCCGCTGTCTGGCCTCTTTACCCGAGAATTTGTTGTCAAGGAATCGCCAGCGCGTATCAACACCTAGGTCCCACGCCTCGCGTGGTTTGACCAATGCTTGTCACTCCCGAAAAAACAGGAACACCATGTACAAACCAACCACATCGGCGTCGCTGGCTATTTTGGCCGCAGCCGCGAGCCTCGCCTCAAGCCATGCCTTTGCCGCCGACGCCGCTGCGACGGATAACGCTGCCGCGACGATTTCCGAAGTCATCGTTACCGGCACGCGGCAGACTGGGGTCAAAGCCGCTGACAGCGCCGCGCCGATTAAGGTCGTCGGCGCAGCCGCGCTTAAGCGGGTCGGGCCACCTGACCTGATCCAGTCGCTGGAGCAGAACCTGCCATCCTTCAACGCCGAAGGTTATGGCCAGGACGCCGCCGCTCTGGTGCTCGCCGCTAACCTGAGGGGCCTCAACCCCAATGACACCCTGGTATTGATCAACGGCAAACGCCGACACATCACCTCCAACCTGCATGTCGATCCGGGCCCTTTTCAAGGTGCCGCCTCCGCCGACCTGGGCCTGATCCCAGTCGGGGCCATCGACCACATCGAGGTTCTGGAAGACGGCGCCGCCGCCCAATATGGTACTGATGCCATCGCCGGGGTGATCAACATCATACTGAAAAACTCGCCGACCGCTGGTGCCTTTTCAATAACTGGTGGCCAATACTACAGCGGCGACGGCAAGACCGGAGCAATTTCACTCAACAAGGGCTTCGCCATTGGTGACAAGGGTTTCGTCAACCTGACCCTGGAAAATCGCTACCACGGCTTCAGCCGTCAGGGCAGCTTCGACTCCCGCTTCAACAATCCGGACGGCAGCCTAAGATCAACGCTTGCTCCGGAAAATACAGTCGGAATTCCTAAGTCGCCCGGCTATCCCCTGCAGAACCGGATCTACGGCGACACCCAATCGAACGTCTATAACGCCTTCTATAATGGTGGTTATAAGTTCACCGACAACGTAGAATTCTATAGCTTCGGCAGCTTCAGCCACCGCAAGGCTTCGGCCTATGAGAACTATCGCGCCCCGAGCAAGGTTACTGACGGGTCTACGATTACCGGACCTGGCCCTTATCCTGCATCTGTAGTCCCCTTCCCAATCGGTTTCGACCCGCGCGAACAGATCAAAGAAGACGATTATGCCGTGACCGGTGGTCTCAAGGGCGACGTGGCGGGTTGGACATGGGACCTGTCGACGACTTACGGACGTGACAAGAACGACATTTCCACGGTCGACTCGGCCAACCGCTCATTGTTCCGTGACACTGGTTTCACGCCCACCAACTTCTACGACGGCGCGTGGGTCGCGTCGCAATGGACCAGCACCCTCGACCTCGACCGCCAGTTCAATGTTGGCATGGCGACGCCGCTAAACGTCGCCTTCGGTGCCGAGGCCCGCAAGGAAACCTATGCTATCCTGCCTGGCGATGCGGGTTCGCGGTATAAGGAAGGCGCACAATCCTATCCTGGTTTCCAATTTCAGGACGCGGGCAGCCATAGCCGCACCAACTATGCGGCCTATGTCGATTTCGCCGTCAATCCCATCCAGGCTCTGCACGTCGATCTTGCCGGTCGCTATGAACACTACAGCGATTTTGGCAATGCGACGTCCGGCAAGCTGACCGCGCGATACGATTTCAGCCCCGCCTTCGCAGTTCGTGGCACCCTGAGCACCGGCTTCCGTGCGCCGACCCTAGAAGAGGAATACTATTCAGCAACTAACGTGGCACCTTCGTTCGCCGTCGTGAACCTGCCGCCCAACTCCCCAGCTGCAAATAATCTGGGGTTTCCCAGCCTGAAATCGGAGAAGTCAACCAACTACAGCATCGGTTTCGTCGCTCATCCCGCTCCGGCACTGCAAATCACGGCCGACGCCTATGAGATCGATATCCGCGACCGGATCGTCAATACCGGGACGATCGTGGGCAAGACCGGCACACATGTTATTTCGCAGCCGGTCCTCGACGCGATCACGGCGCGCGGTGTCACCGTCGACCCAACCGTCAGCTATGTTGGCGTCGCGGTGTTCACCAACGGCGTCAATACCCGCACCCGTGGTGTCGAAGTAACAGCGAACTACGCTTCCGACTTTGGTGACATGGGCCATGTCGATTGGTCATTGGGCTTCAGCTATAATCAGACCAAGCTTACCAAAATCCGCAATCTTCCTGCGGCGACCGGCCTGGGCACGGTCTCTCTGGTGAACCCCACATCGACCGGTGATCTGACCACCGTGTCGCCGAGGGAAAAATTGGTCCTGGGTGGGTACTTTACTCATGGCCCATTCAGCCTGAACCTGCGCGAGATCGTTTATGGGCCAAGCTCGATTATCGTCGCCCCCAACGGTGCCGGTACCGGAGTGAACGCCACGAATCTTCGCATCAGCACGACGGCGATCACCGACATCGATCTTGGGTATAACTTGACCCATGATGTGAAGCTCGATTTCGGTGCCAACAACCTCTTCAATCATAAACCGCCGGTCGTTCCGACGCTGGCTGGCGGGGGGATCGCCGACGGCAACAACGTCTACGGAGAGCCCGATCAGTTCTCTCCGTTCGGTATCAACGGCGGCTACTACTACGTCAAAGCGACCCTCAGTTTCTAAGGTCCCAACTGACAGGTTATTGAATTGGGCGGATCGGTTCAGGCCGGTCCGCCTTTTTCATGGGCGAGTGATAGAATAGACGTTGGGGATGGGCCGTTATCCGTGAACATGCCGCATAGCCTCGCCGAAGCGGTCAACCGCGCAGCGGCCCGCCTCGCTGGCGACCCCGCCGGCGCGTTAAGTGACGCATGGGCCATCCTCGAACGAGCACCTAATGATCCTCGGGTCCTGTTGATCTTGGCGTCCGCGCGTCGCCGTCTCGGAGACAGCAAAGGTGCCCTGACCGTACTGGCACCCTTGGCCAAGGCCTATCCCAGTGCCGCGCGAACCCAATATGAGCTCGGTCTGGTTCTGGGTGATTTGGGTGATGCCGTTAGTGCCATCGCCGCTTTGCGTGCAGCGGTCTCGCTGAACCCTGATTTGCCCGAAGCCTGGCTGGTATTGGGGGAGCAGTTGTTTGCCGCCGGTGATTTGACGGCCGCAGAGGCCATGTTCGCCGAATATGCGAAAACCTCGATCCGGGATCCGGCGCTGCGGCCGATCGCCGACGCCTTGTTCGCGAAGCGCGCCGTCGAGGCCGAGGCGCTTCTCTGGGCCCACTTGAAAACCAAACCCGACGATCCCCCGGCGCTTCACCTGCTGGCCGAGAGTTTCCTGTTGCAGGACCGACTTGAGGAGGCAGAATCAGTATTTGCTCATTGCCTGACGCGTGAACCGGAAAACGACGGCGCACGGTTCAGCTATGCGACCGCGCTATTTCGTCGGCAGGCAGGCGTCGAGGCGCTGGGGCAGATCGAGTACCTCCGGCGCAAGGCACCGGAAGCGGTCGCCTACCGCAATCTGCACGCCGCCTGTCTGGCTCTGGCGGGTCGGCACGATGAGGCCCTGACCCTTTACGAAGCTCTGCTCGAGCAATTCCCACTGCATCCGCGCATGTGGTTGAACTATGGCCACGCCCTGCGCACCATCCGCCGTCGGGACGCTGCGGTTGCCGCCTATCAGCAGGCAATCGTCCTGACCCCGCAATTCGGTGAAGCCTATTGGAGCCTGGCAAACCTCAAAACCGTGCCTTTGTCAGATCCTGAAACCGCAGCGATCCGCGGCCAATTACAACGTGATGACCTCCAGGCCGATGATCGGCTGCACCTGAACTATGCGCTGGCCAAGGCCCTTGAGGATCGCAGCGACGCCCAGGCCGCATTTGTGCATTATGCTGCCGGTGCCAGGGTCCGGCGCGGTGCCCTGCCCTATGACACCGATGCAGCAACAGCCCTGGTCGAGCGCGCCCGAGGTGTCTTCACCGCAGAGTTCTTTGCTGAGCGAGGCGATGGCGGATCGGCCGACGACGCCCCGATTTTCATCGTTGGGCTGCCCAGATCTGGCTCAACCCTGATCGAACAGATCCTCGCCAGTCACTCGGCAGTGGAAGGCACAATGGAATTGCCCGATATCGGCTTCATCGCCCAGGGCTTGCGCGGGAAGATGGTCTCCGGACCGGCGCGGCGCTACCCCGATGCGGCGGTAGATCTCGACGCCGACGGGCGCTTGGCGTTAGGCGAGCAATATATCGCCCGGACGCGGGGCCACCGCCGCCTGGGTCGGCCGTATTTTGTCGATAAGATGCCGAACAATTTCATTCACATCGGACTCATTCAACTGATCTTGCCCAAGGCAAAAATTATTGACGCGCGCAGACACCCGATGGCAGCCTGCTTTTCCGCCTTCAAACAGCACTTTGCCCAGGGCCAGGCCTTTTCCTATGACCTCGGCGACCTTGGGCGCTATTATCGAGACTACGTTGAATTGATGGCGCACTTCGACAAGGCGTTGCCTGGTCGTGTTCACCGAGTGATCTACGAAGATATGGTCGAGAATACCGAAAAGGAGGTGCGCCGCCTGCTCGATCACTGCGGCCTGCCGTTCGAGGCTAAGTGCCTTTCCTTTTACGACAATGATCGCGCCGTGCGCACGGTAAGCTCCGAACAGGTCCGCCAGCCGATTTTTCGAGACGCTCTGGACCAGTGGCGAAAATTTTCGCCCTGGTTAGATCCCTTGAAGACTGCACTTGGACCGGTTCTAGACACCTGGCGGGTTTAGACCCCGCGCAATCGTTCCGCCCCGATCTCCAGCACCGCTTTAACCAAGAGATCAAAATCGCTGTTTTCTGACCGATGATTGGTAATACACACGCGAATGGCGAAAGATCCATTCAAAACAGTGTGCGATGGCACGGCAATCCCTCGGGTCTGGACCTGCACAAGGATCGCCTGGTTGAGAGCATTGAGCGCCTCGGCGGCGCCCGACACGGGTGCATAGCGAAAGCAGACGATGTTCATCGAAACAGGGGCCAGAAGTTCCAGATCCGGCGCGGCAAGGATAAGACGCTCAAGGTAACGGGCCTGTTCGATGTTGGTACCAATCGCCGCGCCGATCCGGTCCGTGCCCTGTTCCTTCATACACATCCACACCTTCAAGGCGCGAAAGCTGCGCGAGAGCTGTAGGCCCCGGTCGGCAAAATAGGTGGCGTCCTGTCCGGTGATGCCGCCAGACACAGCGCTGAGATAGGCGGGCGCACCAAGGGTATTGGGCTTAAACGCAGCCACCTGCGCGTCTTTGCCGCGCGTAAGGATGACGCCAACATCGTAGGGAATGTAGCCCCATTTGTGCAGGTCAAAGGCCAGGGAGTCCGCTGTTTCCTGACCGGCAACGAGATCGGCTTTATCGCTCCAGGCGGCAAGTGAGCCGAAGGCACCATCGACGTGAAACCAGATATCGAACTCATCGGCTAGGGATCGCAGCGCCAGCAGATCATCGACCGCACCCGTATTGACAGTGCCGGCATTGCCGACGATGGCGAAGGGCCGCAGCCCAGCAGCAATATCAGCTTTGATCCGTGCACGGCAGGCGTCGATATCGATGCGATAGTTCTGGTCGACCGCGACCTCACGGAACGCGGATCGTCCCAATCCCATGACCTCACAGGCACGGCGAATCCAATTGTGCGTCTCAACACTAGCATAGACAGTTAGGGGAGGGCCGCCGTGGGCACCCTCCTGGCGGATATCGAAACCCGCTTTGGCAACGCGTGCGGCGATCAATCCATCCAGGTTCGCCGCCGTGCCGCCGCTGACAAGGACGCCGCTGGCGTCGTCGGGAAAGCCGACTAATTGCTTAAGCCAGTCGAGCACTTGACGCTCGACGATCGCGGGAGCCTGGTCATAGCCGGCCAGATGGGAGTTCATGGTCGCCGCCAACATCTCGGCAAGCAGGCCAGTAGCCGAGCCGGTACCCATCACCCATCCCCAGAACCGGGGGTGAATATTGCCGGTCGGATAGGGCAGGATGTCGCTTTTGAAGGTCTCGTAAACTGCGCGCAGAGGCTCGCCTGCGGTCGGTAGCGGCTGGCGTAGACGGCTTGAAACGCCCTCCGGTACAGCCTGCCAGGCCGGGCGATCACGCACCGTTTCCAGATATGTCAGCATGTCAGCGACCATCTCTGTGCCAAGATCGCGAACGTCGTTCCAGTCGGTGGGGTCGAGTGACATGATTACGGTTCCAAATGCGTTGGTGTGCGTGTGAAGACGCCGTCCTGGCCGTTTCAGGCCGCCTTCAAATGTCTCGCGCCACGCTTTCGTAGATCCCGCAGGATCTCGGCGGCTGCATTGTGGCCCGGGGCACCGGTAACGCCGCCCCCGGGATGGGTTCCCGATCCACACATATAGAGGCCGCGCACCGGGGAGCGATAATCTGCATACCCCAAGGCTGGCCTCGCGCTGTAGAGCTGGTCCATGGAAAGCGCGCCATGAAAAATGTCACCGCCTGTCAGGCTGAGTTTTCGCTCCAGGTCCAGGGGCGAGAGGATCATGCGGCCAAGTACGGCACCTTTGAAGTTGGGGGCGTAGTCAGTGACCGTATCGATGACCAGGTCGGCGATACGCTCGCGGTGATCATCCCAACTGGACCCATCGGGCATGGTGGGGGCAAACTGCTGACAGAACAGGCTCGCCACATGCTGGCCGGCAGGGGCAAGGCTTTCGTCGAGGACGCTGGGGATATGCATTTCTATGGCTGGTTTGCGCGCCGCGCCAAACTGGCGCGCGTCCATATAGGCCTGGTCGAGGTAGCCCAGCGATGGAGCGATCAGGATGCTGGCCCCATGCTGTTCGGCCAGACCAGTGCTGGGTTTGCAGGTAAAATTGGGTAGCTCGCTCAGGGCCACGTTCATACGGAACGTTCCCGAACCGACCTTCCAGTGTTCCATCCGATCACGGAACGGTTCTGGCAAATGCTCCGGGGCAACAAGTTTGCCAAAAAGCAGTTTAGGATTGAGGTTGGAGACCACTAGTCTGGCCTCGATGTCAGAGCCATCTTCGAGCACCACGCCCCGCGCCTTGCCGCTGTGGATGGCGATTGTCGCAACCGGACTGTCGGTGGAAATCTCGACACCGACCTCCAGGCAGGCAGCGGCCATGGCCTGGGTGATTGAGCCCATGCCGCCGACAGCGTGACCCCATGCCCCTTTCACCCCGTTCACCTCGCCAAAGATATGGTGGATCAGGACATAGGCACTGCCCGGCGTGTAGGGGCTGGCATAATTGCCGATAGTGGCGTCAAAACCCAGAACGCCTTTGAGAATATCGGTTTCGAACCAGGAATCGAGCAGGTCTCCAGCGCTCTTGCCAAAGAGATCCAAAAGGTCGGCTTGGCCCTGGCTGCCCATTTTGCGCACCTTGTTGGCCAGACCCAGGGCGGTCATCAGGTCGCGTGGGCCCGCCCCGGCATTATAGGGCGTCTGCAACAAGGTTCCGCGCAGCAGGTCAACGAGGGCCTCAAGGC
>JAYTXQ010000004.1:0-10149 GCA_043742825.1 Caulobacteraceae bacterium | reverse complement strand
GCCACGCAGGCTCGACAGCCACCTCGCACCAGGACCAGGGCCTGAGACCGGAGATTCCAATGACGCTGATCGTAAAGCAGTTTCCGTGCCTGAGTGACAACTACGGCTTCTTGGTTCGTGACTCGGCGTCTGGTCAGACCGCCTGTATTGATACACCAGACGCCAGCGAAATCCTGGCGCAATTGCAGACTCTTGGTTGGGATCTGGACTTCATCTTCAACACCCATTGGCACCCAGATCATGCCGGAGGCAACACACAGGTCGCCTCTGCGACAGGGGCGAAGGTTGTTGGCCCGGCTGAGGTTACGCGAATTTCGGCATTGGACCGTACGGTCGTCGGCGGTGATGTTGTAGAGCTAGGGGCCAGTCGGTTCGATGTCCTTGACACCGGCGGCCATACACTTGGTCATATTACCTATTTCAACGCCAAAGACGAAGTCGCGTTTGTCGGAGACACACTGTTCGCGCTCGGTTGCGGACGTCTTTTTGAGGGTACCGCCGATCAGATGTGGGCCAGTTTGCAACGATTGGCGAAATTGCCCAGCGCAACGCAGGTCTATTGTGCGCACGAGTATACCGCTGCTAACGCCCGGTTTGCCCTGAGTGTCGACAGTCATTCAGAACTCGCGGGCCGCGCGGCCCAGATTTTTGCCACCCGGGCCCGGGGTGAGCCGACAGTGCCGACCTCCATCGGCGTTGAGCTGGCAACAAACCCATTCCTGCGTGCGAAAAACGTAGAAGCATTTGCCGCGATGCGTGCCGCGAAAGATGTGTTCAAAGGCTGATCGAGCCCTATTGGAATCATGGACGGGCCATCGGTTAAAAGGCTCCGCGGATGGGCCTTTGCTTGCCTTGCCACTGCCACTCCACTAGGGTTTCTTGTGGCCCAGATGCCGCTCCCACTCCACGATGAGACGGCATGAAGATCAAAGGCAATGCAATTCACGCTTGGCGAGTACTCAGACCTAGTCAGTGCATTTGGTTTGTGATTGAATCTGTGAATTCCAATTTAAGCCTAACAGCGAGATGACCACGCCATCGACGCTCGTGAAAGTAATGATCGATGCTGCCCGAAAGGCAGGACGGGCACTGGCGCGGGACTTCGGCGAGGTTGCGGAGTTGCAGGTCTCAAAGAAGGGTGCGGCTGACTACGTCAGTGCCGCCGATCTGAAAGCCGAACAGACCATTTTTGAAGAACTGCTGCGCGCGCGTCCGGGCTACGGGTTTTTGGGTGAAGAGCGCGGCATGATTGAAGGCACTGACAAAACCCACACCTGGATTGTTGATCCCCTGGATGGCACGACAAACTTCCTGCATGCCATGCCACATTTCGCTATTAATATCGCGCTAGAGCGCGAGGGTCAGGTGGTCGCTGGTGTCACCTATAATCCGGCGAATTCTGATCTGTTTTGGGCCGAACGCGGTCGCGGTGCCTACTTGAATGATCGGCGATTGCGCGTCGCTGCGCGTACGCGGTTTGATGAGGCCGTGTTCGCGACCGGTATTCCGTTCATGGGGCACGGCCAACATGCGCGATTTCTCAAGGAGCTGCATCAGATAAGCCAAAGGGTATCGGGAGTGCGCCGGTTCGGTGCCGCAGCCCTGGATCTTGCCTGGGTCGCGGCGGGCCGGTTTGACGGCTTTTGGGAACGCGATCTGGGAAAATGGGACTTGGCCGCCGGCATACTGATGGTGACAGAGGCCGGAGGCAAGGTCACCGACGCCGACGGGGCTGACAATCCACTCCTAACCGGGTCGGTATGCGCAGCGAACTCTGACCTGCATGGCCAACTGCTTGATCGGTTGAATGCCGCCAACTAAACCTCGATGCTTCTGGACAAAATCAATCCAGAATCATAGGCGTGATTAGTTCTATATATTTAGTGCCGAATTTGCGCGGAAAGCCGGTACCCACTTTCCCGCGTCCAGCTCGGGGAAACCGCTACTCTGGACGTCATTTTGACCACACGCCGAGAGTTTTCGTTGGCTGGGACTGCGGCGATGCTCGCCCCGAGCGTGTCGAATGCGGCGGTGACGCCCCTACCCTTGATAGCGACTATCACCGGTGACGCACGTGCTGCTTGCGACTCGGCGATCAGGGACGGGGCTGATTTCATTGCTGTTTCGATCGTTGTTACGCAGGACGGCACGCTGATCGTGGCCGCCGGCAATGAGCTATCGACAACGACTGACATCGCTCATCGCAGCGACTTTGCGGCCCGCAGAACCATAAAACATATTGGTTCAGCCCCTCAATCGGGCTGGTTCGCTGAGGATTTCTCCTTGGCCGAATTGAAGACTCTCGGCCCCCTACTGCCCGGAAAACCTAAACCTGGCACAGCCTCGGGCGGCGGGATTCTGACCCTGAAAGACGTAATCGATTTAGCCAGGGCGGGTTGCATCCGCAGCGCCAGGGTCATTGGTATTTATGCCCGTTTGTTTCGCCCGGCCTATTTTTCCAGTCTAGGATTGGATTTGGAGCCCCGCATTGCCAACACAATTCGCGCCAACGGTTACGATTCGCCGGTCGCGGCGATGTACGTCGAGAGTGCTGAGGCACCGGCGCTGAAAACACTTGCCGCCCAGACGAGAGTGCGGCGCGTGCAGAGCGTCGGCGTTGATAGCAATCTCACCCTTGATTCATTGAGGACTATTCGCGCGAACGCCCAGATTCTGTCGGTCAACGAGTATGTATTTGAGGAGCGTCCCAGCCTTGTTGGTGAGGCACACAGTGTCGGTCTTTTACTTCACGTGGTCAGCGACACCCGCGACCAGCATCGACTTGAGGGGTTATGTCGTGCCAAGCCTGACGCGATCCGATCAACCTATACGTCGCTGGCACTTAAAGCGCGAAATGCCACGACTTAGTTGCGGTGTTCCGAAGAATAATCGGCTGCCTCAGGCCGCTTCCAGACCAAATTGGAGCCGCGCCAGCCGCGCGTACAACCCGCCCCGCGCGAAGAGGTCTTGGTGCGTCCCGCTATCGATAACCTGGCCGTGGTCCATAACAATTATGCGATCAGCCTTCAAAACAGTGGCTAGTCTGTGTGCAATGACAAGGGTCGTGCGCCCGCGCATGGCGTCGTTCAAGGCGCGTTGGACCAGCCGCTCGTTTTCAGCGTCCAATGCACTTGTCGCCTCGTCCAGCAGGAGTACGGGCGCATTGCGGACTAATGCCCGGGCGATCGCCAACCTTTGACGCTGCCCTCCAGACAGGCTCTTGGCGCGCTCCCCAAGGGGTGTGTCTACGCCTTGGGGTAAGGCAGACAGAAAGCTCATGGCCTCCGCCGCCGTAGCTGCCGCCGCCAATTCGCCCATCGTGGCGTTCTCTCGGCCAAATCGCAGATTTTCCCATGCCGAACCGGAAAATAGCGGGGCATCCTGGGCAACCAACGCCAGGCGGGCGCGAATCTCCGCCGGGTCTGCTTCGCACAGGTCTACGCCATCCAGGCTCACGCGGCCGGCTTGTGGGTCGTAGAACCGCATCAAAAGACGAAACACAGTGCTCTTGCCGGCCCCGGATGGGCCTACCAGCGCAACGCGCTCGCCCGCTTCGATTTTCAGTGAAAATTTATTCAATGCAGGCAGGTCTGGACGCCCAGGATAGCTGAAAACGACGGACTCGAACTCTACGTCACCTCGTGCTGGTGTGGGCAGGCGGATAGGTTTGGCCGGTGCTCGAATCTGGGCACGTTCGGCAAGAATAAGAGTCACCCGCTCCATGGCTCCCGCCGCCTTTTGAACATCGCCCCAGGTCTCGCTGACAGAGCCGGCAGCACCCGCAGCAAGCACCGACAGGAAGACAAATTGCAACAGTCCACCTGCGGTCATGCTATGTTCGACGAACACCGCCAGGGACGCGCGCCACAGCACCATCCCAATGCCGCCGGCGACCAGAACCATAACCAAAAACGTCATCGCCGCCCTCGCGCCAATTCTGTTCAAGGATCTTCGATAGGCGGTATCAACTGCGAGCTTGAACCGTTGTGCGGCCGTTGCTTCCCGACCGAACGCCTGAACTGTGTCCAGACCGTCAAGGGTTTCACCCGCATAGCCAATAGCCTGCGCGAAACTCTCCTGCGCCTGCGATGACAAGCGCCTCACCCGCCGTCCGGCGAGTATCAACGGCACCAATATACCCGCTGCGAGCACCACGACGAAACCGGTAAGTCGCGGATTTACCACCGCCAGAACCACCAGGGAGACAACCAGGGTCAATAGATTGCGAAGCGCGATTGATACCGACGAGCCAAGCATGGTTTCGACGATACTGAGGTCGGTGGTCAAGGAGGAGAGAACCTCACCGGTGCGGGTCTTAAGAAAATAGGCTTGATCTAACGTCAGAACATGCCCGTACACCGCGATGCGCAGATCAGCGACCACCCTCTCACCCAATCGAGTGATGAAATAGAACCGTCCTGCTGTTGATATCGCAAGAACCAAGACGACGCCTGCAAATACGAGGAAATATCGACTGATTTCGGAGCTCGAGTGCGAGCCCATTCCGCGATCTGCTAAGAGTCGCGCTGCGTAGGTAATTGAAATCGTCGCGCTGGTCGAAATGATCAGGAACGCAGCCGCCGCCATCGCATCAATCCCGTGGGCCTTGATAAACGGCAGTAGAGTGCGCAGGGATCGCAAGTTTCTGGCTCGAGGCGATGCCAGTCCCGGTCCCTCAGGGACGCTGACGCCTGTTCCAGCGTGCGCCGATATTAAAACTGGCGTTTCAACGTCGCTCATCCTGAACCCTTGCCACATGACAACCGCCTCGTGTATAGCCGACCGCTCCTAATCAAAAGCTTCAACTGTAAGCCCTTGACGCCGACCCATCGGTGCCCCCTTTCGCTCAAGCCGTCGTAACCCAGCCATGAAACAAGACATTCATCCCGATTATCATTTCATCACGGTCACAATGACTGATGGGACGAGCTATCAGACGCGATCCACCTTTGGAAAAGAGGGGGCGAAGCTGAACTTGGACATCGACCCCAAGACCCACCCGGCCTGGACCGGGGGCAACCAGCACCTCATCGATCGCGGCGGTCGAGTATCTCGTTTCACCGCCAAATACGGCGGGTTTATGAAGAAGTAGGCGGCGTTCCCGCAAACTCTATCATGACGCGCGGCGCGTGGTCGTCCGCGCTTCGACCGAGGCCAGATCGCTAATGCCAGACGCTGACCTCGGCCAGGGTTCGAAAGACGCTCGGGTCGTGCGCCGTGTGGCTGGAACTTACCTCTGGCCGCGATGGCGTAGCCTGCTCGCGACCATCGGTTGTGCAATCGTGTTCGCGATCCTTACCGGTACTTTGGTTAAACTCCTGCAACCGGCAATGAACGACCTGAGTTCGATCGCACAGCTGTCGCGCGGTCCGAATGTGTCCCGCGCTGCAGTGGCGCACAAGTACCGCTCACTTATTCAGTTGGCGATTGTGCTCGGCGCTCTGGCGATCATCAAGGGCGCGGTACAAATCGGGCAATCGACTTTGGTCAATCGGATCGGTAACGGCGTTGTTGGCGACATTCAGTTACGCCTTTTCAATACACTGGTGCGGGCAGACATGTCCCGCTTGCGGGCCACCCACACAGGCGCGTGGGTCTCGTCAATGCTCTACGATGCTGGTCTGATCCGTGAAGCTGCGACCAGCGGCCTGGTCAGCCTGGCTCAGCAATCTCTGACGCTGGTCGCCATGGCTGTGGTGATGTTCCTCACCGACTGGCGTCTGAGTCTATTTGTCTTCCTGGCTGGTCCTGTCGTCGCAGTGGCATTGCGGCGTTTCTCCCGCCACGCGGGCCGAGCTGCCCGCGGGGCGATGGAAGCCACGTCCGCACTCTCAACCACCGTGATGGAAAGTCTGGACGGTGTCCGGGTGGTAAAAATGGAAAACAATGAGTCCTACGAAGCCGACCGGGTAGCCAGAGCTGTCGCCGGACGACAGAGTTTCATTCTGGCCGGCGACAACGCGAGGGCAAGAGCAGCGCCGATTTCTGAAACCCTGATGACCCTCGTTGTCGCGTGCGTGCTGGTCTATGAGGGGTGGCAGGCGTCGCTCGGCCATATGGACGTCGGGGGCTTTGTGGCTTTCTTCGCCGCCCTGTTGCAGGCGGGTCAAGCTCTACGCCAGGTGGCCAACTATCCTGGCATGCTGGCCCAGGGCCTTACCGCAAGTCGCCGTCTGTTTGCGGTCCTGGACATCGAACCCGAGGTTCGGGACCAAGCCAGAGCGAGACCGTTAGTCTGTCGGACGGGAACCATCCGCTTCACCAATGTTTCATTTTCCTACGCCGGTGTGGCCTCTACCCTCGAAGACATTAGCCTTGAGGTGCATCGCGGCGAACGGATCGCGCTCGTTGGCCCGTCCGGTGCAGGCAAGACGACTGTGCTCAACCTCATTCCGCGTTTCTATGATGTCAGCCATGGGCGCGTGGCAATAGATGACCAGGATATCCGCCAGGTTACGACCGTATCGCTGCGGAATAATATCGCGCTGGTAACCCAGGAGCCGTTTCTCTTCGATGATACAATCGCCGCGAATATCGCCTATGCCCGACAAGGCGCTTCCGAGATGGAGATTCAGGCCGCAGCCCAAGCCGCAGCCGCGCATGATTTCATTCAAGCCCTCCCCGCAGGGTATCAGACTATTGTTGGTGAGGGCGGAATGCGACTGTCTGGCGGCCAACGGCAACGGATTTCGGTGGCAAGAGCGTTTCTAAAGAATGCTCCGATTCTGCTGCTTGATGAAGCCACCAGTGCCGTCGATGCGGAAAGTGAAGCTCAGATCCAGACGGCACTCGACCGATTGATGGCTGGCCGCTCGACACTTGTGATCGCGCACCGGCTATCTACCGTGCGGACTGCCGACCGGATCTACGTGCTCGATAAGGGCAGAATTGTCGAAACCGGCTCCCACGATGCATTGGTCGCCATGGGCGGCCTTTACGCTCGACTGGCGCAGACCCAAACCCTTGATCGATCAGTTGAGGGCGGTGCATGAAAGGAATATGGCGCATTCCAATCGTTCAGAAAGCGCTTACCAGCCTGGTGATCGCCTATATCAAACTGATCACAGCAACCATGCGGTGGACATTCACGGACACAGCCGTTGTCGATTCGGTGATTGATACGTCTGCAGGTGCTGTGACACTATTCTGGCATGGCCGCATGGCACAGGCCATTACATGTCGTTCGCTGCTGAAATCTAAATCTCGTTACGTCATGATCTCACGGTCACAGGACGGCGACTTCATCGCAAAGGCGGTCGAAGCTCTGGCGATCCCCACCATTCGGGGCTCTGGGGGGGCCACGCAGTCAAGCCGGACCAAAGGCGGTGGGGATGCTTTCCGCCAGGCCACAGAGGCGATCAGGGCGGGTTGCCTCATGCTGATCACCCCCGATGGACCGCGCGGCCCTAACCAAAGCCTGCCACGCGGGCCCATAAAACTGGCCCGCGCCGCCAACTGTCCGGTCTATTTGCTGGGCTTGGCCGCATCACCGGCAATAACCCTGAAATCGTGGGATCGGGCCCAGATTCCCCTACCATTTTCAAACGGGGCGCTCGTGATGGTAGGGCCGCTTTGGCCAGCGGCCCACGCCGACCCAGCCTCGATTGAGACGACACGTTTGTCCTGGGAAGGCGGCCTGCGTGATGTCCAGCATCGCGCAGAAATCCTAGTGCGTGGAATGCCCTTTCGCTTCGCTCGCCTCTAAGCCGCCTTTGTTATGCGAGCCAAGAATGCCCTACCTCTCCCTTTGTTCGCCTATCGCGCGGCCTCATGGTTAGGATCGCCGCTAATTTCTCTATGGTTAAAATTGCGGGCTCGCGCGGGTAAGGAACCTGCTGGCCGGTTCGGCGAGCGGCAGGGACGTTCGCGTTTGTCTCGACCGCCCGGTGCACTGGTATGGCTTCACGGCATAAGTGTAGGCGAAAGTCTTTCATTGCTGCCTATGATTGAGGCGCTCCGAAGTCGACGACCCGACCTCTCCATTCTGGTCACCAGCGGCACTTCGGCTGCGGCCGAAATCCTGGCGACGCGGCTGCCAGCCGGCGTTTTGCACCAGTATGTGCCCGTGGATACGCCAGGTTCAACGCGGCGATTTCTCGACCATTGGCAGCCAAATCTGGCAGTGTTCGCTGAAAGTGAGGTTTGGCCAAACGTTATTCTCAACAGCCGAGCCCGCAATATCCCGCTGGCGCTCGTCTCTGCTAGATTTTCTGCGCAGACCCTGGCGCGATGGCGACAAGCGCCGCACAGCTTTCGCTACCTCCTGGAGTCTTTTTGTCTGTTGTTGGTGCGAGACCAGGTGATGGCGAATGCCCTCGACGAAATTGGGATCGCCACTCATGGGCTGGGGGATCTCAAGTTCGGTGGTCCAGCCCTCGGTTATGACGTGGCGCAGGCTCATAGACTCAAGGCGCAGCTTGCAGGACGGCGGATGATTTTGGCAGCGAGCACTCACTCCGGTGAAGAAGCTCTGCTGGCGAGGTGTTTCTTGTCCGCAAGCCGAGAGGTAAAACGTGACGCGCTGCTCGTCATCGCCCCCCGACACATTGGCCGAGCGCGACAGATTGCCAGCGAAATGGGTCAAGTCGGGCTCCGCGTCTCGCTACGCTCTTCGAATCCAGACATTCTAGGAGTGACAGATGTCTACATCGCCGACACCCTTGGCGAATTGGGCCTTTGGTATCATCTGGCTGATCTGGCCATCTTGGGCGGAAGTCTGGTTGATGGTGTCGGGGGTCATAACCCTCTGGAGGCTGCTAGGCTGAATTGCCCCCTTGCGGTCGGACCTTACACCCAGGCCTGGCCGGTGATTGAAGCGCTCCAGCGCTGTGGGGGGCTTTGCCGCGTTCAGGACGCACAGGAAGTGACGCACCTGATGCGGATCGCGCTCATGGAGTCTTCGCGCCTGCAACACCTTGCGATGGCCGCCCATGACTTCGTCGCGGCCCGCGATAACGACTTGGATGAGATAGTCGATCGCCTGCTTGGTTTGGTGGCGTGATGAGGCTGACTACGCCAAGGTCTTGGTACGCCAGACACCGAAAACCCCGGACGACGACCCAGATCCTGCTAACGCCGCTGGCCTGGATCTGGGCTTGGGTGACTGCCTCGCGTATTCGCCAAGCCCGGCCCGTCGATGTTGGCGTACCAGTCATCTGCGTTGGCAATCTGACTGTGGGCGGCGTGGGCAAAACACCGATTGTCCGAGCCCTTGCAGCGCTGCTTGAGCAGTTGGGGCACCAAGCTCACATCGTGGTGCGCGGCTACGGCGGTCGGATGCGAGGACCGCTTAGGGTCGATCCGAACCTTCATACCGCAGGCGACGTGGGCGACGAGGCGATTATGGCGGGAAACCAGGCACCAATCTGGGTCTCACGCGACCGACCGGCGGGGGCCCTGGCCGCAATCCAGGACGGGGCCCGCTTGATCATACTGGATGATGGCCACCAGAACCCGGGTCTGAAGAAAACCTTGTCTGTGATTGTCGTCGATGCGGAGACCCGCGATGGCGAATGGCCATTTGGTGATGGCTCGGTGTTTCCCAGTGGGCCGATGCGCGAACCGTTCAGCGCCGGCCTTGCACGCGCCGACGCTGTGATCTTGCTTCTGCCTGCCGACCTGGAGGCCCCTGATCCCGATCTATTGGCAATGTTCGGCGCCGCACCTGTGTTCACCGCCCACCTCGTGCCAGTGGCACCTCCACCGCCTGGGCGGCAGCTCGCCTTCGCCGGAATCGGCAAGCCATGGAAAATGGAACGCGCGTTGGTTGCCGCTGGATGCGATCTCGCAGACTTCGCCGCATTTCCCGATCATGGTCGATACAGTTCCCAGATTCTAGGTGCCTTGGCACAGCGGGCCGAAGCCCTCGACGCAGGTCTTTTGACCACTGAAAAGGACTGGGCAAGGCTGCCCCCGGAATGGCGCTCACAGGTCGCGCCATGGCCAGTGCGGGCAGATTTTGACGACCAGTCGGGTCTTTTGCAGTTTTTACGCCGGTCAATTGGCCCACAACTTGACCCGGCCACTCGCCCATAGTAATTACCCATCCCCTTTTTTGGGCTTGAACGGGGTCTGATCGTTGCCAGTCAGGCGAGGGCGGCGGCGATGACGTCGAAGGTGTTGGCGCCCTTGAGCTTTGCGGTGTCGACC
>JAYTXQ010000003.1:0-4704 GCA_043742825.1 Caulobacteraceae bacterium | reverse complement strand
GATCAGAGTCATGTAAACCTTCCAAATCAGGAAGGCCCCTCAGAATCGATCCCCAACCTAAGCGCAACAGCCTATAAACTTATATGCGATTCCCCTGCCCTTTATGGGGAGGGTGGCTTCGAGCGGAGTGAGAAGACGGGTGGGGCTCTCTCCAACAACAAATTGGTCGCCGTGCCCCACCCTGACAGCTTTGCTGTCTGTCCCTCCCCATAAAGGGGAGGGAGGAACTTACTGAAAAATATGATAATCTATTACCTCAATGCATAGGGACGACACGTCCGCACCTTTATGCAATGCTGATGTTTCGATTGGAGGTACTGCCGTCGCTAATGGCCGCCAAATTCCATCAGCGCCGTTACGGCCAGCCCTGCTTGGCGCAGCCGGTCCGCGCCACCCAGATCGGGCAGATCGATGACGAAAGCTGCGGCAATGATCTCCGCTCCCGCCTGCGACAATAGTTCAACCGCCGCCAGCGCTGTGCCACCGGTGGCGATCAGATCATCGACCAACAGAACGCGCTGGCCGTGATCGGTGCCGTCCAGATGCATTTCCAGCACGTCCACCCCATACTCCAGGGCATATTCGACACTGCGCGTCTTGTGCGGCAGCTTGCCTTTTTTGCGCAGGGGCACAAACCCGGCGCCCAACTGATGCGCTATGGCACCGCCCAAAATAAAGCCGCGGGCCTCGATGCCCGCTACCATATCAATCTTCATGCCTGCATAGGGGGCGACCATCTGGTCTACCGTAGCGCGAAAGGCCGCAGCGTCACCGAGCAGGGTGGTGATGTCGCGAAACAGAATTCCCGGCTTGGGATAGTCAGGGATGGTGCGAACATGGTCGATAAGGTTCATGCAACGTCTCTCAATAAACGCGGCCGGCGATGGCCGATAGCTTGGCCAGCATGGCCGGATCGCGGGCGGCGGGGGCAGTGATCAATGCCCCGTCCAGGCAGGTATCGATAGGCGAAGCTGCGCGCTCGGCAGGCAGGGCGATAGCCAGCCTGCGGATTAGGTCCCGCGCCTTACCCGAATTGGCCTGCATGACTTCAAGGATATGGGCCACCTCGACATGTTCGTGATCCTCCCGCCAGCAGTCATAGTCGGTGACCATGGCGACGGACGCATACGGCAGCTCCGCCTCGCGGGCCAACTTGGCTTCGGGCATATTGGTCATGCCAATGACATCGCAGCCCCAGGAGCGATAAAGCTCACTCTCGGCCCTAGTGGAAAACTGCGGCCCCTCCATTGCCAGGTAACAGCCGCCTTGCACAACCCGCGCGCCAGCGGCCCGTCCTGCGCTGGCGGCCAGAGTGGAGAGCCTGGGACAGACCGGGTGGGCCATGGAGACATGGGCCGCAAGGCCGGGTCCGAAAAAGCTCTTCTCGCGGGCGAACGTTCGATCAATATACTGGTCCACGACGACAAAATCGCCGGGGGCCAGGGCTTCACGTAAGGACCCCACCGCCGACAAGGCCAGAATGTCGGTACAGCCGGCCCGCTTGAGCGCATCGATATTCGCCCTGGCATTGACGTCGGTGGGCGGCAAAACGTGTCCGCGACCGTGGCGGGGCAGGAAGACCAGCTTCACCTGGCCCAAGGTCCCGATCAGAACCTCGTCCGACGGGGCACCAAAGGGGCTGTCTATGCGTGTCCATTTTGCATCGACCAAGCCCTCGATCTCATAGACCCCTGAACCTCCAATCACGCCCAAGACCCAACCCGCCATCGCTCATCCTTTTTCGCCCAAGTTTCCCGCACCTTATCGCCGAGCCGCGCGCCCTTGGCTATGGTCAAGACATGATCCGTGCCGCAAGCTTTGCCTTGATCGTCCTCGCTGCCGCCAGCCCCCTCGCGGCGGCACCCGCGCAGTGCTGGATCGACCAGGGTGCCTTGGTCGTTTCTGCGGCGTTTGGCGAGATCAGTGGCGATTTCGTCGTCGACCTTGCGGCCCCGGTCAGCCGAATCAACAGCGATCAGGCCCAGGCCCACGATATCCTCACCCCCACCACCACCGCGCCTCTGCGTTTGGCCGGGACCCGGAACATCCGACAGGTGCAGATCGCCAACCTTGGCGATATCACCGGCAAATTTGACACCACGATCAACGGCATCTTGGGCGTCGATGCCCTCGCCGGCTATACTCTGGACATCAACTTCACCCCCTGCCGGTTTAGCCTTTCAAAGCACCGGTTGCGCGGCGGCCTTCCCCTGACCCAATTGGGCGGTGTCCCGGTGATCCCTGCGGCGATTTCCGATGGCCATATCGCCCGCTCTGGCCTTTTCCGTCTGAGGACAACAGGTTTGGCAACACAGCTCGCGCAGGCAGGGCCCGCCGGGCTGCGCCCTTTGCGTCTGCGCGCCCTGTCCATGGCCGGCGAGCTTTACGAAAACCTCCCCGCCACTCTGATGGCCAATCCATCCGATGGCATCGACGGTGCGATCGGCACTGCGATGTGGGGCAGGGGCCGGCTACAGCTGGATCTTGTAGATGGGCGGTGGAAGTTCACGACGACCTTGCTTGCAGGTTCAACGCCGCGTTCGCGCTGCGCGCCCCCTCATCCGAACCTCCTGCGGGGGCGCACCTGCTCCCACGAGGGTGGATAGGCCGGAGATATGGTGAACGGGTGTTCGGGTCGGATGAGGGGCCGTGGAGCCTCTCCGCAAAGGGTAAGGGCGACCCCGATCTAACTACCCAGAGTGACCGGAACGTAAAGCGGGTCTTCTCTACTGGTTATCAATGTCCGCCCAGCAGATGACGCAGGCGCAGAGTGATGCGCTTGGCTTCGCGGCCAACCGAGAAGGTCGCTTCCTGAAAGCGTGGCCCCCGCAGGTGCAAAGGCGCATCGTTGGAAAAGCCGATAGGCTCTCTGGGGATACCCAGGACGTTCTGGTGCACGACGCCAGTATCGGTCTCATCATGGAAAACCTGCACCGCATAGTCACCGGGCGACACGTCCGCGATCCTGACAAGGGTTGCACCCAGGACCGCCGGTGCAGTGCCACTGTAAGGGCAGGTCTTCTTCGGGTTGACGAAGGTATCTTTTGTGCACAGATCCACGTGGATGTGCCCGCGCGCCTGAGTTACACCGGTGACAGCGATGTCAAGCACGCCCGCCTGCACCACGCCAGCAGTCATCAAAGCGATAAGGGTGACAGCTAATGCAGATGTTATCTTGATCACGTTCACGTCAACTCTCGACCCCCCAAGGATCAGCGCGGGACGGAATAACGACCTGGATCCCAAACGTCAATTTAATGCTGCAATGCGAAAGCGACATGAGGCCAAACCCGGTGAGCGTCGGGGTTTCCTATCGCCACCGCCCTGAACCGAATGTGAATGTCGACAACTTCCCGATGCCTGCTGGATTAGTTGCCACGTCACTTAGGCATGATATCACCATGCCGCCACCAGGAGCCGCCCGACCATGATCCGTTTCGCCACAGCGCTTTTGATCCTCAACGTGTTCGTATCAGGTCCTGCGACTGCAACCCACCAGGCTTGGGTAGAAATGACCACGGCTGGGGCGCAGGCGCGCTTGGTCACCACAGAGGCTACCTGTCCGGCGCTCACGGTGGATTCGCAGCATCTGGCCATGAGCCAACGGGCGGCACCATCGGACGCCTTCGCCAACCGGGTCTGCCAGGTCTTACTGCCCAAGGGCGCACGACGTGTGTCCCTGGCCGGGACGCTTTTGCCCCTGGCAAAACCCCGCCCCAACCGCCTGGTGATCATCGGCGATACCGGGTGTCGGCTAAAGGGCGCGACGGTGCAGAGCTGTAATGATCCTACCGGCTGGCCGTTTGCCCGGATTGCCACCCTGGCTGCACGACGCAAGCCAGATCTGGTGATCCATGTTGGGGACTATTATTACCGTGAGACCCCCTGCCCAGCTGCTAATAGAGGCTGCACCGGCAGCCCTTTTGGCGACAAGTGGCCAACCTGGAAAGCCGAGGTTTTCGATCCTGCGGTGCCGCTGCTGGCAGCTGCCCCGTGGGTGATGACGCGGGGCAATCATGAAGACTGCAAGCGGGGCGGGGCTGGGTGGTTTCGCCTGTTCGATGCCGCGCCGATGATGCGCACCTGCCCTTCGGCCAGTGCCAGCTTTGCTGTGAACATCGGCGGGACGACGCTTCTGGACGTCGACAGTGCCGATACCGACGATGTGTTTGACGCTCTCGACCTGGCAAGGGCCTTCGCCGAGCGTCTGGGCGATCTTAGCCCCAAACCCCACGCAGCGCCGGTCTGGATCATCACGCACCGGCCGATCTGGAACAGTGTGCGCCTGGCTAATTTGCTCAGTGACGGTGTCGTTAACGCCACCGAGCGCAGCGCCGTGCGCAAACGCGATCTTGGCCGCGTGCAACTTGTTCTATCCGGGCACGTGCACAATTTCGCCAGCCTGGATTTTGGCCCGTCACGGCCGGCGCAACTGGTGGTCGGCGACGGCGGCGACCTGATGGCCCCCAACGATATTGCCGCAGCGGCGTCTGGGGATGTCACAGTCGATGGTCTGACCGCCAAGGCCTTTACCATGGGCCGGTTTGGCTATTTCGTCTTCGATCGCGACGGTGCCGATTGGGCGGGGCGACTCTATGACGTCAATGATGCGATCGCAGCCACCTGTCGCCTGCACGGTCGAAGCCTCGCCTGTGCCTTGCCAAAATAGCTGGCCCCACAAAACCTGATCGCATCGGTGTCAAT
>JAYTXQ010000002.1:0-13299 GCA_043742825.1 Caulobacteraceae bacterium | reverse complement strand
AACTCCTCTTCACCCGCAGGTCGCGATGACGCCGGTCGTTTTGGCTTCGACAATTCCGGTCGACCGTTTGGTGCCCGGGGTCGCACGTCCGCCAAGATCGCCATGGGCATCCTCGAACATTTCGAACGCAACAGCGACTCCATCCTTGATCGCCTCATAAGGGACCATCCCCCGGCCTACGCCGGACTGCTCGGCCGCATGGTCCCGCGTGACGGCACCGTCGCCCCCTCGGTTGTGGACGAAGCCTCCAATTCGGATGTGCGGACAAAGCTCAATTGCATCCGCGTGGTGGTCGGCGGCGGGGGCGCCGAGCGCGCGCTGCTGGCGGAGGTCGAGGCCCTGTTGTTTTCGGCTCCCACCGCTTCGGCACCGTAATTAACGGTGATTTACGGTGGGAACGAAGCTCCCGCCGCCGAACACATTTCCGGAAATGGGCTGACAGGAACAGTATTCCCTTGACGCGTTTGAATTGGGTCCCGCCGCAGTCGCCTCGCAACGGTTGTCGAACCCCAGGAGAGACACAGGAGTGTAACCGCCCAAGCGCAGGCTCGCCGGAAACCGTGCCAGTCCCGCTCTAGCCGGGTTTCGGATGACACTGGTGAGCCGATATCTACGGACTTTTCTGCCACGCCGGACCGGGCTATGCTTTCAGATCTGAAGACGTGGTGGCTGAGGTAAAGTGTGGCTGTAGTGAATGGTTTGGTGCCCACAGCACCGCGTTTTCGGCCGCTGATACCGGCGGCGGCAAAACTTGCGGAGCTGACGCCTGTCCCCTTGATCGTCGGTGCACTGCTCGGCGTCGTTTTCGGGGCATCTTCGCTTTATCTGGTGCTGAAAGTGGGCCTGACGGTCTCCGCGTCGATCCCTGTCGCGGTGATCTCGTTGACCCTATTTCGCCTCGCCCATCGTCTTGGTTTTCGCCAGGTGTCGATCCTGGAACACAATATCGTCCAGACCGCAGGCTCAGCGGGCGAATCTATCGCCTTTGGCATCGGGGTGACTATGCCGGCGATCATGATCCTGGGCTTTGAGCTGGAGATCAGCCGGGTGATGCTGGTTGGGATGCTGGGCGGGCTCCTGGGCATATTGATGATGATACCGCTGCGACGGGCGTTGATCGTCGCCCAGCATGGGGTACTCAAATATCCAGAGGGAACCGCTTGCGCCGAGGTGCTTAAAGCTGGGGCGACAGCGGAAGAACGCCAGATGAGTCTGGATGAGCATGAGCTTGCCGCCGCACGGGTCGGCGCATCGTCGGGTGCGGGCGCGATCTTCGCCGGATTTGGTGGCGGGCTGATTTACAAACTGGCGATGTCGGCGTTCAAACTGTGGAAGGACACACCGGAAAAAGTCTTCGGCGCGCCCCTGGCGGCGGGGTCGATCGCGGCGGAGATTTCTCCAGAGCTGGTGGGTGTCGGCTATATCATCGGCCCGAAAATCGCTACCACAATGGCGGCAGGCGGGGTGCTGGCCTATCTGGTGCTGATCCCGGCCATACGGTTTTTTGGCGGAGCCTCGTCGGTCATTCTGCCGCCAGGAACTGTGCCCATTGCCCAGATGGGGCCGAATGATATTCGCGGTGCCTACGTGCTTTATATCGGGGCCGGCGCGGTGGCCACCGGCGGCATCATCAGCCTGGTCCGCTCGCTGCCGATGATCTGGCGTGGCCTCGTTGGTGGTGTCAGCGACTGGCGGACCCGGCGTCGCGATGCGTCCGCGACGGCAGTGGCCCGCACCGATATCGACCTGTCTCCACGATTTGTCGGCGTGGGGCTGGTGGTTTTGATGGGGGTAATCCTGATCGCCCACTCCCTGGGCATGAACCTTGCCGGCGCCGTGCTCATCGTGCTTTTCGGTTTCCTCTTTGTCACCGTCTCATCGCGGCTGACCGGACAGATCGGCTCGTCCTCCAACCCCATCTCAGGGATGACGGTGGCGACGCTTTTGCTGACATGTCTGTTGTTTCTGGCCTTGGGTTGGACCGGTCCGACCTATTATGTCACGGCACTTTCCGTTGGCGGCATCGTCTGTGTCGCCGCCTCCAACGGCGGGACGACATCCCAGGACCTGAAGACCGGGTTCCTCATCGGAGCGACACCTCGCTCGCAGCAGATCGCCATCCTTGTCGGGGCCGCAGCTTCCGCCATCGTCTTGGGACCGATCCTCCTGGCGCTCAACGATGCGGCCACCGTCTATGTTCCTATCGGTCCGAAGGCCCCGCCGGCGGCCCACGTGCAGCTGCCGATGCCGACATGGCGGGTACCGCAAAGCGTTCTGGTTACTCTGCCTGCGGACCATATTAAGGGGCCCCAGGCCCGCGATGATGCAGCCAGCTACAGGGTCTGGCAGAAAATCGATACTGTCGGTGGCCCCCCTGGCCGCTACCTGGTGGACGCATCAGGCACCCCCACCTATCTCGCCGATCCGGGGATCAATGGGGCCTATCGCCTGCGACCGGACGGCAGTTCGGTGAATAAGTTCGCTGCGCCAAAGGCGACGTTGATGAGCTATATCATCAAGGGAATTCTCAATCGGCAACTGCCCTGGACGCTGGTCATTCTGGGGGCGATGATCGCGGTGGTGCTGGAGATGTGTTCCATTCCCTCGCTCGCCTTTGCCGTGGGGGTCTATCTGCCGATATCCTCGTCCGCACCGGTGTTTATCGGCGGCGCTGTGCGCTGGCTGGTGGACGCGGGCCTGAGGCGTCGGCTGAAGGGCAGAAACCTTAGTGAAGAGGCTTTGGTCGCCGAGGGGGACAAGAGCCCAGGGGTATTGGTGGCTTCGGGCTATATCGCAGGCGGAGCCATAGCCGGGATCGGCATCGCCTTCGTCGCCGGCGCGCTCAGCCATTTCAACGACCAGATTACCGCCCAGATGACAGCGAACAATCCGTTTTTCGCCGGCCCCAACGCTGATCTGCTGTCGTTACTGCCCTTCGCGGTGCTGTTGCTGGGGCTGTATCTGGCCGGGCGCAGTGCAAAGCTTTCGGCCCCCTGAGCATGGCCGGTGCGGCGGGGTTGGCGGCGATCATCGCGGCGGCGCGCAATGTCGTCGTCTTCACCGGTGCCGGCATATCCACTGAGTCCGGGGTTCCGGATTTTCGTAGTCCCGGCGGCGTGTGGAGCCAGATGAAACCGATCTATTTCCAGGATTTTGTCGCCAGCGAAGCCAAACGCCGCGAAGCCTGGGGCCGGGTGTTTTCCGGCGTGGCCGGCTGGGTGGGGGCCAGCCCCAATGCCGGTCATCTGGCTGTGGCTGCTCTGGTCCACTCCGGCAAAGTCAGCTGCGTGATTACCCAGAACGTCGATAATCTACACCAGGATTCCGGTGTGCCCGACGACTGCGTTGTCGAAATTCACGGCAACGCCAGCTATGCCACCTGCCTGGATTGCGGTCTGCGCCATGAGCTGGCCGACCTGAAGTCCCCCTTTGTCGAGCGCTCCGTCATCCCCGTCTGCCGCGACTGCGCCGGCCTGGTGAAGACCGCGACGATCTCCTTCGGCCAGCCCATGCCCGCCGTGCCAATGGCCAGAGCGCAGGCGGCGACCCTGGCCTGCGACCTGTTTCTGGTCATTGGCTCATCCCTGGTGGTCTATCCTGCGGCAGGATTTTCCCTGCTGGCCAGAGAGAACGGCGCGCGCCTTGCCATCCTCAACCGCGAGCCCACCGACCAAGACCGTTTCGCCGACCTGGTGATTCACAATGAGATCGGTGCCGTGATGACGCAGGTCGTGGCTTAGCAATCATACCTCCCTGCCCTTTTTGGGGAGGGACAGATCGCGAAGCGATCAGGGTGGGGCTCGTGGGATCACTACCGAGGCGACGTCGCGGGGCACGCCCCACCCGTCTTCTCGCTGCGCTCGAATCCACCCTCCCCATAAAGGGGAGGGAGGGGAGCGAGGTTGCCCCTCGATCAGCAGCCTGCGGCCACCTTAGCCAGCAGAGCGGCTCGGTTTTGCCGCAGATCCTGGCCTAGTCGGGTTTTGGGATAGGGCGCTTCGCCCTTCAGGCCTCGCCAGAGGGCGCGGTTGAAGGCCGACGTGTCCAGGCGATCCTCAGAGCTAAAGTCCTGGCCGGCCATGGCGTGGGCCCAGTAGGTTCTTGAGCGCGCGGGACAGCCGGCTGTGGCGACGGCTGCCGGGGGCAAGGGCAGGGTGGTTGTACGAAGGACGCCGGGAACCTGCGCTTTGAAGCTCCAGTCGGGCTTAGTGGTGTCGAAGACGTCGGCCATAGGCATCGCCAGGGCATCGGTCAGGCCAATGGGCTCCAGGCCCAGAACCACCTCGATCGTGCGCAGCAGATTGACAGTGTCATATCGGTGCGAGACGACGGCCCCCTGTTTCACGTAGGGACCGGCGACAAAGGCGATAGAGCGGTGGGAGTCGACATGGTCAGGGCCGTCCTGAGCGTCGTCTTCGATGACCAGGACCAGAGTGTCTTTAGCGAAAGGGCTTTCGGCAACTTTTTGCACCAGCAGGCCCACGGCATAATCGTTGTCGGCCAGCTCGGTCTCGACGCTGTTGATCCCGTCAATGCCCTCGGCGAAGTCACCCGTATGGTCATGCGGCAGGCGCACCATCATCAGATTGGGCGCGGTGCCGGCGGCGACAAAGCCGTCAAACTCACGCTCCCAGGCTTTGAAGCGCCAATAGTCGGGAAAGCCCTGATCAAAGCCGCGATAATAGGGATCACTGATCGCCATAAGCGAGGCATTGGCCGGGGTGAAGACCTTGACTCCTGTCTTCCAAGGCTCACGCAGGCGCGGGATCCGTGCCGGTCCGGTCTTATCGGAGTAGAGCACCAAGTCACCGTAGAAGCCCCAGTTGCGCACGCTTAAGCCTGCCTTCAGCGCTTGGTCCCAGATATAGCCGTGCCCGTTATCGGCGTCCGGCCCGTCGGGTGCAGCGACGTCCGCTGTACCAGGCAGTTCGTCGTCGTCGTGCGGTCCCACTAGGTTGGCTCTCAGGCGCTCGGCTGTCGTGGCGAAACCGACGTTGACGTTTCGGTTCGTGCCTTCCTGGTCATATTGCATGCCGCGGTCGGCATAGTTCACCGGGGCTTCGCGCTCGGTATAGTCGTTGGTTCGACCTGCGACGGTCCAGTTCCATCCGGTATTGCTGCTCTCGCCACTATCGAGAAAGTTGTCCAGATCGACGAATTGCCGGGCCAGGGCGTGTTGGTTGGGGGTCATGGCTTTGGGAAACACGGTCAGGGCCGGATCGCCATTTCCCACTTCCAGATCGCCCAGGACCTGATCATAGGTGCGGTTTTCCTTTACCACATAGATGACGTGGTGGATGTGAGCTTTGAGAAACGCCAGCTTTGCCTGATCTTCGGCGGGCAGTGTCGCCTGCCAGTGGTTGTTCGAGGCCACCTGAGCGGTCAATCGGTCAAGCTGTTGCGGGCCCGGCGTCGGTAAGGTGAGCAAGCCGGCCTTTTCCTTTTGCCACACGTATTGATTGGCCCCAACACAGGCGTTTTGGCTGGCGGGAGTAATCATCAGATTGGTGCGACAGGTGAGGGGCGCGGGCCCGCTGTTGCTCTTGCCATTGACTGCAAAGATGGTTTTCCCATCCGCGCCGATTGCCACAGCCGTCGGATACCAGCCGGTAGGGATCAGGCCAGCAACTTTGGTGCTGCTGCCGGTTGGGCCAAGGCGAATGAGCGCGACTGCGTTTTCACCGCCATTGCTGACCAACAAAGTGCCGCCGTCGCGCGACAGGGCCAGGGCGTTTGAGCCTGCGCCACCCAGCCGCGCCAGACGTGGATCGCTGAGGGCGGAGGTCGGGATATGCTGAACAATTTTGCCCGCGATGGTGTCGATGACCTCGACCGCGTCGGTATTATCGGCGGCGACAAACAATCGATGACCTCTGGCTGGCAACAGGGCGTTTGGCTGGCCGCGAACAGCGATGCGGCTGACCACCGTGATCGCACTGGCCTGGATATTCAAGCCGATGATTTGGCGGTCTCTCTGGCTGGCAACATAGGCCGTCTTGTTGTCAGTCCAGGCGACGGCACGCGGGACGGTTCCGCCCGCCTGGCCCCGTTTGGCTGGGTCGATCCGCCCAGGGCGCAGGTCCTGTTCGCTAACCGCGCCGGTGCCCAGATCGATCAGGCTGACCGAGTCATTCTGCATATTGGTCACCAGCAGGCGCTTGCCATCTGGGCTGATGGCCAGACCCGCAGCCTGCGGTTTGACCGCCAAGCCTAAGCCCGCTTTGTGGCCGAGGGGGAAGACGCGTCCGGCTTTAAACACTCCAGGCGAGCCCAGATACTCACGCACATTGTCATCGACGCCACCGGAAACAAAAAACCGATCCCCCGCCGGGGCCCACGCGAGGCCCAGAAACGTGTTGGCGATCTGAACCACCTGTCGTTTGACCGGTAGCGAGCCTGAAACGTCATAAACAAAGACATATTCATTTGATCGCTCAGCGATGAACTTTCCAGCGTCATCATAGGTGCGGTTGAAACCGCTGGTCATGACCAGCAGCGTCTTACCATCGGGTGACAGCGCCATGGCCGATGCCTGTCCTGCAGTGAAGCCCGGATCGCCGGGCAAATCAGGGTTAAGCGCCTCGAACCGCGCGCCCGGCGCGGCGGTGGGGGTAATCGTCTGTCCCGTCGGCGTCAGCTCAGCCGCTATCCCCAAGCCTGCGAGGCTGATGGTTGCCAAGCCAAGACCAATTACGCGTTTCATTCGCTGTCTCCCGTTGCGTCTCTTATGGCATGTTGGCTCGTGCGTGTGACAGTCGGATGAACCGAGTGAAGGATTTTTCAGCAGATTACGCAGATTTAGGTAGATATGCTCTTGGTCTCGCGCTGCGGGCGATTAAATCGCGCGTTTGAGTTTTATGGACTTCGCCCGCCAAATCACCAACGCATCTGCCTAAATCTGCGTAATCTGCGGAAAAAAATCTATGTCTCGACGAAGGCGCGTTCGAGGACGAAGTCGCCGGGGTTGGCGAGGGAGCCTTCTTCGTAGCCCCGGCCGATCAACAGGTTTTTCAGGTCGGTCAGGACGGAGGGACCGCCGCAAAGCATCAGGCGGTCGCGACTGGGGTCCAGCGGCGGCAGGCCAATATCGTCGAAGATCTTGCCCGACGAAATCAGATCGGTGATCCGGCCCTCAGTCTGGAAAGGTTCCCGCGTCACGGTGGGGTAATAGATCAGCTTTGGCGCGACCAGTTCACCCAGGAGTTCGTCGGCTGGCAGGTCGTGCGACAGGAACTGGCGATAGCTGAGATCGGCGACCTCGCGCACGGTGTGGGTGACGATCACCTTGTCAAAGCGCTCATAGACGTCCGGATCTCTGGCCAGGCTGAGAAAGGGGGCCAGTCCTGTGCCCGTCCCCAACAAATAAAGGTTGCGCCCGGGTTTCAGGCCATCAAGGACCAGGGTGCCGGTGGGTTTGCGCCCGACCAGAACCTCGTCGCCGACCTTGACGTTTTGCAGCCGCGAGGTGAGGGGGCCGTCCTGAACCTTGATCGAATAGAACTCCAGCTCTTCGTCATAAGCAGCGCTGGCGATGGAATAGGCGCGCAGCAGCGGTTTGCCCGCCATCTCAAGGCCGAGCATGACGAACTGGCCACTGGCAAAGCGCAGTCCCGGATCGCGGGTCGTGCGCAGAGAAAACAGGGTCGAGGTCCAGTGGTGCACCCAGGTGACCTTTTCGACATAAAACGCGCCCCGGGCTTTGGCCGGGGCGACGGCGGTGGCGGCATCAGACATGTGGTGGCTCAGGCTTTTTGGCGATTGGTGTTTTGCGGCAGGTCGCTGGCGCGAATCAGATATCTCCGCCCATGAAGGTTGCGATGCCCGGCGCGTGGGCGGTGTGTATGCCGCATTCGGTCTTCTGTGAACCCACCCACCGACCGGCGCGCACGTCGCCGCCAGAGTCCGCCGGTGATGTGCATGGCCAGCAGCCGATTGAGGGATAACCCTGGGCCACCAGAGGGTGGGGCGGCAGATCGTGCAGCACCGCATAGGCATCCAGCGTCGCCTTATCCCAATTGGCTAACGGGTTGAACTTGGTGTGCAAGTCAGTTGTTTCGACCACTGGCACACGTAGGCGGTCGCCGCCGTGAAAGCGTTTGCGCCCCGTCACCCAGGCATCAAAGCCTCCCAGGGCAGCATCCAGGGGCTTGACCTTACGGATATGGCAGCAACCTTCGATATCGCGTTTCCAAAGGTCCGTTCCCGGATCATTGGTCGCCAGGTCTTCGAAGCGGGGCCGTAAATTACGCACATCGGTCAGGCCCAGTCTCTTTGCCAGCTGTTGGCGATAGTCCAGGGTTTGGCCAAACAGCATGCCTGTATCGAGAAACAGCACCGGGACGTCCGGGTTAATCTGCGACAGCATGTGTAGCAACACCGCCGACTCCGCTCCGAAAGAGGACACCAGAGCCAGGCGATCAGCGAACATATCGATAGCGGTTTTCAGAATCGCCTGCGGAGTCGCATCCCGCAGCTGTGCATCGAGGCTGGGGGCGAGAACGTTTGGGCGCACCACGCGATCTAACACTGTGGTATCGCCGCCGCCGCGCTGTTCGAAGGCCGGCACCCGATCATCTGATGCGCGTTGATAGACGTGGCGAAACCGCCGGGTTGCATTGGTCCAGTCTTCCGCAGTCGTGCCGTCGGCCGGCTCAAAGGCGTCAATACCGCAACGAACCATAAAGCCCGCCTGTTCAAGCAGAACATCGCCGACGGCGCGGATTTCACCACTGAAGCCCAGTCGCTCACGCAGGATGCGCGCGGCGCTATAACCGCGACCATCGCGAAACTTGGGGAATTTCAGTGCCACGACGGAAATGCGCGGCAGGTCATAGGCTAAGGCCTCGACTGCTTCGCCGGGTGCCACTTCGACGCCAACACGGCGGCCTTCGCCCAACAAGGCTTCGCCCTCGGCCTGAAACCGCGCCATTGAAATGATCAGATCGCCGGCAGGGATATCCTGATCATCGGCAAGGCGGGTAAAGGCGTCGCCGGCCACACGGGCCTGCTCACCATTCCATTTAATCAGCGTTGGCATAAACAGCCTCCTTGAAGGGCACCATGCCCACGCGACGAAAGGTATCCAAAAAGCGCTCGTCGCCCTGGCGGTCGCGCAGATAAACCTCGACTAGGCGGTCGATGGCGGGGGTGACCCCGTTCACCGGTAGAGCCGGCCCCAGGGCCTGGCCGAGAGAGGCATCGTTCTCAGCCGACCCACCCAGGGTCAACTGGTAAAATTCTTCGCCCTTTTTATCCACACCCAGGATACCAATGTGACCGACATGGTGATGACCACAAGCGTTTATACAGCCACTGATCTTGATGTTCAGCTCGCCGATATCTTCGGCCCGACCCTCGTCGGCGAACTTGAGCGCTATATCCTGGGCAATGGGGATGGCCCGTGCATTGGCCAGCGCGCAGTAGTCCAGTCCGGGGCAGGCGATGATGTCGGTGATCAGCCCGATATTCGGGGTCGCCAGACCCAGGTCTTTAAGCGCCGCATATACTGCGGGAATGTCATCCAGCTTCACGTGCGGCAGGACCAGGTTCTGCTGATAGGTGACCCGCACTTCATCCAGGCTGTAACGTTCTGCCAGATCAGCCACCGCGTCCATCTGATCGGCCGAGCAGTCGCCTGGTGTCTCGCCGGGAGCCTTTAGCGAGACATTCACCAGACCATAGCCCGGGATCTTGTGGGGATTGACGTTGTTGCGAATAAAGCGGGCGAAATGCGCACTGGCGGCTTTGGCTGCCTCGAAGTCGGTCGATACAGGGGGAAGAGTCTCAAATGCCGCAGGACGAAACGCGGCCCGGATGCGCGCCAATTCGGTGGCGGGCAGGTCGACAGCGGATTTTTCCGTAGCTTCCCATTCGGCCTCGACCTGACGGGTGAATTCTGCTGCCCCCAGCGAGGCGACCAGAACCTTGATCCGCGCCTTCCAGGGATTATCTCGCCGGCCATGGCGGTTGAAGACGCGCAGGATGGCTTGCATATAGGAGAGCAGGTGCCGGGCGGGCAGGCGCTCTCGGATCCTGGGGCCGAGATAGGGCGTGCGGCCCAGGCCCCCGCCGACCAGAACCTCGAAACTCAAATCCCCGTCGGGGCCATCGCGGTGCAGGCGCAGGCCGATGTCATAGACCTTGATCGCAGCGCGGTCCTTGGCCGAGCCGGTGACCGCGATCTTGAACTTGCGCGGCAGATGCGAAAATTCCGGGTGAAAGGTCGACCATTGGCGGATCGCTTCGGCCCAGACGCGCGGATCATCCACCTCTTCGGCCGTTGCCCCGGCATGCGGGTCGGCGGTGAGGTTGCGGATGGTATTGCCCGAGGTCTGGATCGCATGCAGGCCGACCTCAGCCAGGCTATCGAGAATATCGGGGGCGTCGCGCAGCTTTATCCAATGCAGCTGAAGATTTGTCCGCGTGGTGAAATGGCCGTAGCTGCGATCATAGGTGCGCGCTACGTGCGCCAGACGGCGCAGTTGCGCCCCGGTCAGGCCGCCATAGGGAATGGCGATACGCAGCATATAGGCGTGCAGTTGCAGATACAGGCCGTTGAGCAGACGGATCGGCTTGAACTGATCTTCGGTGATCTCTCCGGCCAGACGCCGGGCGCATTGGGCGCGGAATTCCGCCGCCCGGTCGGCCAGCATTGCTGCATCAATATCGTCATACTGGTACATATTTATCCCTACTTACGCCGGATCAATTCGATGCGTCCCTTTGAGCGGGCCGCACCGTGAGCGTGGGCGAGAACTTCAAACTCGACCCCCCCTTCGGCCTGTTTGCCGTGTTCAAGCTTATTCGTCGGGCCAAGGGCGCGTACGCGTTCGCGGTAGCTGACCGGCACGCGCCCGCCCTCCACCTCGATCACGTCGATCAGATAGGGATCAACAAGTTGCGTGATGTGGGCTTTGGCGGCGGTCTCGGCGACCTCAGCGGCCGCGTCATCATTGAAGATTTCGGACTGGGAGAAGCGATCAACCCACTGGCCAGCATTCCAGAATACCACCTCACCATCGGTAAGACGATTGGCAGTCAGGGCTTTTAAGCTCATTGCGCAGCCTCCAGAACCACAGAGGCGGTTGCATCCTCGGCACTGTGGCTGAGCGCCAGGGCCATGGCCTCGCCGATCAACAGGACGGCGGCTCCTTTTAAGAGCGTGGCCGCAACGCCCAGGTCAGCCAGATGGGTGGCGATGCGCCGCTCTTGCGGCAGGCTGGCATTTTCGACGATCAGCACCGGCGTCGTCGGCGAGCGACCCGCCAGGATCAACTGCGCGGCGATCTGCCCTGCGGTGGAGAGGCCCATGTAGACCACCAGGGTCTGGTTGGCCCTGGCCAGAGAAGTCCAATCCAGGTCAGGCACTTTGCCGTCCTGCGCATGGCCGGTAACGATGGTCACGGCCTGAGCCGCACCGCGATGGGTCAGGGGCGCGCCCGCACTTGCCGCAGCGGCCAGGGCCGCGCTGATGCCCGGTACCACCTCGCAGGCGATACCGGCGGCGCGGCAGGCCTCAAGTTCTTCACCGCCGCGACCAAAAACGAACGGATCGCCGCCCTTCAGGCGCACCACATTTAACCCTTCAAGGGCAAAAGCGATCAGCATCCGGTTGATCTCATCCTGGGAATAGGAATGGCGGGATTTTTGTTTGGCAACACTGAGGCGGCGTGCTTCAGCCCGGCCAAGCGCAAGAATTGCGGGCGAGACCAGACCATCGTGGACAATAACGTCGGCCCCGCGCAAAAGTCGCAGCGCCTTGAGGGTCAAAAGCTCCGGGTCGCCGGGGCCTGCACCCACCAGGCAGACGTTGCCACGGCGACGACTGACCATTGCCTGACCGGCCCGACCTTTCAGGACGACCAGTCCGACGGACGCTTTTCTAAGGGGGGGAAGATGCGGCATCGGGGCGAGGGGGTGTGCAGGAACTCTAAAAGGGCTTCGGCCAAAATATACCGATCACAGCTTGCCAAATGCGGTGGAGTCGCTCATTTCGCAAGGGGAGGACTTCTGGTTTAGGGTTTAGGAAAACTATGGAGACACGTCGGCGTCTGCCACCGCTCAACGCCCTGCGCGCCTTTGAGGCAGCGGCACGGCACCTTAATTTCTCCAGGGCTGCCGACGAACTTTCGGTGACCCCCGGCGCGGTTTCGCAACAGATCCAGAATCTCGAGGACTATGTCGGCGGGTCCCTGTTCAAACGCACGCCGCGTGGACTACTATTGACCGATGCTGCCCAGATGGCCCTTCCGGCCTTGCGTGAGGCCTTTGACCGCCTGGCCGAAGCCGCTTCCCTTCTGACCGCGCCAGTAGATGGCCGCCGCCTGACCCTGACGGCCGCGCCCTCTTTTGCGGCCAAGTGGCTGGTGCCGCGCCTGGGCAGTTTCGAGGCGGCGCATCCCAACATTGATGTCTGGCTGTCGGCGGATATGGAGCTGGTGGATTTCGCCGCCGGCGAGATCGACATGGCCATCCGCTATGGGGCCGGCCATTATCCCGGCCTCGAGACGGTGCGCCTGATGCGCGAAACCGTGGTGCCGGTGCTCAGCCCCGAACTGATGGCGGCCAACCCGATCAACCAGCCCTCGGACCTGGCCAAGCATGTCCTGCTCCACGATGGTTCGCCCGATGCCGATGAAAGCTGCCCTGACTGGCTGATGTGGCTGGCAGCGCGCGGGGTTAAGGGCCTGGACGGCAATCGCGGCCCCCGGTTTAATCAATCCAGCCTGGTGATCGAAGCGGCGGTGGGCGGGCGCGGCGTCGCCCTGGCTAAACGCACTCTGGCCCAGGACGACCTGGATGCCGGCCGCTTGGTCGCGCCCATGGGCATCACCACCGACGTCGATTTCGCCTATTTCGTCGTCTACCCTAAGGCCAAGGGGCGCCTGCCCCAGGTCAAAGCCTTCGTCGCCTGGATTAGCGCCCAGGCCGCCGCCCACGATATAGCCCTGGCGGCATTGGATCTGGGGGCTGGGATTTAGCGGACGGCAACGATCAATCCTCCCTCCCCTTCATGGGGAGGGATAGATCGCAAAGCGATCAGGGTGGGGCTCGCAGGGTCATCACATTCGCTTGGGAGGTTGCACCAAACCCCACCCAACTCGTCGCTTCGCTCCGAGCCACCCTCCCCAAAGTGGGGAGGGAGAGATCCCGCGAATTCCCGCCTCCGCACCCCGCTTGCCTTCCAAGCGATTTCCCCTATGTTCCGCCGCCTCGCGGACAGGCCAACGGCCTCGGCGTGGGGCGCATAGCTCAGTTGGTAGAGCAGCTGACTCTTAATCAGCGGGTCGTAGGTTCGAG
>JAYTXQ010000001.1:0-4186 GCA_043742825.1 Caulobacteraceae bacterium | reverse complement strand
CCTCCCCCACCTCCTCCCCCGCCGCCTCCTCCGCCGCCGCCCCCGCCTCCCCCACCGCCTCCTCCTCCCGAGGCGCGCGACTACATCATCTACTTCCCGTTTGATCAGTTCGTGATCACGCCCGAAGCTCAGGTGGTGTTGCAGGATGCGGCCAAGTATGTGGCTGATCAGCATGCGACCAAAGAGATCGTCGTGGGTCACACCGATACCTCTGGATCGGTCGCTTATAACGAACGTCTGTCCGAGCGTCGGGCCAAGGCCACGGCCGACAGTCTGGTGGCTTTGGGCGTGCCGGCGAACAGCCTGGATGTCAGCTGGAAGGGCAAATCCGAGCCCGCCGTCAACTCCGGCGACGGCGTCAAGGAACCGCTCAACCGTCGTTCGACCATCCACATTCAGTTCTAACACTCGAACTGAAATCCAAAGCGTAGCGAGAGCCCGGCCGAAAGGCCGGGCTCTTTGCGTTTTGGCTCTCGGTAATCAGGAGCGGGCCGAACGCCCATGGGCGCTAGTTTTAGCAATCTGGAGAGACGTTTACTCGTAGCGCCGGCGTCTCGCCGGCCCTTTCTGACGACGCACGGGTGACTGCGTTCGGGAAAAAATGCCGGCGGGACGCCAGCGATACGAGAGGTGCATTTTAAACCTAGCGCATGTGGGCAGAACGCCCGCATCTTGCGGTCGCGCGTCGCAACCCCTTGAAAGCGTTTGGGTCCCTTGAGTTGTTAACGGTTTGTTGACAAAAAAAAGAATGTCGGCGGCGCTTCTGGCGTTGACGTCGATGCCGGCCTGTGACCCCATATGCAGGGGTTGGGGGGTGATTTGCCCACAACATGTAGGGTTTTGGTAAGGATTTGATCCTTAGACTTGAACCTGGTCAGCAGAGTTCGTTCAGGGGATTGAGATGGCGGTTTCGGCAGTAAAAGACATCCTTCAGTCAGAGGGCATCCAGACCGCCCTTGGTGACGAACAACGCCCCCATCTGCAACTGGTGCGCAAGATCGACATCGACCGGTCGCGCGATGCCCTGCTCACCGACTTTGGTCGCACCACCTTAGAAGACCGCTACCTGCTGCCCGGTGAATCCTATCAGGATATGTTTGCCCGCGTCGCCACCGCCTTTTCTGACGACAGCGACCATGCCCAACGCATCTACGACTATATCTCCCAGCTGTGGTTCATGCCCTCCACCCCGGTGCTTTCCAACGGCGGGGCCTCACGCGGGCTGCCGATTTCGTGCTTTCTCAATTCGGTGGGCGACTCGCTGGAAAGCATCGTCGGCACCTGGAATCAGAACGTTTGGCTGGCGGCCAACGGCGGTGGCATCGGCACCTATTGGGGTTCGGTTCGCTCGATCGGCGAAAAGGTCAAAGGCTCTGGCCAGACCAGCGGTATCATCCCCTTCATTCGAGTCATGGACAGCCTGACCCTGGCGATCAGCCAGGGCTCCCTGCGGCGCGGCTCTGCGGCGGTCTATGTGGATATCCACCACCCCGAGATCGAAGAATTCCTGGAAATTCGCAAACCCTCCGGCGATTTCAATCGCAAATCGCTGAACCTGCACCACGGCATCTCGATCACCGACGAATTCATGGAAGCGGTGCGGGACGGAGCGAAATTCGGCCTGCTCTCACCCAAAACCGGCGAGGTGGTGCGCTACGTCGAAGCCCGCAACCTGTGGCAGAAGGTGCTGGAGCTACGCCTGCAGACCGGAGAGCCGTATCTGATCTTCTCCGACGCCGTAAACCGCGCCTTGCCCAAGCATCAGCGCGAGCTGGGCCTGAAGGTGCGCCAGTCCAACCTCTGCTCCGAGATAATGCTGCATTCGGGCCCCGACCATCTGGGCAATGATCGCACAGCGGTCTGTTGCCTCTCCTCGGTGAACGCAGAGATGTTCCTCGAATGGCGCGACCACCCAACCTTCATCGAAGACATCATGCGCTTCCTCGACAACGTACTGCAGGATTTCATCGACCGCGCGCCCGCAGAAATGGCCCCAGCAGCCTACGCCGCCGACCGCGAACGGTCAGTGGGCCTGGGTCTGATGGGCTTTCATTCCTTCCTCCAGGGCCAGAACGTACCGTTCGAGAGCGCCCTGGCCAAGTCCTGGAACATGCGGCTGTTTAAGCATCTGCGCCGCGAATGCGATGCGGCCAGCCAGTTGCTCGCCGCCGAGCGCGGCCCCTGTCCCGACGCCGCTGAGCGCGGGGTGATGGAGCGGTTCAGCCACAAGCTGGCGATTGCCCCGACCGCGTCGATCTCGATCATCTGTGGCGGCACCAGCGCCGGCATTGAGCCGATCCCGGCTAATATCTACACCCACAAAACCCTCTCGGGCTCCTTCGCCGTGCGAAACCCCCACCTTGAGCAGGTGTTGGAACAGAAAGGCCTTAATACCCCCGCCACCTGGGAAACCATTCTGGAGAACGAGGGTTCTGTCCAGCATCTGGATGGTCTGAGCGATGACGAAAAGCTGGTGTTCAAGACCGCCTTTGAAATCGATCAACGCTGGATTATCGATCTGGCTGCTGACCGTACGCCGCAGATCTGTCAATCCCAGTCGGTGAACCTGTTCCTGCCCGGCGACGTCGACAAATGGGACCTGCACATGCTGCACTGGCAGGCGTGGGAGCGGGGCTGCAAGAGCCTCTACTACCTGCGCTCAAAATCTGTTCAACGCGCCGCTTTTGCCGGGGCCGACATGGCCGAAAGCTCCGCTGCCCGGGCCGAGGAAACGCGAACCGACTACGAGGAATGCCTCGCCTGTCAGTGAGGGCTGCGAGCCCGACTTGGCTCGGTGCGTCGGCCTATGGTGACGGCACGACCACTGATGAGGGGCTGGTTGTCCGTGGTCTTATACCAACCGCCAAAAATGATGACTCTCGGCCATCCCTCCCAATTGCGTCATCCCGGCCGCAGCGCTTCTTCGCCCGGAGAGCTAAGGACGCAGGGGATCACGTGAATCATTTCATTGGTTTGTTTGCGAATTTTCCTGATCCGGTCCTGGGTCCCGGGTGCGAGCTCCCACATCCACACGGAAGATGAGAGCCCCGGACACCCCACCTCTGATTGGCTCAAATCGGTGACCTGTCGCCGCGCCGAAAGTAGCGGACAGGGCCCTCCGTGACCGCGCCACGTCGCGCCTCGGGGATCGACTCCGGCTGCTGCATCCATGGTCCGTCTGATGTTAGAGCGAGATGCAGAAAGGTGGATACCGGTTTTCCGCATCGAAAGGAAATTTTGAAGGCGGGGATCGGGGATCCCTCCAAGACAGCGTCCTCGGCAAGTATGAGCAGCATCTGCGGGAACGCTCCAGGCTCTAGCGTGTTTTAGGCGAGGAACAAAAGGTAGGATATGGCGCAAACACCACGGCACTCGGAAGCGCACGTGATAAACCGTGCCGGGTGGTTACGGGCCGCAGTCCTTGGGGCTAATGACGGTCTCCTCTCGACCAGCAGCTTGATAATCGGGGTTGCGGCAGCATCCGCAGGCCGAGGCAGTATCCTTCTGACGGGCGTCGCCGGGTTGGTCGCGGGAGCCATGTCGATGGCTGCTGGCGAGTATGTCTCTGTCAGCACTCAGGCCGACTCCGAGGCTGCGGATTTGGCGCGCGAAAAGCGAGAACTGGCTGCCAATCCAGCCTCGGAGCGGCGGGAACTCGCCTCGATCTACGTTGAACGGGGGATTGAACCGGACCTCGCAGAGAGGATCGCCGATCAATTGATGGCCAAAGACGCCCTGGCCGCGCACGCCCGCGACGAGCTTGGTATTTCGCCAGCGACGGCCGCACGGCCCGTCCAGGCAGCTATGGCGTCGGCCGCCTCGTTCGCGGTCGGCTCCGGGCTCCCGCTGGCGGTGGCGTTGTTGGCGCCCGACGCTATCCTGCCTCCTGCCGTGGCCATCGCATCCCTGCTATTTCTAGGGGTGCTTGGGGCGATGGGGGCCCGAGCCGGGGGCGCGAAGATCTTGCGCGGCACCGTCCGAGTAATGTTTTGGGGGGCGCTCGCCATGGCCAGCACCGCTGTCGTCGGTACGCTTTTCGGAACCCATGTTGGTGGATGAGGCTCGGTGGACGTCGCTATCCGCCACTTAGAGCGGGATGACTCTATACGGAAGCGTATCCAGAATTGACGAGGTAGTTTGCGCACTCTTCTGGGGAGAATTCGTCGAGTAGGGAGCCGATTCTACG